>CAXBSB010000161.1:0-18315 GCA_963977965.1 uncultured Schlesneria sp.
AATCCACAACTCTGCGTCCCCCGATCTCGGATAGCAGCCAGGGAATTCGCGTGGAATCCGGGAGCGGCGTGTCATGACGTCAGTCCCGCATGTCATGCTAAATGATCGTGTCACGCTTCGCTCAGTACTGAACCTGATACGCGTGACGATCCTTGTGGTCATTGTTTTCGGGATCTCTAACGCCCCGATTGATGCTGCCCCACCCAGTTTTGCGGAATCAAAAATCCAGCGGATTGATGTTCCCGCCGATCGACCTGCTGCGTGGTCCAATGAAGCCAAATCACTGATTGCAATACCGCGCAATGAGTTCGAACAGTTACTGAGTGCGAACGAAGCAGAGCAACCTGCACCGAGACCTGCGCAACTGACGACGGCTCATTATTCTGCCACGTTGACGGGTCAGGCGCTACGCGATGGTCGAGCGAGATTGACCGTTCAGCGAGTCGGTTCGAGCCCCGTGCTGTTACCGCTCGGTCAATTCAATCTCGCTGTCCGAAGTTTCAGTTGGGTTGATCGCGAAGCTGTTTGGGGGACCGATGAATCGGGATTCTCGTGGTTGCTCGCCGACCAACCGAAAGGTGAGATTCAGATGAACTGGAGTGCTGCGGGACGTCTTCTCGCAGACGAACTTCATTTTGATCTGCAACTTCCTGCCGCGGCAATTTCTACGATCGACCTGCGACTTCCTCGCGATCAGGTACTTCGAGCGACACCGGAAGCGCGCCGGATTGATGAGGGGTCTGATGCAAATTGGCAGACCTGGCGAATCCATGCAGGAAGTGAACGTCGCTGCCGTGTTGCGATCACACCAACGCGTCCCAAGGTCGACCAACCTCCATCCATTTTGTTTGAACACGAACTCGGAGCGATCGTTCGGGAACAGGACCTGCGGTTTCAAACGGTCTTTCAGGTGGAAGTGTTCGACACACCGGTTACGGAACTGACGTTTACCGTTCCGGCCAGTGTGGATGTCTACGCCGTGACCTATGGCCAGGATGTATCGCTGAACTGGACACGTCCGAACAAAGCCGAGGCGACTGGGACGATGCAAGTTCGACTCCCCGGTCCGTTGCTCGGCCGCAGTCGTCCGATCCGCATCGATGGGGTGGCCGTTCAAAAGCCAAACTCGCCCATGGTTTCGCCACAGATCGCGGTGAAGGGTGGTGTCTTCGCGGGAGGCAGACACACGTTGACGATTGTTGCGCCGCTGCAACTTCGTTCATTTCGACCATCGGGATTCCGACAGCAGACTCCCGCGACACTAACGCCCGATGGTGAGAGTTATACGTTTGTGCAAATGCTTCCTGATGCTCAACTGGTGTTGGATGTCGGACGACCGCAAGCCTCATTGGCTGCGCAGGCACATTGCTTGTTCGAGATGAGTGAATCCACCTGGACGCTGGTGGCGGACTTGACGTGGACGGCCTCCAGTGGCGGCGTGTTTCAGACGGAATGCCAGTTCCCCTCGGATTGGGAAATCACCGATGTGCGTCTACCGACGGAACTCGGTACGGCGCGACTTGCAGGCTGGGATCTGGCGGTTCAGTCCGGTGGACAGTCGCTGCTGACGATCGAGTTTCTTGAAGCGCTGGCCCCGACTGTTCCTCGGACGATTCGTGTCTTGGCTCGCCGGCGGCCAGTTGCTGCCGGGACGTCGATTCCTGTCCCACTACCGCATCCCACAAACTGCCACTCTGTTGAGAGTATGCTGGGATTGGTCGTCCCCGCCGAGTACTCACCGTACATGTCTGACGATGCACGCCTGGAACGAGTTTCGACGCCAGACGTCATGTCATCACTGACGCCAAGAAAGGTGAGTCAGAACCAGAGTGAATACTGGTTTCGACGGGAATCGACGGACGGTGGCGGCAGTATGCAACTCGTTTCGCGATTACGTCGTGTTGCTGCGTCGAATCAGACAGTCATCGTTGCGACGCCGGGTGAATACCTGGAACTGTACCGAATCCGGTGTACCGCTGAAGGAGCACCGATCGATCGATTGCTGGTCTACCTGACTCAGCCTGCCCCGCCGGGTGCTGAAATCCGCTGGTCGATTGTCGCCCCACGGCAGGGAGAACTGATTGCTCATCGACTGCCTGTCGCCCAGCATGTCGACTGGAGTTGTCCTGAGGTCGGCGAACTCTGGGAGCTTCGGCTTCCACCGATTCCAGCCGGATCCATTCAGATCGAAGGAAGGCGAGAAAACCGCTGGAATCCGGTTTCACGTCCAGCATTGCTCGTTGTTCCACAATCGATGGATCGTAAATCACAGGTCGTCCTGAGACATCCCGGTTCGCTTGATCTTTTGATCGATTCCACGGCGATGGATGTCGTCCCGGCAAAGACGATTGCAGGCGTTCCGGAGGATCCTGCAGTTGAACCACCGTCAGCCATCGAAGCCATCTCGAATGAACGTGTTCGGGAATGGTCATTCGATAATCCGGCCGCATCATTGTCGCTGACACTGAAGAATCCGGAACGTTCGCGTGAGTTTCCCACGATGGTCTCACTGCGCCTGCGATCCCTGCTGTCGTCAAACCCGCAGGGGTTCGACCTGTATCGTGCTCAGATCCGTCTTGAGAACGGTACTGCCAGCGACGAACTTCGTATCCTGCTACCACCCGCCGCTGCACTTCAGCAGGTCACGATCGCAGGGCAGGCGACTGTTCCCAATTATCAGGGGGACGAACTGCTGCTTTCCGATCTGGATGCCCCACGGCGTGACGTCGTGGAACTGCTCTATCGAGTCCCCTCGAAGGGTGGCGGGATTCGAGATGTTCATCGAATCATGGTTCCGCAGATTTCTGCAACAGTCCTGGGGTTCACCTGGGAATTCGCTCTTCCTCCTACAGTAAAGATCTATTCTGAGCCGGTTGGTGTCCGATTGACTCACCCGCTATCAAGTTCGTCCTGGACTGAAAAACTGTTCGGGCCGCTGGGGCGGTCAGGTGACGAAGCCTTTTTCAATCCGTTCGCAATGGAATCCTGGCGCGAGTTTTTCAATCCAGGCCGTTCGACAGATCATGGGGCAGGGGACTTCACACGAGAATTGATTGCCCCCGCAGAATGGCACGTTCACGAATCGATCTCTGCACTCGTTCCAACCGAGATTATTCTCGAAACCTGGCAGACGCGACAGACTCGCCTGCTGGCCTGGATTGCACTCGTCGTCAATCTCATGCTGGGAATCCTGGTCCGAATGGTTGGTTGGAAGTACCGCGATCGGCTGGCTGCCTACTGGCTGGCGCTGATGGCATCAGGAGCCTGCTTTGCACCGTCGCCGTATGCCGAAATGTTTGGTGGAGCGATAGCGGGAACCGTGATTGCCCTGCTGTCACCTCGGAAGTCGTTGATCTCGCAACGACGAGAACCTTCGCTGGTTGTCCCCATGGGAAGCACGCACAGTTTCGACTGGGGAGCCCCTGCGAGCGTCATGCTTCTTATTGGTTTGACATCGGCTGTGGCACAGGAGCCTTCGATTTCGGTTCCTCCGTTGACGCAGTTGAAACCTGCCGCACCGCGATTTCCGGTCCTTGTTCCCGTCGATGCGGATGGTAAGCCTTCCACCGAACTTCCACTGGTCTATCTGCCACAGAAACTACTGACGACTCTTAAAGAATCCGCCCGCATTCCGACGCAACTCCCCCGTTCGTTGATTGCATCGGCCAGTTACAACCTGGCAACAAAGTCGGGGGGAGCTGATTCGCTGCAGGCGAAATTCAAGGTCCACCTTCTGGATCGATCGGGTGACCATCAGATCCTTCTGCCTGTTACCGAAGCATTCCTGACTGGGATGGATGCGTGTCGAATCAATGGAAATGCCCACCCGGCACAGATCGCACCGGATGGACGCGGTTTCCGCATCACATGGAACGCCAAAACTGATGATGACGCCCAAGGTCCCCAGACGCTCGATATCGAACTCGATTTGAAGCGAGTTGGAACTCGTAACGCACTGGGAGGCAGTTTTCAGTCGAAGGTTCCGGGTGTCGCTGCTTCGCACTGGACGATGAAATTGCCCGAGTCCGTGGTTTTCTTTGAGGCCACGGGTGTTCAAGGTGCGACAGACGCTTCAGCCGACAAACAGACTTTTGATATCGATCTCGGTTCCACCACAACAGTCGATGTGCGTTGGTCACAGAGTGCCCCAGAGTCGCGAGTTCAACGACTGGAAGTCTCTCAATTGCAGTCACTGGATTTGCGATCGACTCATGGCGAATTGCGTTTCCGAATGCGTTGCGAGCCGACCGAAGGGCAATTTGATTTCGTCGAATTCGACTTGCCTCCAAGGAGCCTTGTCCGCGAAGGAGACATTCGTGCAACGAACATGTTGCGTTCCGAATTGACGACCGATGCTCAGGGAACGCAGCGGCTGCGGATCGTCTTTTCAGAGCCGCAACGCAGTCGATTCACGATCGATGGTACGATTCAACTCGCCATGGCAGAGGGGATAGCTCATTTGCCATTACCCCAGGTCTCCGTTACGAAATCGCCAGGAACCAAGGTCACAACGATTCAGAACTGGTGGTGCGTCAGTTCGCCGCCTGAGTACCGCCTGGAACATCAGAATCTGGAAGTTGATCTTCTCGGCGCTGTCTCGTCAGCAGACTTTCTGCAGGCCTGGGGGGATTCCCCGCCTACGGGTCGATTGCAATTACTATTTCAACCGCGTGAAGCATCAACGGCACAGTTCACGGTTTCGCCACAAGTTCCCCGGCGGCGAGTCCTGTCGTGGAGTCAAACTGGAACCATTGGACGTCGTCGGCTGGAATGGACTGTCAACGCTCGACTTGAAACATCACAGGCCCCTGTCTATCAGCATTTCCTGCTCGTTGATCGACGATTGCAGATCGAATCAATCTCTGTCATCGAAGGGGGGGCTGAACGCCTGGTTCGCTGGTCCGAGAATCGAGTTGGTGCATCGCCGACACGAGTCGTATTGTTCCTGAGCGACAAGACAACTGGCATCCAGCAACTTGTCTTAAAGGGAAGCCTGCCGACTCGCTACGGGCGAGTGACACCTCTTCCTTTTGTCCGCTGTGAAGAAGCGGAACTCGTCGAATCTCGCTGGGAACTGTTTCACGAACAGGATGTCGAAGTTGATCTGACACTTCCGCGCGGAGTTCCCGATTTTGAGCCGGACGAGACGGTTGAAACCGACGGCAAGCAACTGGTGGCCCGATATCAGACTGCTGATCCCGACCCGAAAACGTCGATTCGCGTTTCGGCTGTCCAGGCACGTTGTACAGTGCGCGCTGCCGCTGCGTTGACTCGAGGTGAAGGGGCAACATGGAAGCTCGCTGGACAATTGAAACTGGCTCCTGAAGGCGAATCGCCCAGACGCATGGGAGTGTTGTTCCCTGCCACATACGATCCTGCTCGTGTACGGGTTGATCGGGCGGACGCGAACTGGCATGAACCGGTCGATGGTCGTCGTCGTCTCGATCTGACGCTGATGCCCGATCCTGGTGAAGTTTTGATCTCGTTCGAATCGGTCATCGACGAACCGTCCAAAGGGGATTGGGAATTGCCGTTCCCGGAACCTCAGGAAGCAATTTCACAACAGATTCATCTGATGATCAGTCCGGCTGACGCATGGACTCCGCTGGAAGGTACCGAACTGAAACCTGACGAATTACCCGTTTGGGCCGAGGAAATCCTCGACGAATTCCGCTCGGAATCGACTGCGGCCGAGTATCAGCTGGCTTCACTGCCGATTCGATTGCGGCGTAACCAGTCGATCACTCACATGGAACACCCCGAGATTCGATTGATTGACCATTCTCTATGGTTGACAGAGCAGGGGGGGCGTTTCGGAGTGACTCGGGCATACCTCTCACAAACGCGAGATTCCATTCAGTTCGAAGTGCCTGACGGATTCCAGATGGTCGCCGCGTTTCTGGATGAGCGTCCATTGCCATTACCTGTGCCTGTTGACGGAAAACTGCTGATTCCACTGGCTGGCGGTGGTCGTGAGTCGCTTCTGGTGTTGAACTGGGAACAGCCGACTCCGCAGAGTACTGGACTGGCGCGAATCCAAAACGAAACGTTGCCCAAGGCTGTTCATATTGATGTAACGAAAACTCTGGTAACAGTGATTCCATTTCGAGATGGGATGACGATTATTCGCGATGGGTCTCGCGATCTGGATTGGATGGACGCCGCACTCGATCGACTGGAAATGTTGCTGGGACGGCAAGAAAGTCTTGGTAGTGATCCGCGGGCTGCCGCAGCAAATCGACGGCTGATCTTCGATCTGCAATTGCAGATCACCGCGAGACTTCCCAAAGGACTGGCAAGGTCGGATGCGACAATGCTCGCATTACTGGACCGGTGGAATCGAATGGTTCCTACCTTAAATCAACTTGAGCCATCTTCGCTGACTGGCAGTACCACTTCCCCGGAACAGCGAGGAATGCAGCTTAATGATCAGTTTGTCGACTTGCCGCATGCCATGCGAGTAGCGGTGTCGCTGGACAATCCGTCAGTCAATTTCTGGATGCTCGATCGGCGATGGGTGAACGGCGTCGGAGCCTGCCTGCTATGCCTCGTTGCCATCCCCTTGTTCCGGCGATTGATTCGACTGGAGTGGGGAGAATGGCTCAGCGCACGAACAAGCATCGCCTGGTTGCTGCTGGGTCTCGTCTGGTGGCTCTGGCTGACGCCCGGACCTGTCGGACCCGCCATCGTCTCGGCTGCGATTGTCCGCATGCTGATCTATCGCCGCCAAGCCCAGAATTCTGTTCTGGTTGTCGAATCCTGATTGCTGCGAGGTCAATCAAAGAGACAGCGACCACTGATGGCCCATAGTGCGCTGGTCGCACCTCTGGCGACGAAATGGTCGTCACCAGAGGCATCGTGGACATGACATTCCATTGGCGATCAGAAACGTGACGATGAAAAAGCGCAAAGAATTACTTTGCTTCCTTGGCCTTTTTTTCTTCGCGTTGCTTCTTCCCTTTTTCAAGGAATTCCTGCTCGTACTTCAACTTCTCAGCGGGAACCGCGGCAGGCGTAACAGGGGTTCGATCGAGCTTGATTTCTGTCGTCAATGTTCGCAGTTTCACGTTGCGATACCAGACGGGATCACCATGATCCTGCAGGTGTAGCTGTGCCCCACGCTTGGACAGATCGGCACCACGAATATCCAGAAGTTCGACTTCGAATTTGTATTTCGGATCGGTGTAGTCGAAGTCCACGACCTTGACCCCGTTCAGCCAATGCTGAATGACGGTCCCCTGACAGATAATGCGCCCAGAATTCCATTCCCCGACTGGCTTGGTCGCATCTTTCGATGGTGGCATGCAGAAATACAACGAAGCGGCACTCGTGCGAGGATTCTTCCCGTCGCCATGCTTGGCGTTATCGAGGACCTGGTATTCGTACTGTCCCGGACGGTAGTAAACCCCGCTGTTGCTTCCCGGGCCGACTTTCCAGTCGAATCGCAGTTCGAAATTGTCGGGTATCGGCTTAACCTTGTAGGTGATTCCCCCCCCTTTATCGGCCCGACCGAAGACCCCGTCTTCAACTTTCCAGTTACCGGCCTGGTTCCAGCCTTCCAGATCGCGACCGTTGAACAGCAGTTCAAACCCGTCCCTTTTTTCTTCGTCGGAAAGAACATTCAGCGAGTCGGCTCGAACAATCGAATAACAGATCAGACTGGCTGCGAATACCATCAACGAAAATCTGCGGATCATGAATGCAGTCTCCTGGAGGCGGGAATTGAAAATCGAATATCCGCGCCATCGTACGCATCCACGACCATAAATTCACTGTTCAGCCACGATCCTCGGCTGCGATTTTGGCGCGAGCTTTCCAGAGTGATTCCAGCACCGAATCGACGTACTGTTCTTCCGCAAACGGACTCAGGATGTAGCTCTTGAGGGCAACCATCGGTTCGCCGTAATCCGTCTCGCGATAACAGTCCGTCAGAGAAATGACGACTCCTTCGCCTTTCAATGCATCGGCCTGGACGAGGTGAAAGATTCGACGGTTGTATTCGTTATGAGCGAGCAGTTTCTCGCGGTACGAAGCATCCTTCAGTTCGTGCTCGGCAATACTGAATGTGTCGATGCCATCAGGATAGACGCGAAACAACGTCACCGGTCCAAAGTTGCCTCGATTCACAACCGTGGTGGCAGCATGGCCCTCAAGGTGTTCTCGAAGTTCTTCGGCCATGGCGACGACATGTCCCAGCAATGACCGAAGGCCGTTCTTTCCAAACAGTCTCAGATTGGCCAGTGCCGCCAGTGCGCCGCTGCCACTGCGCGATGTTTCCAGCGTATAGCGTCCCGGATGATAGTGCCCGTCGTGAAACAGATACGGAGTGTCTGACTGTTCTCGTGAAATCAGTTCCAGATCGTGAGCATTCTTCACGAGGAACAGCGTCGAGATATACGGGCAGAATCCGGTTTTGTGAAAATCGATACCGACAGAATCAGCCATCGGCAACTGCTGGATTCGCCTGCGTGCCCCGGCAAGGGCTCGGACTGTGCGAGGCCGGAAGTCGAGTGGATTGCTATGAAAATCATAGTCGTTGAAGACAGACCATGCCCAGCCGATGACAGCATCCGCATGAATATGCGGGACGTAATCCAGGTGGAATTCATCAACCAGTCGATTACGAATGTCGTGAATCGTCCCCAGGTCATCCAACCCGAAGTGATCTGTTGTCCCCATGGTGGCGACGATGGCAGCAATCTTCCCGCCACCAGCGAGAACTTCACGAGCCATCGTCTCCAGCAGGCACGTCCTGATCTCATTTTCTGGCGAGCAGGGGACCTGGATGACGTTGTCTTGTCCGATTCCCAGCCAGTTTGCCACAGTCAAACAGGCATAGTGAGCTCGCTCTGAACAAAGGATCACGACGCGTTCACGATGGCCCTTTCGACTGCTTTCAGGACAAGCTTTTGCCAGCCCCAGCTTCACGCCGTACAGGACGGTGGCGGTTCCACCAAACGTGAATAATCCAGCAGACTTTGCGGCGTCGTAACCAATCATCGAGGCGGTCATCGACGAGACTTCCACCTCTGCGACTGCCACCTGTTTCGAAGATTCTTCACTCACCAGATTCGGATTGTAAATGGAAGGGAGTAGCCCCCCGATCACACTGGCAATCGTCGGTGGTGGGACCACGTTGATCTGAGCACGTGGGTGCCCCCAGATGAACAGTCCAGAGAGATGCTGGACCAGCATCTGTGTCACATGTTCCAGCGATTGAGGTGCATCGTCGACGCGCGACTGTCGCGCGAGATCGTAATCGAGCACTGCGGGAGTGCCGAGCAGCGGCGAGACAGACTTCATGGCGTCGAGTTGATCGAGCGCTCGCAGGAATGAGAATACGAAATAGGCGTCATGAACCCGATCAGACACGGGTTGAGGAAACGCCTGTCGCAACGATGCGACAAGTTCGAGATAGGGGGATGTCATCAATGATTTCCGCGAGGTTGGAAGCGCGGGCTATCTGATCGCCGCTATGGCGAACGGATCTGGACTCGCGGCCTGCTTCGTCAGTTTCCTGCCCGGATTGCGAATTGTGCTCCGCGGTATGCCGAAAGATCGACCGTGTTCGTCTTCAAGACTTGTTCATAAAAGGCTTTTGCGTTTGCCTTGTCACCCGCCTGTGCTCGTCTTTCGGCAATGAAGTAGTAGGCTTCGGCCAGTTGAGCATTCTTCAGGGCAGGGGTCTCGGCCTTATCAACAGCCTTCACCAGATCCTGCTCCGAGATCTTTCCATTCAGGAACAGAACAAGCTGATCAATCCAGTCACGTTCACCTTCAGGACGCTTGATCGTCGCTTCAAGGATTGGCGGAAGCGAGTCTACTTTTCCCTGCAGCACGAGTATCCATGACCGCCAGGGATTCAGGTACCGCATCCCTGCATTCATGGCGAGAGATTGATCAAACGACGCCAGCGCACCGGCATAGTCGCGAGCGAAAAACTTCGCGAAACCAAGGTCTGCCTGAGCGACCGGGTTCTGGGGATCCAGACGGATTGCCTGGTTGTAATCTTCAACCGCTCCGTTGACATTCAACTGTGAAAGCCGACAAGTCCCCCTCAGGCTGTAGAACAGCGGGTGCTTCGGATCGAGCTTGATGGCTTCGCTGTAATCCGCTTCGGCAGCAGGAAGATTTCGTTCCGACTGCGATGTGAATCCGCGATTGGCGTAGGCAACGGCATACTTCGGATCGATCTGCAACGCCTTGTTGAAGTCGGCGGCGGCCTCTTTGTATCGGCCCTGGTGCTGCAGAAATAATCCGCGATTGTTAAAGACCAGTGGATTGTTCGGAAATGTTTCCACGGCATGTGTGAAGGCTTCCAGAGCTTTGTCAGGCTTTCCGGCCACGACATACCCTTCAGCCAGGCCAACATGCGAACCGAGATGGCCCGGGTAAATCTTGATCGCTGCCTGATAATCCTGGGCGGCTGCATCCATATTTTTCAGATGGATATAGGCAGCGGCTCGTTGATAAAGCGTGTTCGCTCGTTGCTCGGGGGTCAGATTTGGACGATCCAGAACAGTTTTGCCGACCTGCACCACGACATCCGCATGTTCTTTGCGGCCTTCGAGATTGGCGAGCGATGTCATCCCGTACATGTAGGGGAGGTAGTAGTTGATTTCATTGCTGCCACCCGCTCTCAGCGACTCGCGAGCATCCTCAATCCCCAACCGCAGTTCTTTGCCATCCCGTCGAACCACACCCAGTTCAACGTGAGCACTTGCGCGTAGGTACAGGGCCAGGTGATCTTTGGGGTTTTGCGAGAGGACGCGAGTAGTCAGTTCCAGACACTTCGCGAAGTCCGCCGACTGGTACGCAGCTTCGGCATCCTTCTTGAGTTTGTCCGCTTCGGGATCCTGAGCAAACGTGGCTCCAACGATCGCGAAAACAACCAACAGCCCCGAGGTGCATCCGTGCAGGGACATGAGAACCCCCTTGAAAAAAGTCTCGTCAATCCTCCGACAGCATACTTAAGCTTGAGATTCAAACTAGAAAATGCCGTCGAGTCAACACCATCGGTTCCAGATCGCACGATTCCACCACAGGTTTTACAGCATTTTGACTAACGTCAATTGCAGGCCGAAAGTGCTTTTTCTGAAAGAAACCCAGCGGGATTGCCTGTCTCTGGAAAAAATCACAGCCGCACCAAAGAGGCACGGCCGAGTTTCGATTGTCTTCCGACGCATTGAAATTACTTTTTGGGTTCCGGAGCTTTCTCCGCCCCTTCCTTGTCCACTTCGGCCCCCTTCTTGGGCTTCTTCGCTTCCTTGGCCGCATCAACGAGGTCTTTCAAGATTTTGCGTTGAGCATCGCTCAAGACCATTTCAATTTCGCCATCTCGCTTGGACTTCAGTGCGTCTAATTGCTTTTCCAGGTCATCCAACTGGCTCTTGTACTTTTTCTGGACTTCGTAAATCGAGTTCTTCTGGGCTTCGGTCAGCCCCAGTTTTCCGTAGTTTGCAGGAAGTCGACCCTTTTCCTGTTCTGCTTGAGCTGGTTTCGCGGCTGGCTTGGTTCCTTCCTGAGCCAGCCCGATTAACGCGCAGCAAGCGAAGATCGCCATTGTTCCCGTCACCAGACAATTCTTCATTACTGTTCCCTTTATCGAAGGCAGGTCTCTGCATCGCCGTAACACGTGGCGATTCATTTTCAACCACAACACACAATGCGTTGCAGTAGAGAGCACATTCTGCACCGAAGATATCGTTTTTGCAATACACGACGCGAATATGGTTCATTTTGTTTTCCACGAGAACTTTGTGTTTTTTTTCAATTATCGCCGACAGTAAATTTGCATCATTTATGAACTCTAGCGAGCACGAGCCAATCGCACGTGAACATGGAATGGCGGCGGCAACTGATTGGAGCCGGCGCCAGACGGGCTTCACCAAACGTACAGAAGCAGTGCCTGCTTCATCGCAGATCCTCGTTCTGATATCCTGCGTTGATGAATACATGCTTTTACGATTTCGATGTCGCTGTCATTGGAGCCGGCCATGCGGGCTGTGAAGCAGCCCTGTCGTCGGCTCGCCTCGGGGCTCGCACTGTTCTGCTGACAATGAACTGCGATACGGTCGGGCAGATGAGTTGCAATCCGGCAATCGGCGGGGTTGCCAAAGGGCAGATTGTCCGCGAAATCGATGCTCTTGGCGGCGAAATGGGCCGAGTCATTGATCAGACCGGATTGCAGTTCCGGATGCTCAATCGTAGCAAGGGGGCTGCCATGCATAGCCCTCGTGCTCAGGCAGACAAAAAGGCCTATCAATTCGAAATGAAGCGCCGGATCGAAGATCAGCCCGGCCTGACTCTGCGCCAGGAAACCGTTGAAGAGCTGGTATTCGAACCGATTGCCGACTCCGAGCTAGAGTCCTGCTTCCGCATCACAGGTGTGCGAGTCCGCGGAGGCGGGGTCTATCGTTGCCGGGCCGTGATCATCACCACGGGGACATTTCTGCAGGCGATCATGCACACCGGCGAAGCGAAAACGCCCGGCGGCCGTGCGGGTGATGGAACCACTGGAACCCTGTCCGACAGCCTGAGGCAGCTTGGCTTTGAACTGAATCGATTCAAAACAGGAACCCCCTGCCGCCTGAATGGCCGAACAATCGACTTTTCCGCCTGTCAGATACAACCAGGCGACAACGATCCACAACCGTTCTCATTCTTAACAGACCGGTTGACTCAAGAGCAGCTTCCCTGCTGGCTGACGGAAACCAGCGAGCCGGTTCACGAGTTGATTCGCGCTAATCTTCATCGAGCCCCGATGTACAGCGGCCAGATCAAATCAACCGGGCCCAGGTACTGCCCGTCGATCGAAGATAAGGTGGTGCGGTTTGCCGATAAGCCATCGCACCATATTTTCCTTGAGCCTGAGGGGCGAAATACCTGGGAATATTACTGCAACGGAATCTCAACCAGCCTGCCGCGAGATGTTCAGGATCAGATGATTCGATCGATCCGAGGGCTGGAAAAAGCAGAAATCATGCGATACGGGTACGCAGTCGAGTACGACTTCGCCCCCCCAACGCAACTTCGCCCGACGCTTGAGACCAAAAAGGTAGACGGACTGTACTTCGCAGGCCAGATCAACGGCACAACTGGATACGAAGAAGCAGCCGGGCAGGGCCTGATGGCCGGGATTAACGCCGCCCTGAAGATCGGCGAACGAGAACCATTGATCATTGACCGCAGCCAGGCGTACCTGGGTGTATTGATTGATGATCTGGTGACGCGCGGTGTTGATGAGCCGTATCGGATGTTCACATCGCGATCGGAATATCGCCTGCTGCTGCGACAGGACAACGCTGATCGCCGACTGACGCCAATCGGTCGCAAGATCGGATTGGCCACTGAAGAACGGTGGGCACGGTTTCAGCAGCACGAAGCCGATATCGAGCGTGCGAACGAACTGTTGACGACCATTCGCCATCAAGGGGCGTCTCTTGAAGAATGGTTACGGCGACCGGAAATCGACTGGGCCAGACTCCTGGAAATGTCGAGTCAACTTGGCGAACTTCGAATCGCCGACCTGGCAATTCAGCAGGTGGAAATCGAAGTCAAATACGCCGGATACATCCGCCGACAATCCGCAGATATCGAGCGCCAGCACAAAATTCAGGCGATTCGTATCCCCTCCACATTCGACTTCCAGGCGATTCCTCAACTGCGACGGGAAGCGAAGGAAAAACTGACAAAAGTTCGCCCCTTAGACCTTGGCCAAGCCGGTCGCATCAGCGGCATCACTCCTGCTGACCTATCAATCCTCGTGCTCTACCTGAAAGAGCCTGAGAGAATGGCGCCGCAATGAAATCGCGCCACGATCGAAAACCGTGACTGACACAACCACAGATCAGGCCGAAGACAATCCGCACAGCAATTGTTGCTAATGCCATCTGGTGATTCATCCGTTGCTGCGACAATTCGCCCCGCAGTTATTGACTCAACTTCCCCACTTGTCAACGTAAGTCCTTGTGCGAAAACGCACGGCTATTGAAAGCTTCCACTACAATTCAAAATGAGCTTATTTTTTGGGGCAGATTGAGTGCTGGAGTCGGAGCTCTTCGAGAAGGATTTGCCCATGGCTTGACGGATGGCTGACGCAACGTTGTTGGATGTCGATACCACCTCAAGTCGGAAAAACGACGTCCGACATTCGAAGTCCGCTTAGTTCTGACAGCGAGTGACTCCAGCGCACTCACTTCACTTCTCTCAGATCATTGCCGTCAATCGACTACTCGCCTGCTCATTCCGAATACGTTTTCACAAGAACACCAGCGTCACCACGCCGAAACGTATGAAACGGCGACACGCAAGTTAGTTTCGCAGATGCATTAAAACACGTCAACGATCAACGACCGACGATCACACAATCAATGATATACTTTGATCCACGCGTACTGCAGTAGTAGACACTCCACAACGCCTACACCAACTACTTTGACGCGCACACACAGATCAACAACAGAGCACAACTTACAGAAGGACACCGCATGGCCCCAGGCTCCGCTCACACCATTACGATTCCACTTCGCAATCAGACTGGATTGAATGCCCAGAATTACACGATTTACATCCTTGGGTTTTCGTCAACGTCAAAGAAAATGTTGAATGTCGCGGCAGGGACAAAAGCGGCGACATTTGTCCCGATGCCGAGTGAGAACGGAACACTTCCTGCCTACAGGCTTGGAGTTGATATCGATCAGATTAGCTTTGATGTGACGCCCCCCAATCCGCCTACCAAGCCATTTGAAAACAAGATTGACGGAGCAAGAATCTATTTCTTTGTCGCTGCAAATGCGATTTTCCCGAAAGCTCCCGTAGTAACGTATTCCGGAGGTGGTAGTTCGGTGGTCAATGTCAAGAATCCGCCGAATTCTGAAGTTCCGCCTTACACGTTTGCTGAGTTTACGGTCGTCAATCTGAATTATGGTGCTGTCATCGACCTGCAAACGGTTGACGGGCTGACTTTTCCTGTGAATCTCACGTTGAACGATTCGATGGGCGCGGTCGGACAACCACTGACTGCAGGAATGCATCGCAAGGCCATTTTCGACGCGTACAAGCCGTTTATGAAGGAACTCGGCACCCAAGCCGATCCGTTTATTGATTTGCAGTACAGCGAGAACAGCGGAGGGTTACTCAATCCCGGAATCTTTCTCACAGAAACCAATGCGAAAAACGAGCTGAACAACCTGAAGAGCCCCTTGAACTCATATTGTGACAGCGAGCTCAAATCGCTGTTCGCAAACCGCAACCTCAGTATTCAAGGTGTCGCAGCGGGAAAAATCCAGGCGGATATTTATACGGTAGTATCCATAGGCGAACAGCCTCTGCCGACCCCCAATCGGCTCACTCACCTGGCGATGCAATTCAAAGGAAGGAAGACGGTGACTGACCTGAAGGTGTTCAGTCCAATTGGCCTTTGTACACTGTCCTTCGCGAAGAACGGCGTACAAACGGCGATTTCCGGGCAGTTGAAGGACACCACGCTGACGTTTGATTCACCGCTTCCCGAAGAGACCAACATCGTCGTCGGGATGTATGTTTCAGGCGCGGGAGTCGATGTCAACGCGACCACGGTGAAATCCGTCACTCGGGATTCAAAAAAACAGATCACGGGTGTCGTCATCAATGGGACCCAGACGGGCATTCCCGCTCCATCTCAGTATGGTTTCTCAAAGATTCCAGGCCTGTTCATGACCAGTGGAGCCATGGTGTTTGCCAATGCGGGAGTCTTCGCATATTCGGCAGGATATTCTGCGGATCAGTCTGTCGTTTTGCTGAATCTGCAAAATCAGATTGTCAGCGCGCTCAATCGAGGAATCGCGAACGCAGCCCCGATGGCCGGGGTGGATGGACATACGTCTGAATACTGGGGAACTCAGGCCCACTGGTATCCGGCAGGGACGACCCAGAATCTGTTCTCGCTATTCATGCACACGGCGACAGTCCCCATCGGCAAAGATCATGTCCCGATTTTCATTCAGTCGAAGAACTCGGTGAAATGCGCTCGTGGGACAATTATGGGACAGGCATACGGCTTTGCCTACGACGAAAACGCCGGCCCCGTTCCTCCCGCTCCTTCGGGACAACCCGAAGTCCCCGCAAAATATGATCCGCTTCCTAAAGGGGCCAATGTGCTGACGATTACACTCGGCGCCTGGGAGTAGCAACACTCGATCATGGGATGATCGAGTCAGAAGGATGGGGTCAGACATGCGGCTGGCGATCACCTTTGATCGCCAGCGCCAATTTGACTTTTCAGGGAATTCTTCGTGAGTTGGCCTGGGCTTTGGCTGTTTCGTTCCTGAGTATCGATCTGTCGGGGATGGGTGCTGCCGAAGTCCCGGACAATTGCCAATGGCGTCTGAGCGCTCATTTGCCTTTGGTGTTCATCGGCAATCGGATAGCACCGTTGCTCACCCAGTCGTCCCATTCGCTGGTGTATCCCTCATAATGAACAAACGATAACCCATACCAGTTTCGAAGAATCTTTGCCGGGTACCACTTGTTGTCTTTTGCCCAGTGGACTTCGACGGATTCTCCTTCAGCAAATGAACTGGGGTGGTAAGGTCGAATACGATCCGGGCCGACCCATTCGTCCCATGAATCATCAAACCCGACATAATGGACTTTGCACTGGTTGCCCATCACTTCAAGAAGATGGGAACGATACCACTTTCCTTTCCACTCCACTTCGATTCGCTCTCCCTGACGCGGGGTTCGTTTCCTGGCCGGTTGAGCAATTCTCCAGCGAGCCGGAAAGGCTCGATTTACGTCGTAGACTGCTTTTTGCTTTTCGGCAAAAGCCATTTCGAGCTCACTGAATTGACCGAGTTCGCTCACATCAATTTCGCCATCGTCATTCAGATCAACGGTCGGACTGCCACGCAGTCCTGCGAGCAGCGACTCCGTAAACGTCCATCGTCCGGTCGACGAATTGTGAGAATGCGACGAGCACAGGCAGGCATAACCCAGTCGCGACTTTCGCAACCGTGCTTCATCCACCAGGCCGCCCGAGTAGCAGCAGTCGGCCATGAACAACACATGACTTCCCCGAAAGCTTTCTTCAACGGTGTCAAAGATCGCCCGGACAGACCAGGCGCTCGCCCCGTCAACCGCGTCATAATTGGCAAAATGGACCTCGTGAGATTTCCGATCTCGAAATCCATGCCCTGTAAAATAGATGATCAATAACTCACCGGACTGACTCCGCCCCAACTGTGCGACCAGATCTCGTTGAATTCTTTGGCGAGTCGCCTGCCGGTCCTGCAAGTAGACGATTCGGTCCTGACGGACTCCTGCAGTTTGAAAGTGTTGAACAAGCTGCGCATCTCGCCGATTCTTCTGCGCATTCGCCATCCCGCGCCACACGGCAGGATCCTGCCATTCCAAAACCCCAACAGCAAACAGTGACGTTCGTTCTGGCTGCCAATCCAGTTCGGCGTAACACGTGTGACCGTACGCGAGCAGCACAGCGATAAACGCCAAGGCCAGTCTGAAGATACACAGATGTCGATTCATCGTGCCAAATCCCTGGGGAAGCATCGTACCCGGCGCAGCGGCGGCTATTTCTACCAATGTTTTCCGCCACCAGGACTACGAGAATTGTCCCATCACAGCATGACAAAACAATGGTTACGTGACCAAGTACAATCATATCACACGCGGGATGCGAAACTCTCGTCTGGCTGATCCTGACTCTGCTGTTATTCGTACCTGGTCTCGCTGGAGCCGATGAACCCTCCGAACCAAAACTCGGGCGATACAACGTGCGATCGTACGGCGCATCGAACCGCCCCCCGCTGTTCCTGGGCCATTTCGTGCTTGAAGCGGGTGGGAAGCACAAGGTTTATCTGCCTGGTGGCCGGTTGGCAGGCGAGGGCGAATACGAATTCGACAAAGAGAAAAAAGAAGTGAAATGGCTCACTGGAAAATACAAGGATGAAGGGTGGACGGGCCGAGTACTCGTGGCGAGCGATGACAAATCGCTGACGATCTGGCTGAAGTCCACAACTCGAGCCACGCACGTTCCCGATGAAAAGAAATAAATGCAACGATTCAGGGGTGGCCCCAACAAATGAGATCTGGCTGTCGATGAAGTGGTTGACAGGCAGGATGCGACGTGAATGAACCGTTTTCGGGTGCCACTGGCGACGCTTTGGTCGCCAGTGCCAATGTGCTCCCTGTAGGCATTGAGCGGTGAATGGGACGCAAATCGGGCTCACTTGAGCATATCGATAGGGGTAGGGACGTCCCATTGGTTGAGACGCCCCTCCCTCCAAACCGGACGTGCAGATTTCCCGCATCCGGCTA
>CAXBSB010000162.1:0-18313 GCA_963977965.1 uncultured Schlesneria sp.
CAGTAATCACCACCGGCTTGCCTTCGCGCTGGCAGGTGAGCTTGATGGAATCGCCGGGGCGACTTCGTCCAATAAGATCTGCCAGGGCACGACTATCTGCGATTTCGACGTCATTCGCTTTCTCAATCCGATCGCCTCGCGTCAGTCCACCCTTCTCTGCCGGACTGCCAGGGAACACAAACCGAACGTGTGCCCCTTTTTCTGCGGACGATTGGCGCTTGGGCAACATTCCCAGGTAAGGAACTTCGTACGGAATCAACTCGCCCACCAGTTGAGCTTCAACCGTGACATTCTGATCACCACGCAGAACCGTCAGCTTGACGGAATCGCCGCCGTACTTTCTGCCCAGCACATGCTTCAACTGAGCGACTCGGGCGATCTTTTCTCCATCGGCTTCGATAACCTTGTCGTTCGTTTTCAGGCCGGCGACCTGAGCCGGTGAATTAAAGCGGACCCTGTCCACGATGACGGGCACGTTCGTTGCCTGTCCTCCGGCGAATGTAATCCCCAGCAGGCCGGGGAGCAGATCGGTTCCTGTTTTGAGTCGATCGAGGGACGCGTAGATATCCTCCATCGGAATCGCAAATCCGATTCCGCCGTCATACCACTCAACCCCCGCTGTTTCTCCGTTTCCTTGAGGTGAAAGAGGTGCGATCACTCCGATGACCCGCCCCTCGATATCAACCAGGGCTCCGCCATAGTTGACGGGTGATGTCTTCGCGTCCGTCTGAACGGCCTTTCCCCAGATTCGATTCAGAGCACTGATGATTCCCACTGAGACACTCGGTGTCGCCAGGTCGAAAGTTCGTCCGAGTGCAATGGCCCATTGACCAACTCGCAGATTGGCACGAGGCGCCGGCTTGGCAGGCTTCAAACCGGTCGCTTCAACTTTGAGGAGCGTCAGCAAGCGCAGTTTGTCGTTGGCAATCTGTTTGGCGGGAAATCGCCTTCCGTCCGGGAGAGTCACCAGGATAGACGCCGGCTTGGAGATGAAATTGAATGAGCTCGAGATGATGAAGCCATCTTCGGAAACGATGACCCCCGAAGTCGGGCCGGTCCCGAGCAGCACTTCGCCGACCTGCTCCAGTCCCCCGACGGTTTCGATTCGAACCAGACAGGGATCCGCCATCGCCGCCGCCTGTTTGAAGGCTTGCTCTTCAAGAGCTTCCAGTTTGCCATCGGCCGCAAAAGCCGAAAGACAACCAAGACTCAATGCAACACTGGCAATGAACAATCGGATCAACATGGCGATTATCATCCTGCATCGACAACTTCTATCCGCCCGAAATGATGATAGCGAAACCACGTGCGTCACGCTAATCCCGAACCACCCGACTCAAAAGAGGTTGGCAGAACGATGTGGGGCAGAACGATGAAGACGAACGGACACGGCATGAAGCTCACGCCCGCTTCGCTCAAGACGCCAAGACGCAAAGATTTCAAGCATTCGATACATCACTCTCGTCTTCCTTCCTTTTTCATCCCTTTGCCTCTTCCCGTCTTTGCGTGAGCCCCTCTTCTTCCCGCATTTCAGCGTGAGGCCGTCAGCCCACCAGCCAGGCGGAATGCATCGGTGCCTTCATCGTTCTGCCCCCCATCATTCTGTCCAATAATCTTTTCGGAAATCAGGTTGGCAGAACGATGAAGATGAATGGACATGCCTCACGCCCGCTTCGCTCAAGACGCCAAGACGCAAAGATTTCAAGTATTTAATACATCACTTCTCCCCAACGTCTTCTTCCGTTTTTCATTCCTTTGCGTCTTCCCGTCTTTGCGTGAGCCCCTCTTCTTCCCGCGTTTCAGCGTGAGGCCCCGAGTCGGATTCAATCAAACCACGTCGAAATTGCCCGGCCGATCGTCGTGTCACTGGCGCTGGGTCGCTCTAAACAGTGACTTCTGCTATCTTTCCCTCGAAATTCGCTGGTCGGGAATCGCAGGGGCGATTGGCTTGTACTCAGCGTTGACAGTTGAACTCGCCGGCAGATCCGGGCCGGGCATGGAAGGCTGACGGAATCCGATATGAAAACTGACGAACTGCGTGAAAAGTATCTGGCGTTTTTTGAGTCCAAAGGGTGCGTTCGTCGTCCGACGGATGTCCTTGTGCCAAAAGATGATCCGACGGTTTTGTTCACTCCGGCAGGGATGAATCAGTTCAAGAACCAGTTCCTTGGCATCGGGCCGATTGAATTCACCAAGGCGACCACCTGCCAGAAGTGTCTGCGAACGGGTGATATCGGCAACGTCGGGGTCACTGCCTACCATCACACGTTTTTCGAAATGCTCGGCAACTTCTCGTTCGGTGATTACTTCAAGAAGGAAGCAATTCACTGGGCATGGGAATTCCTGACGACCAAGAAATGGCTGGGGCTGGATCCGACTCGACTGACCGTGACGGTCTATCTCGACGACGACGAAGCGTTCGGGATCTGGAACAACGAAATCAAGCTTCCGGCCAACCGGATTTCTCGCGAAGACGAAGGCGAAAACTTCTGGCCGGCGTCGAGTCCTTCCCAGGGGCCGGACGGGGTTTGCGGTCCCTGCAGCGAAATCTATTACCTGCCCCCCGGTGCCACGAAGCCGGTTGAGATCTGGAATCTGGTGTTTACGCAGTTCAATCGAGTTGGCAATCCGCCGATGAACCTGCATCCGCTGCCAAAGAAAAACATCGATACCGGGATGGGCCTGGAACGCTGCGCGTCTACGCTGCAGGGAGTGCTCAGTAACTTTGAGATCGACACGCTGAAGCCGCTCTGTCAGGCTGCCGGTGAAATCGTCGGGGCGAAGTACGAGTACTCGGCACCTGAAGGCCGAGCTCTGCGCCGGATCGCCGATCACGTACGCGCCTGTTCGTTTGCGTTGCACGAAGGGTGTGGCCCTGGTCCCGAAAAGGAAAACTATATCGTCCGGCTGCTGCTGCGTCGCGCGGCGATGGAAGGCTTCCTGCTGGGGAAACAGGAGCCATTCCTGTACCAGCTTGTGCCGGCTGTCGCTGAAGTGATGAAGCAGCCGTATCCCGAATTCCTGCAGACGGTGGAAGCTGTCGCCAACGGGATTCACGAAGAAGAAAAGCAGTTCCAGAAGGTTGTCGAAAGCGGGATCACGCGCTTCCGGCGACTGGTCGATACGGCCAAGAAGGAAGGGTCGAAAGTCCTGTCGGGGGATGCAGCGTTCGATCTGCATCAGACCGACGGCTTCCTGATCGAACTGACCGAATCGCTCGCTGCCAACGAAGGTTTGACCGTCGATATGACTCGTTTTCAAGAGTGCAAAGAGGAGCACAAGAAGACGAGCGGTCGTGGTGCGTTTGCAAACTCGGTCATGTCAGCCGGACCGCTGGATATGCTGCGCAAAGCGGGCGGGACACAGTTCCTCGGTTACGACACAACGACGTCCGATGCTGAAGTCGCTGGTGTGATTGCCGATGGTCAACTGGCTCAATCATTCGATAAAGCTGGGGTTCAGGTCGGGGTGGTGCTCAATCGCTCACCGTTCTATGGCGAAGCGGGTGGTCAGGTCGGGGACATCGGGACCATCAGTGGCCCCGGCTTTGAATTCGACGTCCAGGACACTCAGCGTGACGGTGAATTGCTGGTTCACATCGGCCAGTTGAATTACGGAGCGATTGCACCCGGGGCAAAAGTGCATGCCGTTGCTGATTCCGCACGACGCGAAGGGATCCGCCGGGCTCACTCGGCCACGCATATTCTGCATCATGCTCTGCGGAAGTACCTGGGTGAGAATGCGACTCAGCGAGGTTCGAAGGTTCAGCAGGACGAACTGCGGTTCGACTTCGCTCATTCCAAAGGCCTGACTCAGGAAGAACTGCTGAACATTGAGGATGAAATCAATGCCCGCATTTCTGAGGGGGCTGCTGTCGCGACACGCCTGATGCCGATTGCCGAAGCGAAGCAACTGGGTGCGATGGCCTTGTTCGGTGAAAAGTACCCGGACAATGTCCGCGTTGTTACAATGGGTGACTTCAGTCGCGAACTTTGCGGGGGGACTCACCTGAGCAACACGGGACAGGTTGGACTGTGCCGAGTCATCAGGGATGAACTGGTCGCAGCAGGCGTTCGCCGCATCACCTGCTTCACGGGCCCGAAGGCTCTGTCTCGCGTCCGAGAAACGGAAGCGTTGTTAAAAGAGTCGGCAGCGCTGATCAAGAGCCAACCGGACGAACTGCCACGTAAGATCGAAGCGTTGCAGAACGAACTGCGGGAAGCACGCAAGGAACTGGCGAAGTACACTGTTGCATCGCTGGCCGATGCGGCAGGACAACTGGTTGCCAAGGCAGAAACGATTAACGGCGTGAAGCTGATCATCCACAATGCCGCCGACTGTCCTCGCGATTCCCTGAAAGACTTCATCGATCGGATTCGCGAAAAGGCTCCGTCATGTGCCGTACTGCTGGCAATGGAACACGAAGGAAAAGCGGCCTTCATCGCTGCTGTCAGCAAAGACGTCCTTGTGTCCAAGGGGTTGAACGCATCGGAGTGCGTGAAAACGGCTGCAAAGATCTGCAGTGGCGGTGGCGGTGGTCGACCTGACCTGGCGGAAGCGGGAGGAAAAGATCCGAGTAAACTCGCAGAAGCCCTGGAAGCCGGGGCTGCATACTATCGCGGGAAGCTAGGTTAATCCTTGGGATGTCATTGCATGGACAGATTGCCTGCAATCATCAGGTAAAACCAGGTGAGGCTGAATGATTCAGACTGTCATCCTCACCTGGTTTTCTGACGTAGTTGGAAAACAGTTGTTCCTGTCTGTTTAACCAGCGAACAGTATTTAGTCGCGATGGGTGGCCGCGGTTGCCCGTCTGCGGACTACCGGGGTGGCGCAGCCAAAAGAAGCTTTGATCATTCTGTCTATTGGGTCGGTACTCAGGCTGATCGAATGCATTCGGAATGACGCGATCTGGCATCCCTTCGAATGAAGATCTTCCAGGATGCTGAGGTACGCTTTGCGGTCTGGGCCTGCGTACATGTTCGCAGGGCTGAGCAATTCGATTGTCGTGACCAGTTGACGATTCTCGGTCGGTCGAACTGCCGATCTACGCATTGTGACATCATGCCGGATATACTACGATCAAAGACTTCGTCTGGATTTTGTCATGAATAACGTGATCGTTCAGGCTGCAGGACCCATGAAGCGACCTCGATTGAGCCGATTGATTCTGATTGTTGTGTTGGCGTCACCCGGGCAGCATGCTGTCGCGGATGATTTTTTTGAATCAAAAATTCGGCCAGTGCTGGCGGAGACGTGTTTTCGATGTCACGGCGATGCGCGAACTTCTGGCGGGTTACGAGTCGACTCGCGAGCGAAGTTGGTGGCGGGTGGTGAATCCGGGCCAGCGATTATTCCCGGTGACCCTGAGGGGAGTCTGCTGATTCAGGCGATCCGTCGTCAGGCGGACGTTTCGGCGATGCCTCCTGCCAAAGAACAGGGACTGCGACCTGATCAGATCGCAGACTTCGTTCAATGGATCAAGGCAGGTGCCCTGTGGCCCGAAAGCACTGCAAAGTTCCGTTCCACGAAACACTGGGCGTTTGAACCTGTGCGAAAGCCGGAGCTTCCCAGCGTTCACGATATGAACTGGGTTCAGTCCAGTGTGGATCGATTCATTCGTGCGAAGCAGGAAGCTGTTGCGGTGACACCCGCAGCGGTGGCCGACAAACGAACATTGATTCGCCGGGCCACTTTTGATTTGACTGGACTTCCTCCCACACCCGAGGAAATCGACGCATTTCTCCAGGATACTTCACCACGAGCCTTCGAAGCCGTGGTCGATCGATTGCTCACGTCACCTGCGTATGGTGAGCGCTGGGGACGTCACTGGCTGGATGTTGTCCGCTATGCGGACACGGCGGGCGAGACGGCCGACTACCCCGTGCCAGTTGCATGGCGTTATCGCAATTACGTGATTGATGCATTCAATGCCGACAAGCCCTATGACACGTTTCTGCAGGAGCAGATCGCTGGAGATATCCTTGCCAGTCAAGGTCCTGCCGAACTGTATGCCGAACGAGTAACGGCGACCGGCTATCTGGCGATTTCACGAAGGTTTGGCTTCGATTCAGAGAACTATCATCATCTGACGATCCAGGACACGATCGATACACTCGGGCAAACTGTGCTGGGATTGAGTGTCGGATGTGCCCGTTGCCACGATCACAAGTTTGATCCGGTTTTGATGCAGGATTACTACGGGCTGTACGGCATCTTCGACAGCACACGGTTTCCATTTCCGGGTTCCGAGCAGAAACAGAAGGTACGCTCGATGGCAGCACTGCTGCCGCCCAGGGAATCGGTTTCGAAGTGGCATGAATACTCTGGGCATGTTGCAGAACTGACGGCGAAACTTGGCAGTCTGAAACAACCCGTGCCTCCGGGAATTCTGCGGTCACTGCATGACATTGATGGAGATTTCGAACTGCAGGCTCCTGCAGCAGGTGGCAGTAACGGGGTGTTAGTTCACCCGTGGATTTATGAAGGGAAACTCTCGGTTACGAATGCGGCCCAAAGTCCTTACCAGAATGTCTATCCAACTGGCCGATCAGGGATGAGCATCCCGGCAAAGGTTGGGACGTATCGCGTCGCCCAGTCCATGTTGCCGTTAGGAGTGACGTTTCAGGGAGAGCACGTTTATGTGAATCTCGATTTCAGGGTTTCGGCTGTTGAACCAGATTCGAAAGGAAAGCATCGCTTTTCCATCAGCTCATCGCGATCCTCCGTTTCAATCGATCTGCTGTTTGCGAGTGACTCGGTCACGATTCAGTCTGGTGATTTTTCCGCGACGCGGCCGATCAAGCCGAATGAATGGACCAACCTGCAATTGACGTTGAACCGGAAGTCCGGGATTGTGAATGGGACATTGGGGACGCCCAGTGCAACTGTCGAATTTCCGGAAATCCCATTTCCAGGAGATGCCGTCAGTCGATTTGATCAGTTGACGTTCAGCTCCCCTGCCCTTCCAGAAGATGCCTCAGCGATTGAGTTCGACAACCTTGCCTTTCGCGGACAGAAGATCGCCTCGGTTTCGACGTCATACCCGGTTCCCGTAAGTCCGGCGATCAACACGGCGTTGTTAGCAGAACAACTGCGCGAGCTGGTTGGGATTGATGGTGATTGCGAGCTTCAAGCGAAAGAGGCTCCCCTCGCCAGTCCGTGGAATGCTGGACCTAACAGTGTTGTGAGGCTGATCTCTGCTTCGCAGAGTCCTTTCCAAAATATCTATCCTGCCGGTGAACTCGGTCTGCACATGCCCAATCGAGCTGACTACGATGGTTTCGGTCTGACCCTGACTGGAATCAAACCGGACGGCGAAGGTCGGTTGTACGTCGGCTTTGACTTCCGATGTGCCAATCGAGATGCGGGAGGAAACGGTTCGTGGCGGTTTTACATTGGACATGGTCCCGGCAATTCTGCGGCTGTGGAATTGTTCTTCAATGGGGCAGAGTTCTTTCGACGTAGTGGCAATGCCAAGGAATCTGTCAGTCCCCTGGTGATTAGCGAGTGGTATCAGGTGCAGTTGACGCTCGATCTCAAAGCTCGGAAATACACTGGTCTGCTGGTCTCTAAAAACGGCGGAAAAGCAGCGTTTCAGGGCGAGTTGGCTACAGGATGGGATGGAGCAATCGATTATTCGTTCATCGACAGCTACGGCCACATTGGCGGCATTCGGCCATCACTGGATGCAGACAATTTTGTCGTCAGCGACAAATCACCATTTGAAGCCGCTCCGGTCGCGGACCTTTCGAAGCAAACGACGAGCGAACGTCGACAGAAGGTTGTCGAAATCCGAAAGCAACTCGCCTCTGCCCGCGACAATGCCGACGCCCTCAGGCAGGAACTGAGCCTGTTGCTCGCTCAAGGGCCGTTTGCAATGGCCTACGGAACTTCTGAGGGGACTGCACACAATGTTCGAATGCAGATGCGAGGTGAACCTGATCGGCCTGGGGGTGAGGTGCCACGGGGCTTTATCGCTGTTCTTGGTGGAGGTTCACTTCCTGCCGACGTCACTGGGAGCGGAAGGCTGGAATTATCGCGATGGTTGACGCGAGCCGACAATCCGCTGACACCTCGAGTCATGGTGAATCGGATCTGGCAGTACCATTTCGGACGGGGTTTAGTGAAAACTCCCAACGACTTTGGCGTGCGAGGCCGGGAACCAACACATCCTGAATTGCTTGATCATCTGGCAACTCAATTTGTGCAAAATGGCTGGTCAATCAAGTCCATACATCGATTGATCCTGCTCAGTTCTACATACCAGCAGTCCTCGGAATTCAACGATAAAGTTGCCGCGAGTGCTTCAGCAGATATCAGCGATCTGTATGCTTCGTTTCCGCGACGAAGGCTGTCTGCAGAGGAGATCCGCGACACGATTCTGATGGTGAGCGGCGACCTTGATCGAACTCCCGGAACGGAGCACCCGTTCCCTTCGCCAATCACGTGGGGGTACTCTCAACATGCGCCGTTCAATGCGGTCTATGACCACGACAAACGAAGTGTCTATTTGATGACTCAGCGTATTCGTCGACATCCGTTCCTGGCATTATTTGACGGTGCCGACCCAAACACGACAACAGCGGAGCGCCTCGCCACCACTGTTCCGACGCAGGCTCTGTTTTTCCTGAACGATCCGTTTATCTATTCGAAGTCGGAACGATGGGTCGATCGACTGCTCGGCATGAAGTCCACAGATGCGGAACGGATTGAAATGGCATGGCGGACTGCCATTGGCCGTCTCCCTTCAGGACAGGAAGCAAACGAAGCAACAGAGTTTTTGAAGATCTATCGTCAGGAACTGGTTTCATCAAAAATTGATACTGTGGAACGACGTTCTCTGGCTGCGTACCTGCGGACGCTGATTGGCAGCAACGAGTTTTTGCACGTGGACTGACGGCTTCATTTTCAGATGAGTAAATCTCATGACCAGTGAACAACCGGTAACAAGCCGACGCCACGCCTTGCGGTCGCTCGTCGGCAGTTCGATTCTGTTTCCCGGAATCGTTTCGCAATTGCTGGCGGATGATGCTGCGCGTGCAACTACCGTTGATCCTCTCGCCCCACGTCCTACGCACTTCCCCGCACGTGCCAAGCGAGTCATCTTTCTCTTTATGAGTGGTGGGGTTTCTCACGTTGACTCCTGGGATCCGAAGCCTAAGTTGTTCAAGGATGCGGGACAGACGGTCTCTGTGAACGAGTTTCAAGGGCGGAAAGGGGACTTCAAGATGTTCCTGAACCGGCCTCGCTGGGATTTTGCGCCACATGGCCAATGCGGAACGGAAGTCAGTTCACTATTCCCTCACATGGCAGAATGCGTTGACGATTTGTGCGTAATCCGATCGATGCAGTCGGATCACACGAACCACTATGAAGCGACGTTGGGAATTCATACGGGCTCTTTTACATTTGCCCGGCCGAGTATCGGTGCCTGGATGAGTTATGGCCTGGGGACAATGAATCGCAATCTGCCATCATTCGTTGTGATTGCACCACAGACGCCCTACGCCGGTGGTCAGGTCTGGGGAAGTGACTTTCTGCCGGGCTCTCATCAGGGAACACTGGTGGTCCCCGGTCCTGAACCTGTCGCGAATATCAGTCGACGTGCTCCCAGCTTGCGATTACAGGAACTCGAACTGGGCGCCATGAGTCGCTTGAATGAACGACACCTGGCATCACATGCCAACGATCCGCAACTCGCCGCACGGATGAAATCGTTTGAGACGGCGTTTGGAATGCAGTCGGAAATGCCCGAGGTTTTTGACCTGTCCCGTGAAACCAAGTCGACGCTGGAGATGTACGGGTTGGAACCGGGAAGTACCAAAGGGTTCGCGTGGCAATGCCTGGTCGCTCGGCGACTGGCAGAACGGGGAGTGCGATTCATCGAGTTGATCGATGTCGGGTCTTCAAACAACTGGGACGCCCACGGAGACATGCAGACACATGTTCCACTTGCCCGTAATGTCGATCAACCGATCGCAGGACTGCTGCGGGATCTAAAACAGCGTGGGTTGCTGGATGATACGCTTGTGGTCTGGACATCAGAATTTGGCAGAACACCCTTTAACGCGGCAGCGGATGCCAAGGGCCGGGAACATCATCACTGGGTCTTCTCGTCATGGCTGGCTGGTGCGGGAGTGAAACCGGGCATGACGTATGGCGAATCGGACGAATACGGGATTCGTGTCGCAAAGGATGCCGTTCACGTCCACGATTTTCATGCGACGATCCTGCATCTGATGGGACTGGACCATACACGATTGACGTTTCGAAATTCAGGTCGGGATTATCGTTTGACGGATGTTCATGGCCGCGTGGTCAATGAGGTGCTGGTGTAACTACGAATACGTGGGAAGAACATCAGTCGTCGATCATCGATGGAATTCGTCGGTGTCTGATCAGATTGCAGGCGCTTGTTCATTTGGCTCACGGCTGGATCGCGCCTGGGAGACCGTCTGGATTCTCGTTCTCGCCCGATGCATCGAGGAAAGATTGGGTGGCGGATTGCATTCAGCCTCTAAGTTGCTAACTTCGAAATCGCTTTCTCGGGGCGTGGTTTCAGAGATCTGAGACTCCGCCGTCGATCCGATCTGTTTTTCGAAGTATGTGAATATGCATTCCGCGACCGCGATTGTTGAAGGCTACCTGTCAGGAACTCGCGTTGATACGTTTCTCGCCCGGCACCTGCGCAGTTATACCGCCTGGCGATTGCATCGACTCGTTCGAGCCGGTCAGGTGACTGTGAACGGTCAGGTGGCAGCTCCAGATCAGCGAGTCTTCACGGGCGAATCCGTATCGGTCCGACTGCTCGAACCACCCGATAATCTGATGCCAGCCGAAGAAATTCCGTTTGGAATTGTCTTCGAAGATGAATGGCTGCTGATCGTCAATAAGCCTGCAGGACTGATTATTCATCCGTCCGGCAAGAATCCCTCTGGAACTCTCACCAACGCCCTGCAGCATTACCTCGACTTGAACTCAGACTATCCTGGCCAGAGAAAACCGG
Source organism: uncultured Schlesneria sp. (assembly GCA_963977965.1). Lineage (GTDB taxonomy): Bacteria > Planctomycetota > Planctomycetia > Planctomycetales > Planctomycetaceae > Schlesneria. The sequence continues at coordinate 11,009 of CAXBSB010000162.1, forward strand.
GCATCGTGCATCGACTGGATCGAGATACCAGTGGTGTGGTTGCGACAGCCAAAGACCATTTGTCGCACCGGTTACTGTCGATCGAATTCCAGCGCGAGAGGATTGCGAAGGCTTATACGGCACTGGTCGATGGCATTGTGAAGTCCGATGAAGGGACAATTGATCTGCCGATCGGTCGTGCTCGAGGCGGTGCCAGTGCATTGATGTCGTGTCAGGCGGATGCTCTGGACGCGAAATCGTCCAGGACGAACTACGAAGTGATCGAACGCTATCCCCGGCATACACTCATTCGAGCCCGACCAAGGACTGGAAGACTGCATCAGATTCGAGTTCATCTGTCGACGATCGGACACCCGATCGTTGGCGACGAATTCTATGGGATGCTGGGGGCCTTGAAGCCTGATCGTGAACTTCCACAACCAGGCCGCCCTGCCCCCCTACCCATTTCACCGTACATTGACCGCCAGGCGCTTCATGCGACTGAGATCTCTTTCGCACACCCGATCACTCATGAGTGGCAGACGTTTACTGCTCCGATGCCAGACGATCTGGAACGCGCCATCGATCTTGTGCGAGGACTGTAGGGACGCTGAACTCGCGGTGGCGAAGGCATCAACCAGCCAGCACCGTGGGACGAAATCCGACCACGTCACCCACTGCACTGATGGATGAGACCCAGGTCGTTCCGTTCGCGTCGCACCAGACTCGTCCATGCTCGTCCAGGCCAACCCCTGCCAGTTCCAGATCCAGCCCGCTGGTACGACCGACTCTGCCAATGCAGACCAGGACCCCACCCGCCGTGAGTTGCCGTCCGCTCGCCAGTCGGACGCCGATACGAGTGACGTCAGGGTACCGCTCGATGCCAATCACCTCATCCCCCAGACGCAGGGCAATATCGAGTGACTGGATTGTGACCAACGGTCCGCTGATCAGTCCGCCACACAGTTCGAACAGATTGGCATGTTCATCAATCACGGTGACTTCCACACCCAGCATTGCCAGAACAATGGCGTAATTCAGCCCTGTACTCCCGGCTCCGACAACGATCATCGAAGACGGCGGAGCGTCATTCTGCAGGAATTGATCAGGAGACAGAATCCGACGCCCGTCAAACGGGAATCCCCCCAGTCTTGCGGGTTCGGTGCCGCACGCCAGCACAACCTTTTCTCCGGAAATCAGCAGGGGTTCCCGGGTCTCATTTCCCGATCGAGACAACGCCAGGGAGTTTGCATTGATGAACCGAACGCTTCCCTGCAGCACATCGACGCCGCGACGGGTCAGTTCCGTGCGGTCTTGTTCGACCTGGGTCTGGATGCTGCTAAACACATCGGTTCGCAGAGCAGGAATAGAGATCCCCCCGCCGCGGATCAGTCGTTCGGCCGACTTCCGCAGAAGCAAACCATTGATACGACTCCACATTGCGTCGGAACTGGTGACCAGTGCCACTCGAGGTGAATCTGCAGACGCCATAACAGCCGCACGAACGGCGTCGTTTCCGTCACCAATCACAATCTGATGATATCGCATGTCCGTACCGCCTTTCCATTTTGCCTACACTCACATTCCGAGATCGGCAGATGGGGGTTTAGGTGAACAGCGAAGATTTTAACAATCGGCGAAATTTGCCGGTCTGTCTGTGAAGACTCCGATAGTAACGGTTGTGACGGGGCTGCGCGGAAGGATGTTTCGGCTGGCTACCGGGCCGATGTCTTTTTGAAGCTGGGCAGGATGTAGGGTGGAGTCATCGTTATCCAGATCTTTGTCGCTCGGTTGAGTGGCGATGTCGCGATCATCGGCGGTTTGTGGGCTTTCAGCCCACAGGGAATGACACGTTTCGAAAAAGCCGAAGTGCCACTGACGCCAGAGTAAACGGCATTTTAAAGTAGGGTGGGACCAGCGGCACTTCGCCGCGCCGGCCCACCATGAATTCTCGACATTTTCTTCTCGTGGGCCTGCGCTTGAAGCGAACTGGTCACGCCCTTCATTGAAAAAGCCGTTTGCCCTCGGACGTGCTACGAGGCGATCCTCAACATTCGCGCGGCCCGCTGGCGGGCAGCAGCGACTGCAGCGGGCAACCTTCGCAGGAAGGTTCTTTTCCGCAGAATTCGTCTCCGACTTTTGAAAGCAGCCCGGAAAAGTCCTTCATCAATGTCAGAGAACGATCGAGGCCACTGACGAAGAAGGATTGAGCGACTTCGTCTTCGATGGGCCAATCGATCCAGCCATGTCGAATGGCAACTCGCAAGGCCGTTCGATCGACCGGAAAGACTGGCAGGTCTGCGGCGAACAGCAACAGTTCGTCGACAGTTGCCGGGCCCAGTCCACGAACCTGACGTAGCGACTCCCTGTACGAACTGACACTCGCTGACCACTGCGGGGAAAGCTCGTCGCCGAACTGATTCAACCACCAGGCTGCGACCGCCCGCAGTACCGAAGACTTCTGTGGTCCGCGCGGGATCGGCTGAAGGATCTCAACCAACGCTCCAGAAGTTGTTCCTGCTGCTGCGGACGGAGTGGCAATCGAAGACGAGACGAGCAGGTCTGTCAGAGTTTCATTGGCGGGGTGAGTGCTCGAAATTCCCAGTATTGTTCGGACGAATCGTGACCAACCGTTGTGACTGGCACCGCCTGATGGATGCTCCGGCGGCTGATATCTGGCCAGCAGTTGCGTGGTGGCCTGTTCCAGATGTGTGGAGATTGTCATGGAATCCTTTCTCGTGAATGTCCGCTACTGATCTTATCGTGTAGACGTCTGAAAAGGAGTCTGTCGCCTGAATCAAATGTTGGCCATTGGATGCGAGTCAAACCTCGAACACTTCCGTTGATCGCTCAATTGCTACTGACCGATCCGAGGAATTCGGGTACACTGGGGTATCTCCTTTTCCAAATCGAAGGGTCTGACGCGATGAATTTTATCAGCCGTAAGCCATGGGATCCGTCGTTGCACAAGCTGACCGATGAAGCGGTTTATCAGAACCGCAGCCAGCACCGCCGCGAGTTTCTGGCGTCATTGGGAATCGGTGCTGCCGGGATTCTTTGTAGCTCGATCCTGCCAGGCTGCGGCGAACACAAGCCGGACACCGAAAAGCTGAAGGCCGCCGCCGAAGTTCCGGTTACGAAGGCTGCTAAAGAAATCTACCCGGCAACCCGCAACGAGGAATTCACTTACGGGCGAGCTGAGACCATTCAGCAGGAAGCTGCCATTTACACGAATTTCTATGAATTCTCGATGAGTAAGCAGACGTATGAGCACGTCGACCGATTTCAACCGACCCCTTGGGAAATCAAAGTTGGCGGACTTTGTGCCAAACCGATGACCTTCGACATGGACGAACTCTATAAGAGGTTTGCGTTCGAAGAGCGAGCTTATCGGCATCGCTGTGTGGAAACATGGGCAATGTGTGTCCCATGGACCGGATTTCAGTTGCATCAGATGCTGAAGCTGGTCGAACCCGAGTCAAAAGCCAAATACGTCCAGTTTGAAACCTTCAATCGCCCGACCGAAGCCCGCAACATGGTGGATCTATCATTTCCGTGGCCGTACACCGAGGGCCTGACGATTGAAGAGGCGATGAACGAATTGACATTCCTCGCCACAGGCATCTATGGGGAACCTCTTCCGAAGCAGCATGGAGCCCCCGTGCGACTCGTTCTGCCCTGGAAGTACGGATTCAAGAGTATTAAATCGATCGTACAGATCACTCTGACTGACCAGCCCCCGAAGACGTTCTGGAACGTTGTGAATCCGCGCGAGTACGGATTCGAAGCGAATGTCGATCCCAAAGTCCCTCATCCACGCTGGAGTCAGGCTGAAGAGTGGATGCTGGGGACTCGGGAACGATTTCCGACCGTGAAGTTCAACGGCTATGGTGACTTCGTGGCCAAACTGTACGGGTGACAGTTGAGATTCCGGGATGCCTGATTCCGGGTCAGCATCATCAACCCTCAGAGACTCCAACAATCACCAGTCGGAGCGGGACTTTGACCGCTCCTGCGGGTGACTTGCCATCGGCCGTCAATCGCATCACCCACAGTTCCTTTTCATGGGAGAGCGAAGGTGTCTTGTCATCCCCTTTGGGGGGAAGCAACGAGTAAATTGCGGGATGGTTTGAGCCTGCGGTTTTGGCACTCAGCTTGAACAGATCTTGAGGCGTTGCGGGGATGGCGGGATCGACATCTGCCTTGGCGGGAATCGCCAGCAGAAAGTCAGACAGATCACTGGTTCCGACGTGATTCCCGTCGACTGGCTGTTGTCCGTAGCGAAGTGTGTAGACACCAACAGCCACATCCTGTCCTCGAAAATCGGTGAATTCCGATTTCTTGACGACTTCCAGAACACCGACCAGTTGCCCCTGTGTGAGTGGATACTTGATCGACAATGTCGCCTTGAAATCGGGTTTGACGACCATTTCTTTAGCCAGCCAGAGAATGCAGACGGGCTTGCCATCAATGACGACCTGCTGCCCGACCGGATTCAGTGTCGCAGCCACTTTGTCGGAGACTCCTGCCGGCAGCTTTTCGACCGAAGCCAGTTTTCCGTCAGCGGCAAAGGCGGACACCGACAGGGCGAACAGACAGGCCGCAACACCACAAAACCGATTCATCATGATTCTCCAGAGTCATTCAGCAGTCAGCCGATTACCTTCGAAAAGTCGCCAGAAATGCACTTCGCTGGCCGTGAGTTGTCCAAGTCCGATCAAATCCCTCGCCAGTGTAACTCAACGTGCTGGCAAGAGCCGGTTGAGAATTCTTCACAGGCGACAGCGGATCGTAAAACACCTGCTCATTCGAACAGACGCAATCACCCTTGCCCAAGGCTCGAGTTTCAATCTTTGCCAGGTTTCCCGCCGTAAATCGGCCCTTCCCCGCGTCATGATCATTCACCAGTTCGATCGGTGCCGCGATGACCTTTTGAATATTGGCTGTCAGTTCCTTGGCGGTTTCTTTCACGAACGAGACCAGTGCGTCTCGTTGAGTACTCGTCGCGCGTTCGTCGACCAGAATGACGGAATTGATTTTCCCTGCTCGCATCTTGAAGTAAGGGCTGGATCCCATCGTCTTTTCGGAAACGGCAATCAGCGCGACGGACATTCCGTCCAGATTGACGTTGTTCCAAGTCCCTTTGTCGACCTTCCAGGCCATGACCGCTTCCTTGCCAGCCAGATCCATTTCAGCATTGGCGAAACAGGGACCGGTGTAAACGTCACAGGTCCGGGCTTCGAGGTACTCACCCGTCATCTGCGCCGCTGTGGCGACTGAGATTGACTGAATTACGATGGCAACAACGGTCAACACCCAAATACGCATGGTTCGCTCCTGAACGGGACTGGACGAACGGAATATTCTGTGATTGCGTGCATCACGGCACCCTATTACGGAAAGGTCCATCCGTCGTAGGCTCGATAGCTGACGGTGAAAACCGGACGCTAGCGCGTTCCGGCTGATTGGTCGAATCCAAAACGATGTCGCGATGCACTATCGTGCATTGTCTTCAACCGCGGTTGAGTCGTCAATCGCCGAATTGGTGGGTATTAGTGAGTGCGACTGCATTGGCCTCTCGTGAAGGGCGAGGAAGTGGGGGCCCTTGTCTGCCAGATTTAAGCCGTGTATTCCGCGTCCCATTTCCCTATTCCTTCGACAGACGTCCACCCCTCTGAGTAAGATTCACTTCCATCGAAGCGGACACCGTGGACCCGCTGGATTCCCACTTCCGAATTGTCGACCGAGAAAAACCTCATGAAATCCCTGCTGTTCTCGCTGTTCGTTGTCGTTTCATTTCCGCTTTGTGCGCAGGAATGGACTCCGAAAAAGGATGCTGCGAAGGATGCAACAATCAACGGGCGAGCGATGGAGACTTTTGACGCCGGTGTGAAGCCGGAATGGGGGTATGAGTCACCGCAGCAGGACACGTTTGTCGTCATTCATCCGAAGGAAAAGCGATCTCAGGCTCCGCTGTATGTTGTGCTGCATTCGGCTGGCCATGATTTCGCTTCGTGTGTGAACTGCACCCGGAAGGTCGGCGATCACGATATCTATCGATCACCCGACGATCATTTTGCGTTGTATCTCGACTGCCGCAAGCATCAGGGACGCGACTGGTGGTGGGGTGGGATGCATTCCAAGGACGAACGGCTGATCAAAATGAACTCCGGTGGCGATCTGACTCCCGTGGAAAAGCGAGTCATCGATACCGTCAAGTGGGCGATCAAGCACTACGAAATCGATCCCAATCGCGTCTACCTGAGTGGGAATTCGATGGGCGGGAGTGGAACGCTGGGAATCGGAGTACGTCACGGCGATCTGTTCGCAGCCATTAAAGCCAACGTTCCCGCGGGGATTGAGCATGTTTCGAATCGGATGTATTTTCCGCCGAAGTCTGTCCCGCAAGGTGTCATTCTTCCCGATCCCCCGATCGTCATCGATTACTCTGCCCCGAACGACGGCTGGGCCGTGGGGCACGATCGATTTGTCGCGGCGATGAACGAACGAAAGTATCCACTGATTTTCTACTGGGGACCTTTCGGGCACGCCAACAATTCCAGCCAGATCATGAAAGTCAACGATCTGATCGATTCCTTTGACTGGTTGAACGTCAAGAAGAACGAAGCCTATGCGGTCTTCACGAATGCCAATTGTAATTCCACTCTTCCATGGCCTGACGATCTGAAGAGTACGACGGCGGGACAGGTCAACGCGTTCTTCCGCTGGAAAAACATCACGGACTCTTCCGACAAATTGGAAATGTCCCTGTACCTGGTGACTGAAAAAGACCTGCAGACGACGTTTGCGATCCCGAAGGAGGCGACTGCCGACGTCACTCTGCGTCGCCTGCAGAAGTTCCATTTGAAATCCGGACAATCATTTCAATGGGAATTCGGCACAGCCAAGGGGAGCGGGAAAGTAGATGATCAGGGCTTGATCAGCATTCCGGGATTGAAGTTGACATCTGAAAAGACCGTGCTGTCTTTGAAGCCGTAGCATGTCCCCAATGATGCAAAACTGATTTCCGCTGGGCTAGCCCCAGCGGGATCACAACTGACCAGCTACATACTTCGAATCCGTCGAATTGAACTCTCCACCCGGCTTGCCCGGGTGGAAGCAACGACTTACCGCTATGCCAAAATGAGATCCCCATTGCCAGGACGACGTTCGCCATAAGTCCCCACGAGCAAAAAGGTAGAAAATGAGCCGTGGCCGAATCATTTTCAGCGTGGTGGTGATCCTGCTGGGAATCGGAGTCCGAGCGTGGCTCATGCGGGAACAGCCAGTCGACCTGGAACCGCTTTCGATCCCACTTGCCTCGGA
>CAXBSB010000163.1:0-18282 GCA_963977965.1 uncultured Schlesneria sp.
GAAGATCGCGACATCGCCACCCAACCGAGACAAAGATCTGGGTAACATCGTCTCCACCCTACGTCCTGCCGAGAAACCCGGCCAGCTGCTGCATGGTTCCTGTCCAGCCCTGATGCATTGAACCATGAAAACTCGCGAAGAAATCGCGTTGAGCCGGCGTACTGCGAATTGGTTGCGCTTCGATGACGACGACGGTTCCTTTGCTGATTCCTGCGTGGTCCATCAGTGTGACAGTCGTCAACACTTCGAGCGGGAAGTCGCCCAGTCCTTCAAACGGCGCGGCAGTAATTTCACCACTGGCGTTGGAAAAACTGCTGATAAATACCAGCTTGTCGGGTGGATTGATTGATTGAAAAACCCAGCGGCCCCAGAGTTCCATACCGTTCGGATGACTCATGTGATAGTGGAACATGCCGCCAATACGAAGATCCAGTTTTGCAGACTGCAGCGTCGATCCCTTTGGCCCAAACCATTGCAACAGATGCTCTTGTTTTGTCCATGCCTCCCAGACTTTCTCACGCGATGCGTGAAATGCGTGGCTGATCGAGAACGGTGGTTGATGACCATCGCCCGCGGACATGCTGGCGACATAGTCTTCCAGATTGGCCAGATGTTGCTTGCCACCTTCGACCGCACCGTAATTATTAATGACCAGGTCACGAGCCTCTTGCGTCGGAAAGGTTGACCGCAACGTGACTTTGGTGCTGCGACCATCGTCGCCGACAGCCTCAAATGTCACCTCGCTACGAAAACAGACAGCGTTATCACTGACCTTGCCACCAAGCGAGTAAACCAGTCGTGACGGTTCATCGATTTCGATATACTCCATGCGATTTCCATAATCCTGCCCATCAGGGCCGTGCATCGTGTAGTTCCAGGATCCGCCTGGACGAAAGTCCATCGAATGCGTTGTCGTTGTGAAACCGGCTGGCCCCCACCAGTTGCCAACGTGATCAGGATCTGTCCATGCCCGCCAAACCAATTCTCGGGGCGCAGAAAAAGTCCGAGTGATGATGATCATGACGGGGTTATCAAGGTTGGCATGCGACAGTTGTGGATCAGCAGACATTTAGCGGCTTTCTTTCTTGCGTGACGATGTTTTTGGTTTGGGTTTCGCGTCCAGTTCCGATTGCAACTCGTTCAGGTAATCACCGAGTCGATCGAAACTCTCTTCCCAGAACGTGCGGTAAGACTCGATCCAGGATGCGGCTTCTTTCAGCGGCTTTGCTTGTAACTTGCAGGGACGCATCTGAGCGGAACGAGACCGCTCGATCAGCCCCGCTCGCTCCAGAACTTTCAAATGCTTGGTGATCGCAGGAAGCGTCATCTGAAACGGTTCGGCCAAGTCCTTGACAGGTGCCTCACCCTTGGACAAGCGCACCAGAATGGCTCGCCGAGTCGGATCGGCGATCGCAGCAAACGTCCGGCTTAGTTGATCGACAGACATATTTTACCTTAAGGTAAATTAACCGTTTAGTAAATTACAGGGCGAACAAACGGTTGTCAATCGATTCGTTCAGCAATCGTGGTAGACATCAGAAGGGAAGAAAGAATTCTCCCAATTCTCCTCGCGGCCTGGCGTCCTTGCGTCTTTACGTGGAACAAACGCTTGCTCGTTCATTTCGCCGCTGTTCGCTCTGCCGATCAGCAACCCGAGTCGTTTCACGACCGCCATTCAGAGCCGCGACACCAGACTCGCCGGACATTCAGGTCAGCATCCAGCAAGATCAGATCCGCGGCTTTACCGACCGCGAGACGACCTATCTGATGATCAAGTCCCAGAATGCGAGCGGGGGTGAGCGTTGCCATCCGGATTGCAGTCGGAAGATCGATGCCCACGACCCGATGCATGTGCCTCACCATATGATCCATCCCGCGGACGCTGCTCGCCAGAGCACTGCGGTCTGCAGTCCAGCCGACATTTCCGTCACTGACAATCGTGACTCCGCAATCGATCGGGCCGAATACATATTCACCCGGGGGCATGTCTAAAGCTCGATTCGCATCCGTGACGAGTGCCGTTCGATCTGGTCCCAGCATTTTCACGACAAACCGCAGTAACTCCGGCGCCAGGTGACAACCGTCAGCAATCACTTCGGTCGTCATCTGTTCTGTCCCCAGAACGAACTCAGTCATACTCGCCTGCATTGGCACGCCAAATCGTTCGCGCATTCCTGGAACGCTGCTCATCGCACAATAGAAATGATCGACGTGCCTCATCCCCAATTCGAAGGCTGCCGCCATTTCATTCCACGACGCATTGGAATGGCCGGAGTTCAGGCGGATTCCACATGCTGCCGCGTCTCTAAAGAAGTCCATGGCACCGGGCAGTTCCGGTGCACACGTCGCGACCAGGATCGTCTCGGCAAATTTCAGGTACTGCTGATACTCATACCTGGCTGGTGGTCGCGCAGGAGCTTTGGGATGGCATCCGACTTTTTCTTCGTTAAAGAACGGGCCATAAAGATGTGCCCCCAGAATTTCACCAGTCCGGCGGAAATGTTCGCAGAGTTCCAAGTACCGCAGTGTCTGCTCGTGAGTCGCAACGGTACTCGTCGGCACAATCCCCGTCGTGCCATGGCGGCGATGTGCGGCGATCACTTTCTTGAAAGAGGCTTCATCCCCATCCATGAAATCGGCCCCGTCACCCCCATGCACATGCATGTCCACGAACCCCGGTGACAGGTGCTGACCTTCCGCGTCAATCGTTGTTGCGGTCCACGGCGGAAGTTCATCCGCTCGGCCGACCGCAACAATCTGGCCTGAACGGACGTGAATCCCAGCATTCGGCAGCAATCGATCGGGCAGAATCAAAGTTGCATTGACGATTGCTAAGTCGGACATGGCTGGATCTCGGTCTCGCCATCAATCAAACTTCAGCAGTCCGAACGATGACGGCTTGGGTGGAATGGCCGCAGGATGTACCCATGACTGTACACCGACGGTTGGGGTAGTTCGAGTGAGTGCGGCCCCCCAGGCGGTTCCGCGCTGTGGTGGGCTGGAAACGAGTTCGCTCCAGGGAATCGCGGCTTCGATCCGCCAATGCGTCGCATCGGCGTCGGCGGAAACATACCACGTGGGGTTCCACCGGCGGTCTTCCCAGCAACATTCAAAGGTGCAACCACGCTGGTCGACCTGGAACTCGTACCACGTGGCATAATCGCGATCGACATCCAGGCAGACGGTGACTCGGTCATGCCGACTGAGGTCTGCATCGTGCGAACGTCCGGTTCGAGTCGGTTGATCGAGCGAAGCCCCTTCTCGACGTGGAGCACTCAGTCCGATGTACAGAAACTCGGTGTCAAAAGCGAACATCATCATGGCTGCCGCCGGTTCAGGTTCACCGCGACGATCCGTGTCGACAGGTTCTGACGTCAGGCGCAGTTCGCGGGCATCCTGCCAGCAGGCATCAGCCAGAACAGCATCTAACTGCGGCTTTTCATTGGTATATCGACATAAGGCAAGCGCCTGCGGTGGCTGGGCTGTGGCAAACATCATCCAGACTTCACGTTCGGCCAATGACTTTGTGCCGCTGTCTGTTGAACGACTGAGGTATCCACGGAAAATGGAATCTGACTTGGCCATCGAACCATTGGACCGCTGCAAGGCGGCGAGCGGAAATTGAATCTCGGGGCTCCGGAACAGACCGGGGGCCTGGACTTCGAGTTGCGTGGCGAGTTCACTCGCCTGCCGATGCCAATCTCGCATCTCACCCGTCCGCCATTCCTCTCGCTTTGCTGAAGGGCGAGTACCATTCGTCCGATTGGGAGCAGAGTCACCATTTGGCAATGTCATTCGATCCAATCGGCCTGGCCGCACGTTGCGTTGCAAGGCCGGTTGATTGTCCGAATAGTCCGCTGTCGTAACTCCACCAATTCCGCGAGTCAGCGTGTCCGCAGCCTGCTGAATGACGCGTGCATTTCCTTGAACGTTACCAGTGATCGTGGTGCTGTCATTGGTCATTCGCTGCATGCGCTGCCAGGCCGTTTCGCTGCTGACCCAGAACTGGATCAACCATCTCATGGCATCGACCGCAGCGGGTTCTTGAGGATACCGCCGAATCAATTCGACATTGGTTGCTTCGACGAGCTCATACATGGAGCGTTGTCGATAGGCTTCCGCCAGCCCGCGCAGCATCTCGGCACCCTGGCGAGAATCCATTTCGCGAACAATGTTTCCCAGTTGACCTATCATCTGCCCCGCCATGCGCGGATCGTCGAAGGATTTGTCGGCAATTGCCTGAAAATTACGATGTCTTTGAACCAGCTTCTGCTGTCGTTCCAGGTCTGTTTCGTCGATTGGTCCCAGTTCACGTCGAGCGTCTGAACCGGGGGGGATCGAGATTCCCGAGAAGAAATCGCGGCCGACGGCATTTCCATGAACGGGCTGGCCATCAACTCCAATCAATCGATAACTGAATTGGCGTTGAGGCGAAATCTCTTGCGATCTCAGCCCCAACCGAACAAGAGAATCTCCAGTTGCTGCAGCCATGCGGACTGACATCTTGCGACGCGGCAGGTACTCATCCAGATCAATCGCAGTATCACCTTGTGACCCGTTCGCCAATTGGACGTAGATCCGATCGACTTTCCACGAGGGCAGCCCCGTCAGCTCCCGCTGCTCGGCATAGCGAGTGGCATCCCCAGCCTGCTCGATTGCCTTCAGGGCCGCGTCGAAGAGCAGATAGCTGGCTGCATCGTCCTTGGCGGGTTGATTGAGAATCACGACATTTGGTCGCCACGTCCGTATCTGGCGGACCATGACCGACAACATGGATGCGGCCAGCTTTCCTTCCGTTTTCTTCTGCCAATCCGCAATCAGTTTGTCCGAGGTGTATTCCAGACCGGGAATCAAGATTGGCAACTGCCAGTAGACATCGCCCGAATGACCGCCGGATTGTTCGACGGCAGCCTTTACCGTCGCCTCAGTATCTGCGGCAGATGCCATCGGTCCCAGATCCTGGCGGCTGGCAATCCAGACCGCACCGCGATACCCCTGTTCGCCCGACAGTTTCGCGAGCATGGCCGCTGTGACTTGCGACGGTCGAGATTGGAGTGAAAGAACAGCAGCGCGACGATTTGCCCCTCGAACAGAAGCCCACGACTTGCCACCGTCCTCTGTCCGCAGAATGACACCCAGCTCCCCAACGGCGATACCCACCTGATTAGAGATGAATCGGATCGCATTGAGCGGAGTCGCTTGTCCGGTCAACGATCGTTGCCAGTTGCGTCCCCCGTTCTGAGAATGCCAGACAACACTTCCGGGTGACCCGACCAGCCAGACGTTGTCGCCGCGCGCATCAACGCAGCGGAAATCCATTCCGATCCGCAATTCATCCGGAAGTGAACCGGCAGGGGATTCCCAGACAACGCCGCCGCTGCCGGTTCTCAGCAGCAATCCACCGTCACCCGCCAACCATCCGGTCTCTTCGCCAGAAATCGTGACAGAACGGATACTCCGCAGGCCCTGAGGAGGCAGCTTTGAGGCGAGAAGCTGCTCGCCGCCGACCAGCGAAAGTCGGCCTTCCGCACCCGCGACGACCCCCAGTTCAAAATCAATAAAGCACGCGGCTCGCCAGGGAGTCCCCGCGTCGCCGTTGACTGGCTGCCAGGACTTACCGCCATCTGTCGTCTTTAAGATCCCAGCCGGTGCATCAGCCGTCGGCCGTCCAACAACGACACCTTCTTCAAGACCGAAGAATTTGACATAGGTGATCGGTGGCAGGCCTTTTCCCACACGTTGCCAGGTCTTTCCACCATCTTCCGTGAACAGCAGCACACCGGTATCGAGTCCCGTATAGGGCGAAATCTCTGATCCCGCGACCCAGCCGCAACTGTCGGTCAGAAAGCTGGCACTGCGAAACGTCACCGAGACTCCGCTGGAAATCGCCGACCATGTGCGACCGCTGTCGGCCGTCTTCCAGATTGCACCCTGAGATCCAACCGCGAACCCTGCTCGAGATCCAACGAATTGGACATCGTGCAGTGCCGCGTCATCGCGCCACGCCGAAGGCGATTCGGACTGGCGGTCAGGAGGTGGGGCTGCATCGACGAACGCGCCGGAGGTAACCAGGCAAAACGCGATCCACAGCCCCAGCGGCCATTGCCGCGATTTGCATCCTTGCATGATCGCCTCCAGTTTCAAACTCGCAGTTCAGAGCTGAAACTTCGGAGAATTCCAGCCGACGAGCAATCTTCATAATTGCAGCTGGATTGTATGTTTTTCTGAATCTGGCAGAAGTGGAGTTTTTTTCAGGTCTGTCATCTGGCGTGAGAAGGCGGACTGATTGGTTGAGTTCGTCAAGTTGCTGCGAGTTCGCTTCGCCGCAAATGATTCCTCGGCAATCATTTACAGATTGACACCAAGCCGCATTACGTAGCCTGCGACTGAACCGTCGGTTGTCGGAGATTGCTCAGGAATCCCAGAAGGATTGGAAGGACGAACAACGTGAATGCCATGCTGCTGATCACCCCGCCAATGACGACCGTCGCCAGCGGTCGTTGGACTTCCGCCCCTGACCCCTCGCTGGTCGCCATTGGAATAAACCCGACACTGGCAACCAGAGCCGTCATCAGAATCGTGCGCAGACAATTGACCGAAACGTCACGAATCGACGGACGCTCAGAACTGTCAGGAGGCGTGGATTTCACCGCCTCTCTCCAGGCAGAGACCAGGATCATGCTGCTGAGAACAGACACACCGGAAAGCGTGATGAACCCGACCGCTGCCGAGATCGACAATGGCATCTCGCGAAACGAAACGGCAAGAATCCCGCCGACGCAGGCAAATGGCACACTCGCGAAAACGATGATTGTGTCCGAAATGCTTCGGTAGGTCAGATACAGCAAACCGACGATCAGGCTCAGAGCGAGCGGGACGACGATCATCAAACGCTGTTGGGCTCGCTGCATGTTTTCGAACTGCCCACCCCATTCAATCCGGAACTGATCTTTTGGAAGTTCGACCCGTTCCGCAATTTTCTCCTGAGCCTCAGTCACAAAACTGCCGACGTCGCGACCGCGAACATTACATTGAACTGTGATTCGCCGCTTGCCCCATTCGCGTGTAATCATTTTCGGACCATTCAGACGGCGGATGTCTGCAACGCGTGACAATGGCAAACGCTCGCCCCCTGGGGCCGACAGCAGAATGCGTCCAATCGCCTCAGGGTCTTCGCGCATCGTATCAGGAAGCCGAGCGACCAGCGGGAAGCGAAGTTGTCCTTCGATCACTTCTCCGACCACTTTGCTGCCAATGGATTCGACAACGTCCAGCACCGCTTTCGCCGAGATTCCGTAGCGAGCAATCTCGTCCTGACGCAGCGAAATCCTCAGAATCGGCTGGCCCGTCACCTGTTCTACGCTCAGGTCGTTGCAGCCTGGGATTCCCGCAAGGATCGACTGAAGTTCCTGAGCCTTCGGAATCAGCGTGTCAAAATTGTCACCGAACAATTTCAGCGCAACGTCGGCACGTACCCCCGAGACCATTTCATTGATTCGCAATTCGATTGGCTGAGTGAACCAGGTGATCTGACCCTTCATTTCGTTCACTTCGCGAACCATCTTGTCGACAAGAGCCGATTGAGTCCTGGCCTCTTTCCATGACGAACGCGGTTTGAGGGCAACAAACATGTCGGTCACTTCCACGTTCCCTGCATCGGTCGCCACTTCCGGTGAGCCGACACGACTCCAGACTCGCTCGACCTCTTTGGGGAATTTTTCGAGGATCAGTTGTTCCATCCGAGTATTCATTTCGGCCGAAACCTCCAAGCTCGTTCCAGGAGCTCGCATGATCCCGATGACCAAATCCCCCTCGGAAAGCCGAGGAACGAATTCGGAACCGAGTCCGAGTCCTACTTTCATCGCATAGCAGAGAATCGCAATCGCGGCTGGAATCACGAGCCAGCGGAACGCCATGACTCCAGTCAGAACCCGTCGATAAATCCATTGAGCGATTCGAACCGGCAAAACATCTTTTTCCTCAACTTCGCGTGGCAGCACAAGACTCGCGAGGACGGGCGTCAATGTTAACGAAAGCACCAGCGAACCAATCAGGATGAAGATTACCGTCAGCGCCATCGGGCGGAACATCTTTCCTTCAACCCCCTCCAGAGACAGGATCGGCAGGTAAACGATCATGATAATGAGTTGCCCCATCACTGTCGGGATGCGGACTTCAGAGGCTGCGTCACGCACGATCGCCAGTCGCTCGGAGCCAGAGCATTTTCCATGGTGAGCGAGTCGGCGGATGATATTTTCGATGACAACGACCGAGCTGTCGACAACGATTCCGAAATCGATTGCTCCAAGGCTGAGCAGCGACGCGGCAATCCCCATGTACCACATCCCCATGAATCCGACCATCATCGACAATGGGATCGCGGCCGCAGCAATCAACCCGGCTCGAAGTGAACCCAGCATCAGGAACAACAACACGACGACCAGGTAGGCCCCTTCGCACAGATTGTTCTTGACGGTTTCAATGACGCGATTGACGAGTGACGTCCGGTCATAAACGACGTCCATGTGAACACCATCGGGAAGCGACTGCTGAACTTCATGAAACTTGTCCCGCAGGCGATTCGTCACGGCATAGCTGTTTTCACCCATCAGCATGAAACCCAGGCCGAGAACGACTTCCCCTTTCCCGTTCGCAGTCACAACACCGCGACGCATTTCATGCGACACAACAACGTCGGCCACGTCACGAACGCGAATCGGAACACCATCCACGGCAGTGATGACAATCCCGCCAATCTGTTCGACATCGATCGTCCGTCCGACACCGTGAACCAGTACAGTATCACCCGACTGCCGGATACTTCCGCCGCCAACGTTGAGGTTGTTTGAAGAGACAGCTTCCAGTACCTGGTCGAACTTCAGGCCATGTTTCACGAGTCGCACGGGGTCGAGTCGTACCTGATACTGCTTCTTGAGACCGCCCCATGAGTTGATTTCTGCAGAACCCGGAACGGTTCGCATCGTCGGCTTCACTTCCCAGTCGTGCAGCGTTTTGGCTCGCGTCAGATCGCCATCATCAGGGACCAGAACATAGTGAAAGACCTCGCCAAGCCCTGTTGAAACCGGTCCCATTTCAGGCCGACTGATGCCCGGAGGAACCTCGACGCCGATCAATCGTTCGTTGATCAACTGGCGGGCAAAGTAGACATTCGTCCCGTCACGGAACGTCACGATGACCTGAGAGAGACCGAACTGAGAGACCGATCGCAGGGATTCGAGACCGGGCAGGCCTCCCATTGCCATTTCAACAGGAAAGGTCACCTGCCGCTCGACCTCTTCGGGAACCAATGCCTGAGCTACCGTGTTAATTTGGATCTGGACAGGCGTCGTATCGGGAAATGCGTCCAGATTCAGCGACGTCAGGCTGAAGTAGCCGCCGATGCAGATCAGCATCGCTCCGAGAAGGACCATCCAGCGATGTGACAGGGACCAGGCAATTGTCTTTTCGAGCATGATTTGAGCGCAGCTTTACTAAGAGCGGGCATTGCTGCCCGCAACGAGAAACAACAGACTACGGAATCTCGCGGTGATTTACGCACCATCGCAAACTCCGAATTCAATGAATTCGGACGCGAGAACCGTCAATTCCGCTGCCCGTGGTAAAAGGGGTCAGACCCTTTGGAGGGCAGTCGATTTGACTTGGAAATCCTATGCCCGGAGAGGGTCTGACCCCTTTTACCACGGGCTGCTATATCAGGGCGCCGCCGATGCGACGTGATTGAGCGTCCAGTCGGATTTCAGAATGTGTCCGCCACGGGCCACGATCTGCGTTCCCGGTTTCAACTTTTCCGATCGGATCTGAACAAGACCGTTGTGGCGGATGCCGAGTTCGACGTCGATTCTTTCAAAGCTCAGGTTACCACTCCGGGCGAACAACATTGGTTGGCGTCCATCGTGCAAGACAGCCGACGCGGGGACAACCAGTGCCGCATCATGGCTTTGCAGGATGACCGTCCCCTTTCCAAACGTATTGGCGCGTAACAGGCGAACCTGCTGGCCAGAGGATTCGTCGGAAGAGACGACCGGATTGTCGACTTCAGCCCGCACTTGCAGAGTGCGAGTCTGCTGGTTCATCTCGGTGCTGATCCAGGTAATGGAACCACTCAGGATTTCTTCAATCCCATCAGGATCGAAGGTCACTTTCTGACCGAGAGCCAGCTTGGCAGCATCTTCTTTGGGAACGTCCAGCTTCAGCCACATACGACGCGTATCGGCGATTTCCAGAATAGGATTGCCCGCTTGAGCAGTTTCACCCAGCGCGACATCCTGTTTCAACACCACTCCGTCAAATGTCGCTCGCATGGGCAGCAGATTCGAGCTGGTCGATTCACGATCCAGATTCTTCACGACGTCTTCGGGCAATCCGAGAAACCGAATGCGTTCCGCTCGTTCCACATCGGGCAGCTTTTGAAACTCTTCAAGCCGCAGGCTGAAGCCGAGATTGACCAGATTCTGCTCGGCATTCTGCAGCCGGACTTTGGCTTCGCGCAAGGCGACACGAGCTTCGCGAACCTGTCGCATGGGAATGGCGCCACTGGTCAATGCCTCCAGATTCGTCAGAACTTCGGCTTTGGCCTCTTCAGCGATCAACGCGCTGAGGAACTCAGCCTTGGACTGCCCGACTTCGGCAGCATCAATGATGACCAGAACATCGCCACGACGAATCGGCTCGCCCACATGCTTACAGACCTGCCAGACCGTTCCCGTTGTACGAGCGGAAAGACTGGCCGTGTGCCGCTCGTCATACGTGATGACACCCGTCGTCTGAACTCGCTCGGCAATCGGCTTCTGTTCGACAGTAGCCATCTCAATTCCCGACATGGCCAGCGAGTTCTCTGAGGGGAAAGTCACTTTCCACTCGCCGGACTCAGCCTGCTCCAGGTCGACTTTTTCGGCTTTTACAGTGCTAACACCTTTGTGTTCTGCATGCTTTTCGGAATGAGATTCTTCGGCGGAATGAGCACCACCCAGGTTAAATGTCCAATGCGTCTGATGTCCAAACGCTCCGACAGCAAGAAGGGTCGCAAGGATGCCCAAATACCTAGCACCCTTCAGAATCGAACCGAGTGATGCAAGACCTGTTCGTGTCGTGACCGCTGGTGTTTTCAAGTCGGACATAACCCATCCCCCAAATTGACCTTTCGTCGACAAGTGCTGGAAGCCTTCGTGGCATCCCGCCCCCTGCGAAGCCCTCAAAACGACAAGGCTCTCAAAAAATTCAGGAAGCAACATCCGTGCCGCAAAAACCGCCGAACTCCGCCCGTAACATCAACCACCACAGAGGCTTCGGTTAACCGAAGGTAGAGCGGACAATCCTGTCCGCCTCAATACATCTCGAACTTTTACGTCGATTCGATCCATGGGACCATGATTCAAACGATTCGCCGCTCCCTTCAACACGATGAACAGGAATCGTGGCATCGGCCTGAATCCCCAGTTTGATACGGCCACCTTCCATCGAGACGACGGTCAAAGTGATTTCGTGGTTGTCGCCAATCACGATCTGTTCTCCAATTTTGCGAGTCAGCATGAGCATCTGAACATTCCCTCGTTTGGTTTCCTGCTTGCGCAGATTCGTCACTCGTCCGTGCTGTCGAAGATATGTACGCGAAACTCAATTAACGTACAAATAGATTGTTTGACTCCGATTCATCGCAAAACCCGATGAATCGTGCCGCGAGACTACAGACCGGTTCTGACGTGCTTTTTCGAATCGCTGAACAGCAATCCAGGCGACTTGTCAAATGCTGCAGTGACTGCCAGACTCAATGAAGATCCGACAGATCTTCATAAACACAAGATGGTTCTGATGATGGTAATGCCAGGCATGTTTGACATTTCTCACCGAGCCCTGATGAGTTTCCATTCGAACGCACCTTTCCAGATCAAAAGGCATTTCCTTCTGGCCTTGGCGATGCTGATCGCGTCTCCAGTGGTTCCAAACGCGTTCGGCGGTGCCATGCTTCTCCACATCGGTGCCACCACTCCGCGAGTTATTCCACGCGGTCAAACGGTCGAAGTCTTAATCCAGGGGATCTGCCTGAAAGAAGCCCGTGAGGTGATCTTCTATAAACCCGGCATTCGGGCTGTCAGTATCGAGCAACTTCCAAAGCTCCCTCAACCGATTGGACTGGTCCACGGCGGCAGGATGGAAGAACAGATTCGATGCCGGTTCGAAGTCGAACCGGATTGCGTTCCGGGCGAACATCCGTTTCGAGTCCGAACAGCCACGGAAATCACATCTCTCGGAACGATTCATGTCTCACCGTTTCAGGTGATTGACGAGAACGAGCAGGGATACAATTCGAACGATACGATTCAGACGGCCACCGCTGTGACGACCAATGTCAGTGTCCGCGGTCGGATGGGGCCGAGTGCCAAAGGAGATGTTGACGTCTATCGAGTTCCCGTTGTGGCAGGGGGGCGGCTGTCGGTTGAAGTCGATTCCGTTCGAATTGCCGACATGCACTACGGGGGATCGGAATACGATCTGGCTCTTCGCATTCTTGATGCAGCAGGGCGGGAACTCGCATCAAACGACGACAACTCGCTGCATCTTCAAGACCCGATGCTCTCCATCGCAACGCCCAAAGATGGCGTAGCCTATGTCGAGGTGCGACGCTCCGTCTTCGTTCCAAACGACAAGGCCTACTGCGTTCACATTGGCACAAATCCTCGACCGATTGTGACATTTCCTCCCGGTGGAATGGCTGGAACAAAACTCGACTTTGAACTCCTTGGCGATCCATTGGGGCCGATGACAGAGTCATTGATGATCCCCGAGCAACCCGGCACGTTTGAATACATTGGATCGGCTCCTTCACCCATTTCGATTCGCTCCAGCACCTATGCCAATGTTCTGGAAGTGACTGAGGCGGCGAACACGAAAGTTGCAGGTCTTCCCACCGCGTTGAACGGCAGGATTGACCAGCGGGGTGATGTCGATGCGTTTCAAGTTTCCGTGAAGAAAGGAGAACGCTGGCGAGTCCGTGTGTTTGCGGCATCGCTCGGCTCACCCATCGATCCGAAATTGAGAATACGGACAGTTGAGTCTCTTTCAGACGGTGCTCCGGCAGAAGTCGATGTGGATGACAGTCGTCTGGTGGATCGTGATATTTTTGGAACCGGCTTTCGCAGCGGCGGCGGCCTGAAGGACATTCTCGATCCCTCGGTCGTCTGGGAACCCAAAGTCGATGGCGATTATCTGATTGAGATTGAGGACACCAGCGGTTCCGGCGGTCGCCACGCGGTCTATCGAATTGAAGTCGAACCCGCATCCAATTCGATTCATACACTGCTCGCCAGTACTGCCTTTGACTGGGAAGAGTGCATTCGTACGAGCGGTCTGGTGATTCCGAAGGGAAACCGATGGACGGTCAATCTCAGCCTGCCGCAAGGGCAGGGGAGCAGCTTTCGGGGCGAGTTTGATCTCATCGCTCACGGATTACCGCAAGGGGTCAGGCTGGTATCGGGACGAGTGCCCGCTGGACGAACGTTATGGCCAATTCAGTTTGTCGCGGAATCGACAGCCAATCCAGGCAGTTCGTTGATCATGATCGAGGCACGCCCGGTCGATGCGACTCAGAAACTCGAAAGCCGTTCGCAACAGTCGTTACCGTACATCAATCATTCGGGCGGGGATGCCTGGCGAACTGTCAGACTCGATCGCTTCGTCCTGGCAGTGACGGAAGAAGCTCCGTTTTCTGTTGAGATTCAATCGCCTCCGACGGCACTGGTACGAGGTGGCGAATTGGCAATTCCCGTCAAGATTCATCGGCGCGATAATTTCAAAGATGCCGTTGAGTTTCAGTGTGACTGGGTTTCACCCGGTGTTTCCGTTCAACCAGCGACCATCATTCCGGCGGGGGAAAGTGTTGGCGTCTTGCGGATCACCGGAGAACTGAACGCTCCGATAGGAAAGTGCCCGCTCGTCATCAGTGCCTGTACCATGCGTGATGATCTCGATCCGTACCTGGGAACGGGGCGAATCCGAGTTTCATCGGAAATTGTCGAACTGTCGATCGCGGAACCGTTTATCGAACTCACCAGTCAACCGGAAGCAGTGCGCCGCGGTGAGCGGAAGAAATACGTCTGGGCAGTCCAGCACAAGAGTCCATTCGAAGGTTCGGCGACGACACGATTGCTGGGACTTCCCAAGGGAGTCCGCGTTGTTGAGCCATTGCCGATCGTGACACGTGAAAGCAAGGAAATTGCCTTTGAAGTTGAAGCAACGAACGAAGCACTGCTCGGAAGCGTGCGCGGAATCAGTTGCGAAATTACAGTCCGTGCCGCGGGGCAGGAGATCCGTCAACGGACTGGAAATGGAACCTTGCGAATCGACCCATTGATTGAAGCCAGGACTCGCTGAATTTGTTGGGACACGCCCGAGCGTGTTCACGGAGACAGCGGTCCATCCCTTTTCGATAAGTCATCCCATGCTGCGAAGTGTTGTTTGTTGTTGTGTTGCCGTGGTCGCACTCTCGTCAATGTGTCGCAACGCGACCGTTGCTGCGGCCGAAGTCAGTTTTCGACGCGATGTCATGCCGGTCTTCTTTCGTGCCGGGTGTAATTCGGGAACGTGTCACGGTTCTGCCCGCGGCAAAGACGGGTTCATGCTGTCGCTCTTCGGGTATGACGCGCGCGGGGACTACGAACGCGTTGTCAGCGAAATGGTCGGACGCCGCGTCAATACCGCCGTTCCCTCTCAGAGCCTGCTGTTATTGAAGGCCACGGGAGCGGTGCCTCACACCGGAGGAAAGTTGTTTACTCGTGACAGCGAGTATTACCAGACGATTCTGCAATGGATCGAAGCGGGGGCTCCTGATGATGTCGGTGATGTTCCGGTCACCGTGACCGTCGAATTGTCGAACGACAGTCTGTTGTTCGACCAGCCGCAGGCGAAGAAGTCATTGAAAGTCACGGCAAAGGCGAGTGATGGTTCGACGCGCGACGTTACGAAGCTGGCTCGGTACTTTTCGAATAATGAAAGCGTGGCCCGAATTGATGCCGATGGAAACGTGACAGCAACAGGACCAGGAGACACGCATGTGTTTGCCCGGTTCAGCCGTTTTACCGTGGGTGCCGAAGTGATCGTGTTGCCCCCCGGCGGCAATTTCGTCTGGCCCAATCCCGCAGCAACGAATTTCATCGATGAACTGGTGTTTGATCGACTGCAGAAGCTGAGAATCGCCCCCTCTGATTTGTGCGACGATGAAACATTCTTGCGACGTGTCACCCTCGATCTGATCGGTCGCACACCGACAGCCGAAGAATATCGGCTCTTCATGGCAGATGCCCGGCCTGACAAACGAGCCGCCATGATCGATCAATTACTGTCGGACGATGCCTTCGCAGACTACTGGACGGCCCTCTGGGGCGAGCAACTGCGCATCATCGGCGGCAATTACGCCCCCGTCGCGACCGACGTCAAAGCTGCCGACGCCTATTACCAATGGATTCGCAAACAGATGCGGGACGGCAGGCCGCTCAACGAGTTTGTCGCGGAAATGGTCGATGCATCCGGAAGCAATCTGACAAACGGTCCAGTGAATCTTTACACGATGCTGGTTCACAAGCCGCAGTTTGACCCGAAGGCGTTCGCCGCAGATTTCTCGCAAGTCTTCCTCGGAGTGCAGATTCAATGTGCCGAATGCCACAATCATCCGTTTGATCGATGGACTCAGGATGACTACTACGGATTCGTCAGCTTCTTCACAGGGATGAAGCGGAAGCCGGGTGTCGAGCCTCGTGAGCGACGGATCTATTGCGATACGAGTGCCCCTCCGGCACGACATCTGGTCGATGGCCGTCCCATGCCTGCCCGAGTGCTGGGAGGAATCGAACCTGTTCCAGCGGGGGGCGATCCACGAACCGCGCTGGCTCAATGGCTCACCTCACCCCAGAATGACATTTTCAGCAGAAATCTGGCAAACAGGATCTGGGCTCATTTCCTGGGACGAGGCATTATCGAGCCTGTTGATGATGTTCGAGCGAGCAATCCACCGGTCAATGCCCCGTTGCTCGAAGCACTTTCAAAGCGACTTGTGGAATCGAAATTCAGCCTGAAAACACTCGCTCGAGAGATCTGCAATTCGCGGGTCTACCAGTTGAGTGCCAGGCCGAATGCATCGAATCAGCGGGACACTCGTCAGTTTTCGCACGCTCATCTTCGGCGATTGCGAGCGGATGTGTTGCTCGATTCCGTGGTCACGGCAACGGGAATCACTCGACGATTCAACGGCTTTCCAGAAGGAACGCGAGCCATCGAATACTATCCGCGGGAATCGGGCGATACCGAAGGCCCGCATTTCGGCGATCCGTTCTTCGCCACATTCGGACGATCCAGCCGAGGGACCGTATGCGCCTGTGAGACAAAAAAGGAACCGACTCTGTCGCAGACGTTGCATATGGCTGTCGGAGACACCGTGAAGGATCGGATCGCAGGGAATTCCACGATTCAGAAGATGCTGGAACGGAACGCTGTCCCCGATGAAATCGTCGAGGAGTTGTTCATTCGCACGCTATGCCGACGCCCCACCAGCAACGAACGTGAAGCCATTCGGGAACTGATTGGCGAAGACATCAAGGATCGAGCGATTTATGAGGATATTTTCTGGAGCCTGCTGAACTCGACTGAGTTTTCGTTTAACCACTAATTGGCACAACTTCGACGGCGTATTCTGATGAAATTCCTGTCCTTCAAAATCTTCGTATTGGCGATTGGATCCATATTCATCGGATTGGGGGCTCTGTCCGCCATCAAATCACACCCGAAGCAGATCGATCCCATTCCCGAAGCGGAAGTCGAGCAAACGATCGTCGAGAAGGGAACCACGTACAAACTTCACAAAGGGAACCTGTACCGGGTCATCGGGAACGGTAAATGGGAACTCGCGCAGCAGATCTACGATCCTGACTTTTACAACAAGAATTATGTGGAACGAAACGGGGCGATCTTTCGCAAGAATCCGGATGGCGAACCGTTACCCGTGAAGCGGACTTTTCGCGAAGATTTCGAAGGGGCCAAAGCTCTTAAAGATCTGATCGGACTGAAGCGCGGCTGGACCACGTGTGAACTGCAATCTCCGAAGACTCCGACGGTCAATGATTACGTCAAGCTGCGAAACCGGATCCTGAAAGGCGAATCCGATTTCATCGACAACCGAGTTGAGCCCTGCAGTGAAATGGCGCGTGGAGGAAAGACGGCGCTGAAGACCGTTTCGGTTCCGCCATCACGAGGAATGGTCACAGCCAAGGCCTCCCTTTCCACGGAACTCATGCATTTTGTGAAAGGGGATGACGTCTGGATGTCGCTGTGGTGTTACGTTCCGAAAGAGAGCGGTATCCCTCTGACCGTGCTGGACCTGGAAACAACCTGGATTCATCAGCACCCGGGGATGCGGATTGTGATCGAGGACGGGAAATACGTCTCTTTCCAATTAAAGAGCATCGCCCATCCGTACTACCGCCAGCCGAAGGGGAAAGAGACCCTGTTCCCGACAGGGCAATGGGTCCATCTCAAATCCCATCTGAAACTGTCAGAGAAAGACGATGGAAGGATTGAGTTATGGCAGGACGGGAAGAAGATCATCGATACAAACGGACAAACACTGGTGTTTGCCGACACGATCTACAACAGTTTTGAAATCGGCGTCAGTGCTTACAACGGAACCGACAAACCCACGACACTGTATGTCGATGACGTTGAAATTTCCGATCAGCCGCTGAGCAACTGAATTAGAGCGAATTCCGTTAAGTATGGCGTCTCGAGAGCATCAACCCGCAGCATCTAACAGCCCGTGGCAAAGGGGCCAGACGTGTCCCGTTTTCCGACTGCCGGCACGTGGTGCAAATAGTGGGAGGTGTTCGTGATGAGCGTACGCGACGACGAGAATCAAACGGATTTTGATGAAGTAAGCACATTAATATTCGCGTTTCAATGCGTATACGTTTCAGTCCGCCCATATAAAACGCTACCTGAATTGATCGTCCTGTTTTGTGTAAACGTGTGTTGTGCCCCAATGTCTTTGTTTTATATGTTTATCGCTGCAACTGAAAAGAGGTTGAAAGGGGTTTTGCTTCCGATTCCGTTGCTCGTGTTCTCGTTGATTTTTCTGTATGACATTTTTACTCGGTATCGTAGGTCATAATTGAATCAGGGGCGGAAACGGGCCGGAAAGACATAAATGGAATTGCGGTAGGGACGGTCATTGCTGACCGCCCCCCGCACAGATCCGTACGTGCGGCGCTACCGCATACGGCT
>CAXBSB010000164.1:0-18281 GCA_963977965.1 uncultured Schlesneria sp.
GAGATATGGTGCCCAACGAGTCCGGGGATTTTTTGAGACTCGTGGCATCTCGCTGCGGTTGTTGGTCGAAGTCGGCCGAATCTCCGTGGACGCGGTGCCACTTTCCGGGCCACAAGCTTTCGGAGTACGGCCCGCCTTGAAATCGTCCAGGCATTGCGCCAGCAATTCACTGACTTCCTGGGCCGTTTGAATCCGCTCGTCAGGATTCTTCGCGTGCAGTCGATGAACTACTTCGCACATCCACGTCGGTACTTCGGGAATGATTTCCTGAATGGGACGCGGAGTGTCATCAACCACTCGCTTCAGGACCGCGACCGTGTTCGCCGCTCGAAACGGTGGACGGCCGCTCAGCATCTGATAAAGCACGCTGCCCAAACTGAACAAATCCGCTCGCTGATCGAGCTTGTGTCCCATCGCCTGCTCCGGAGCCATGTACATCGGCGTGCCGGCAATCAAGCCACTTTGAGTCATGCTCGCGTCGTCTGCGGTGCGTGCCAGACCGAAGTCGGTAATCTTCACTCGCTCGGTCACACCACCTTCGAGCAGAATGTTGCCTGGCTTGATGTCGCGATGAATCAGATCCTGAGCATGTGCGGCAGCCAGGCCATCCGCGATCTGCTTGCCGAGTTTCAGCACTTCCATCACCGACAACGGCCCGTGCTCATCGAGCCGCTGCTGCAATGTCCGGCCAGGAATGTATTCCATCACCAGATACGGAATCGGCTCCTCTTCGACTGAGTAAATACCGACGACGTTCTCGTGCCGAATGGCCGCTGACGTGCGTGCTTCCCGCAGGAACCGCTTGCGAGCGGGTGACGTCGCCGCCATCTCCGGCGCAAGCACCTTGATCGCGACGACGCGCTGTAGTTTCTCGTCAAACGCTCGCAGCACGGTCCCAAACGCTCCACGGCCGACGACCTCCAGAACCTCGTAATGCCCGAGACGCCCAAGCGAATCCGGTTTTGATGAAGGCTGCAGATAGCCGAGAGGAATCATATCGTCCTCATTGTCTTGAGGATTCAAATGCATGGTATTTTCTCCGCGTGGCAGTTCACCATCGGCTTCGGTGGAGCCATCGCGACACAGCAGTGTTGCATTCTGGGAATCTTGCGAATCGCTGCTTGGGCTCGCTGCTGCCATCGAGGCATCCACAGGCGAATGCTCCAGGAAACTGCCTAACTGGTCCGATTGCCGAATCAGTTTCTCGACTCGTTCACGGAGCGCGGAGTCTCCGTTGCAGGCTTCATCCAGATACCGCTGCCGTTCGACGGGATCAAGCCGGTCAATTGCGTTGATATAGATTTCCTGCTCTGTCATCTTCCATCTCCGGAATTGATGCAAACGCTGCTGACTCTCAATGCAGAATCTGAAGCCGATTTGCGCACGGAAAATCAAAGAAATCAGAAAAAAGTCCAGAAGTGGTCACATTCCTGTTGCCAGAGCGGTTTCCAGGATTTGGCGAAAAGACGCGAGTAAGAAGAAACTGCGAAGTTCTTGAGATTACCAGGATTGTTCCTGATTTGGTTGCGATTGTCGACAGGCGGGTGTCTGTTCGTGTCTGTTTCCTTACGGGTGGCACATTTACAGCAACTCGTAGTAGCGCGGGGCGCATGTCCGTCGCGTCGGAACATGGATGAGACTGCAGTTTGATGTCCGAGGGAAACCAAATCTTAGTTGGATGTGCTTTAAGCCTGCTCCCCGATGATACGATCGTGCAGCCACACTTTCGCATACGCCCAGATCGAATCTGCCTTACGTGCCGAGATCCCCAGCAATTCAGCCGCTTGTTTGTTGGTCAGGCCAGTAAAGTATCGCAGTTTGACGAGTTCGGCTGTCTGCGGCTGAATTTCTGTGAGTTCATCCAGCGCTGCGTTCAGCGCCAGTAAATCCTCTCGCGGAGTTGGCAACGACAAGTCAACTTCGGCGATATCCAATCGACGCAGATCGCCCCCTCGTTTCAGAGACTGCTTGCGAATCGCGTTGTCCACCAGAATTCGTCGCATGGCTTCGGCTGCGGAGGCGAAAAAATGAGCTCGTCCGTCCCAACGCTGATCATCGACATGATCCCGGTCATTACCGACCAATCGCAGATACGCCTCATGCACCAGCGCCGTCGCTTGCAACGTCTGCCCACCAGATTCATGAGCCAGCCTGGCTGCTGCCAGCTTTCGAAGTTCGTCATAAACCAGTGGCAGCAGATCTGCAGAGGCTCCTCGTTCGCCCCGTTCAATCGCCGACAGAATGCGCGTGACTTCGTTCATGCCGATGATTGTACAAAAGTTTGCCGCAATCAGCGTCTGAAGTCTTAGGGCGATTTTTAACTTTCGTGTTTGCAACGGTAAATATCTGAATAATTCAGCACGGTGGTCTCGCAACCGCAATATGGGATTGATGTTGCAGTAGAATGATCGCTCGGAGGCTTGAACCCCGACGCCTTGCGGCACAAGACCCTAAGTCGTTCACTCGCGTGTTTTCTCAACGCTGACGGCGAGTTGGATTCACTTGCGGGCCGGCTGCATGAAACGTGATGGCTCGTAAAGTTGTAATGTTTGGCCGTCAAGTGTCACGCTTGGTTCGCGGAAGAATTCGATGAGGATGACGTCCGGCAGGCGTCATCGACTTACCGGAATTCGTAATCCTGTCTCAAGCCTCGCCACACACCTGGACCAAAGCTTCTTGTGCTCCCGGCTGTCAGCCGCCAACCTCAGTCCGTCATAAGGCCCTTTGTGATGTTCTACCACTTGTCCCCGAACGATCGGAAAGACCCAGACGGCTGGGTCACCCTCGACGCAAACTGCGAAATAATCGTCGACTTGTTCTATTCCCAGGTCGGCCAGTTCGGCGAACCCGTACTCGCCCGATGGCGGAAAGTCAGGGTTTGCGAAACCACACAACAAAAACACGTCACCGAAGGACGGCTTCACTTCCGAGAACAGGAGATCTACTTGCGGCGGCGTTGTTTCCTTCCGTGACGGCTTTCCGTGGCGCGCAGTCGTCCGGTCGCCGCCTCGTCCCAAGCTGGCCAACATACGTTCATCCAGGATCGCCTTGTCTCCATTCCTGGCTGAGTCCAGTTGTGCCGATGTCAAACCTTGAACGCCTCGAAGGTCGGCGTCCTTAAGGTTCGCTCCGGTCAGATCGGCCGCCTCCAGTCGGACCTTTACCAACTTGGCACGGCTCAGATTTGCGCCAGTGAGATTCGCGCCAGTCAGCACTGCTCCCGTCCAATCTGCTCCGGACAGATCAGCCCCTGCCAGGTTGGCATCCCTAAAATCGCTCGTCGTGATTCTGCTTTTGCTGAAGTTCGCCTCGCGCAAATCGCAGCCACAAAAGTACCCCCCTGACAAGTCTGCACGCCGCAAGTCGGCGCGGCGCAGAACCGCGCCAGCGATGCGAATCGACGCGAAAGAAACTCCCGACAGATCACAGCCGCTCAGATCAGCAGTCGTGTCCTTAGCCTGCACAGCGTCGCGAAGTCGTTTTTCGTGTTCGGTGTTTGCCATCGTATTTCAAGGCGAACGCCAGCGTTCACCAGGTTGCGGCGAACAACTTTGATTTTGGAAACCGCGCCGCCCGCAGCTAAGTATGCAACGGCTTGTTCGCCAATCCTTTATCTCGGGATAAGTAAGCGGATCATCAGGGCGCGTACTTCTGACAACGCTCGCACCGTCACCGGTCATTCTTGCTCAACACATCTGATGCTCATTCCTGAGCGATTTTGATTTGTCTGCGGGACCAAATCATACTGCGATTTTCACGCAGGACCGGTCTACTCTCTGGAGGTCGCCAGTCCGATCATCGGAATCTACTTCGACGGGCCAACGGAGAGAGTTTTCGAGATTTGAAACCCGCATCGGTCACATCAACAGTTGCGTAGTTTCATCAGAATGGCCGCTCGGGGACTTGAACCCCGACGCCTTGCGGCACAAGATCCTAAATCTTGCGTGTCTGCCAATTTCACCAAGCGGCCAAGCTTGTCAGGAATAGACTACCTGATTCCGAAAAGGTTCGCGAGGTCACAGGCAAGTAATCTCAGATGACCACAATCGGGGCGAGTTCCGGGCGGCGAAAATAGAGATAAACTCGAAAAGTTCTTCTTGCGCGTGCCACTGAGAATTCGCTTCGAACTTCGATTTTCACGACGGATTCGCCGTTTCAATGTCACTCGATGTTCGATGCCTGCAATTGATCATCAGCGACCATCAAATCGCGGGAAAGGCTGACGACGATTCCTAGAGAGAGTAAACTGACAATCAAATTACTTCCGCCCGCACTGATCAATGGGTGCGAAATCCCCTTGGGGGGAACCATCGCGGTCACGACAGCGACATTGAGCAGGGCTTGTCCGACAACTTGCGTCAACAACACAAAGCCCGCGACGAATGAAAAGCCGCGCGGATCAAGTCGACTCAGCATCCGCAGACCACTCAGGTAGACTCCACACCAGAGTGCCAGCAGGCTGAACGTTCCCAGCAGGCCCAGTTCTTCGCCGATCACCGCAAAGACGAAGTCTGTATTCGCCTCAGGCAGAAAGCTCAACTTCTGCCAGCCTCGTCCGAGTCCCACGCCGAGTAGCCCACCGGAACCGAGTGACACCAGAGATTGTTGTAACTGGTAGGGAGCGGCTTCAAAGTCGGCCCAGGTTTCGAAGAATCCAATAATTCGCTGCCGCTGGTAGGGCTTCATTACCAGAATCGAAAGACAGGCGGGCACTGCCGCAATCGTTCCTATCAGAAAATTTCTCAGCGGCCATCCCCCGGCAAGCAGCACAAGAGCGGATCCCCCGATTAAAAATACGGCTGTCCCCAGATCAGGCTCAATGAGGACCAGTGGAACCGTGATGGCGATGGGAATCGCGTATGGAACCGTACCAAAGATCAAATGCGACAACCGGGCTCGATTTCGTTCGAGGATCCGGCACAGCATCAGTGGTAACGCGATTTTCGCGAGTTCCGAGGGTTGCATGGAAATCCCGGCGATGCGAATCCATCGCTGAGCCCCCTTCACACGGCTTCCGATTCCCGGAACCATGACTAGGACAAGTAACAGTACTGTCAGCGCAAACAACCAGGGCGCGATGTCGTACCAGAATCTTGCAGGGCGGGTTGCGGCGATCGCAGCCACAGTCAGCCCAATCGCCAGAAATACCAGATGACGTGACAGATAAACACGTTCAAAGTGAGTTGGCCACGAAGTGACACTGGCGCTATGGACCATCAGCAATCCAAACGCGACCAGCAGCAGGCTGAGCGAAACAAACAGTTGTCTTTGAAATTCCATACGACAACGCCATTCGGCCGGGACGATAGAAATCCGAATGCGACCAAGTCACTCGCGACCCATCGACGGTTTCGAGGCTGTTCTTTGTCGGAATCTGAAAGGATTGCTCGCACGCTGAAGAAATCCGCCCAGCAGCGCGGACTTTGTGGGTAATGACGGTTCTGCAACGGTTCGCTTAGTCCCTCGGTAGACGAAAAAAGGCTGTCTGGCAAATCGCCAAACAGCCTTGTGTTTCAACAATTGCAGTTTACTGGCGTTTGAAATTGTAATCTTCGTTTGTGTTATCGAAGTCAAGTGCACTCAGGCTGGTTCGGAATTTCACGTCGGAGTACGTGTAGTGCTCAATCAATGTCGCCTCATCAAGATCTGCATCGACCTGGTTGAACTCTTCGTTTGGCCAGCCGAAGTTCTTGATGTACAACGGAACACACCATTCCTTGTCGATCAACGTGACAGACTTGCGGTAGTCCTTTGAGGATTCTTTGTCACGGTACTCCAGAACGAAGCAGGCACACATCCGATCGCCGACAGCCTGGTCGTCCATCTGAACGCAGCTTGCGTAGTTTTTGGCTTCCAGGTCCGATGCGTTGTAGCCAACGATCGTCGTTGCGAGCGCCAGCAGGCCCGCGCGAGTTACTGGATAGCGAGCTTCCTGCATGGCCAGAGTGCAGTCGGGAGCCATCAGAATTGCAGGGAGTCGCGATTTCCAGCCCCCGGCGTGGACAAGCATCTGTCCATCGTTCACGCCATCCACATAAATCACTTCACGGCCAACTTCGAAATCCATCCATTTCAGATAGATGCTGAATGGCTTGTGACGCAGCTTCATCGCCATCGTCTGCTCTTCCAGCAGGCTGCCGTTCACGAGTTCGCGCTTGGTGAATTGCGCGGTGTAGTCAGGTGTGCTCTCCAGGAAGGCAATCCCCTTCTTGAGCATCTCGACTTTCTTGACGAGATTTCGCTCAGAGATCTGTTCGGGGGACAACGTCGCATCTTCGGGTTGTACTTGTATTGTGCCCTTCAAATTCAGATCTGCTTTTGCGACCGTGGGCTTGAAGGTGTCAGCACCAGCCGGTCGAGGCGAACATTCCAGATGAAGATACGCAAACGTCGACGCCACAATTGCCAGAGCCATTCCATTAGCTTTTTGTTGTGGATCGAGAGACTGATACCGGCGCAGCAAAAACCTCATGCAGAACTCCCGAATTCGGCTCAGTACATGCCGATCTACGCAGGTCAGAAGAATTGGAATGGATGACGCGCAGAGGTGAATGATCGCCCCTCGTCTGCCCTGAATCACCTGAAGACAGGCAGACCAGTTTAAGGATCGGCCAGCGTCGCCGAATCGAGTGAACGGAATGGCTTGCGTCGTCGTGATCGCTTTTCTGGTTTCTCCAGAAAATGTCAACGTCCTCCGAAGTGTTCTCCAGCGTTTCCTAGTTTAACATTTTCGGGCCCCGTTGGCCGGATATTGGCTGAAATACATTCAGCTCTGCTTACCGGGATTCTTCGGCAACTTCTTTG
The DNA here is from genome assembly GCA_963977965.1 of uncultured Schlesneria sp. GTDB lineage: Bacteria > Planctomycetota > Planctomycetia > Planctomycetales > Planctomycetaceae > Schlesneria. The sequence goes on from CAXBSB010000164.1 coordinate 6,805, forward strand.
ACATCCGCCATTCTGGGGCATCCGCGACAGTGCAGAGACGCAAGGTAGACAGAATCGATTTGGGGTATTCTTGCGTCTTTGCACTTCCAAGTTGAGATCAACAAGGCGCAGAATCACCTTTGCGTTTTAAAAAAAGAAGCACGGACGATTTCGTCCGTGCTTCTTCAATTGATGTCATCGTTGCCGCATTTACTGCTTCCAGGGACCGACGAGTTCTACCAGGTTTCCGTCTGGGTCGCGGAAGTTTGCCAGGGCCAGACCTGCTGGAAAGCCTTCTGGCAGTGGGACTGGGCACTTCGCAATTGGTTTGGCTCCGGCTTTTGCCGCTCGGGCCAGCGATGCATTCACATCTTTCACCGCAATTGTCAGGTAGCGAAACCCGTATGAGGAATGAATGAACGTGTTGTCAACTCGGGCGCCGGGCGCTGTCTTAAACTGCATCAGTTTCAGCTTGGTGGCCTTTTCACCCTTGCCTAATACCAGGACGTGGACATCCAATTGAAGATTGTTGGCAAGGCCGGTATCCAGAGCGAATTGACCGGGAACTTTGAAGCCTTCGACTTCTTCAAATCCGACGACATCCTTGTAGAACTTCACGGACTTTTCGAGGTCACTGACAACCATTCCCAGGTCAATGACTTCTGACGAAAAAGCCGATTCCGGGGTGGTTTGCTGGTTGGCAGAAACTCCCAGAGAGAAAGCCAAGGCGCCAACCAGACCGACGATCGCCAGCAGAGACAACTTCTTCATTGGTTTTGTTCTTTCCGAATCGAGGTGACAAACAACAGGGTGAACAGGTTTCGAGCGTATTCCGTTTCAGTGTGGCGTCTCGCGGGCATCAAACTGCAGCGTCTAACCGATGTTTCGACGCGACACGGACGTGCGACACGCACTAGCCGTTACATATCGGGCGGGTTCAGAGCGACATCGTACCGCAGCGGTTCCATCGAAAACGACGCTCGCCCTTGCGACAGGCTGCGGACGTCATTGCTGTATCCGAACATTTTTGATAGCGCCACTTCCGCCGTCAGCGCAACAAGGTTCCCTCGGAGTTCCGTGTTAACGATGATCGCGCGACGCGAGTTCAAGTCGGCAGAGACGTTGCCAACAAACTCTTCAGGGGTCACGACCTCAAGCTTCATGATCGGCTCGAGCAAGACCGCTCCCCCGTCATGCAGGGCTCGTCGGATGGCGTCGGCCGATGCGGCCCGGATGGCGACTTCTGTCGTTTCGCCTTCGTGATATTCAACATCCTTGACGACGACCTTCAGGTTGATCAGCGGGTAGCCCACGACACCGCCACCTTTGAGTTCGTCTCGCAGGGCGTTGACCAGCAAGTCCTGCATTTCGATCGGCATCGCGTTCGGCTTCAGCTTGTTCTCGACATTCAAAGCCGTGTCGTTCTGAACGGGCTCCACAACGATGGTGACCGCTGCAAATTGGCGGCTGCCCTGTGTCTGTCGATCGAATCGACCTTCCGTTTCGATCTTTCCCGGGACAGTTTCGCGATACGTGACTCGCGGCTTGTGAGTCCGGAATTTCATGTGGAAGTCACGTTCCATCCGCTTGCTGATGATTTCCAGGTGCAGTTCACCCATGCCGCTGATGATCGTCTGACCGGTTTCTTCACTGATCTTGGCGGTGAAGGTCGGATCCTGCTTCATCATCAGTCGCAGCGTGTTTTCGAGCTTTTTGCGATCAGCGCTGCTGTCGGGTTCGATCGCCATCGAGATCACCGATTCGGGAAACTCGATCGATTCCAGAACGATTGGGTTCTGCTGATCGCAAAGCGTGTCACCGGTCACAGATTCCTTGGGGCCGACGATCCCGACGATGTCTCCACAGACGGCTTCGTCGAGTGCTTCTCGAGAATCCGCCTGGACTCGCCAGATCTGGCTGATCAGTTCCTTGGCGCCCGTTCGGGGATTCAGCATGCGCGAACGACTCTTCAATGTCCCTGAATAAATCCGGACGAAATAGAGTTCCGCGTGCTCATCGGCATGGATCTTGAAGACCAGCCCGCAGAATGGGTCTTTTTCTGAAGGCTTGCGGATCTCAGGTTTGTCGGCCTTCTTGGGATTCGGGTTGCGTCCTTCGACGGGCGGAACGTCATTGGGACTGGGAAGGTATCGGACGACCGCGTCGAGAACCGGTTGCACACCAATATAGTCGAGCGACGAGCCGCAGAAGACCGGTTGCAACTGATACGAAACAACCGCCTTTCGCAGGACTCGAACAATCTGGTCGGCGGGAAGATCGCCTGTCGCATCATAGATTGCGAAAGCTTCGTCATCGATCAGCGCAATCGCGTCGATCAACCGGGACCGCCATTCTTCCGCTCGAAGTTGCTCGTCCTCGGGGATCGGTTTCACATCGATTTTCGTTCCCTGGGATTCGCGATCGAAATACATGGCCTTCATGGCGATCAGGTCGATCACACCGCAAAAGCCGCCGGGATTCGTGACGGGACCTTCACCGATCGGCAACTGAACGGCAACGGGGTTAGCCCGCAATCGCTCAGAAATCTGATTGAAGACTCGTTCGAACCCAGCCCCAATGCGGTCCATCTTGTTGATAAAACAGACGCGGGGAACATGGTATTTGTCAGCCTGCCGCCAGACGGTTTCGCTTTGAGCCTCCACCCCTTCGACGGCACTGAAGACAACGACACCACCATCGAGAACTCGCAGGCTTCGTTCGACTTCGGCCGTAAAGTCAACGTGCCCCGGTGTATCGATGATGTTGATCGTGTGGCCATCCCATTTGCATGAGATCGCTGCCGAGTAGATCGTGATTCCACGCTTGGCTTCTTCCGGGTCGAAGTCGGTAACGGTCGTTCCGTCGTCGACATCACCCATCCGATGCGTTTCCCCGGCATAAAACAGGATTCGCTCTGTCGTGGTCGTCTTACCCGCATCAATGTGAGCGATGATGCCGATGTTGCGGATCTTTTTTATGTCGGTGGCCATGAAACGGTACTTATCGGAAGGTGAATGAAATGCTGTGAGGCGCTGTCTGATGCAACGAAACGGGTCGCGCCGTTGTCTGAACAGCGTGACTCACGAATCCCCCAGGACTACTTGGGAGCGTAGCGGCCGACTTTGTTGATCCGACCGTGGATATCGTTCAGGATCCAGTGGAATGCCACCAGGTGGACTGATTCGACCATCCCCATGTCATCCAGCGGAACGTGAAGATTCTTCTTTCCCATCGGCTTGAGCTTGCCACCGGAATAACCGGTGATTCCCCAAGTCACCAGATTGTGACGATTAGCCCATTCGACAGCATTCAGGATGTTCGGACTGTTGCCGCTACCGCTGATTGCGATCAATACGTCACCAGGCGACGCGAAGTTCTTGAGTTGTTCCACGAACACTCGGTCGAAACCCTCGTCGTTCCCCCAGGCGAGGATATAGGGGGTATTGTCGGTCAGGCTGAGGACCTTCAGACGCTTCACCGCATCGTTGGTAAAGTCTTTTCGGTCGAGCGTACTTTTGCCCAGGTCTTCGCAGAAGTGGGAGCAATTCGAACCGCTGCCGCCGTTGCCGATCAGAAATACGAATCGGCCTTGTTCGTAGGCTGAGTAAATGTCATCGGCCAGGCCTTCCAGTTGAGAAACGTCCAGGGTATCGAAGACTTCGGCACACCGCTTCAAGTATTGAGCCGGGGTCAGTTGCGTTCCAAGCATGTCTGTTGTTCTTTCAAAAAGTGAACCACAGACACCAGGACGAGAATTCAGGAGGCCGCGATGACCGAAAAGGTTCGATCGATTTCGGAATCTGTTCGCGATGCTGCGACAGATCGAATTCCGGTGGTGTCTGTCGAGAAAACTATCGGGCCGACTTGGCCGCAATGACAATATCCAATTCTTCTTTCAGGCGTGGCAGGATTGCGTCGTAGGGAAACGCCCCCAGTTCCGCAGGCCCTTTTTTCAAGTTGACGAAGTTCGGACCGCACCACAGCCCCAGATCTGCATCATCGGTTTCACCGGGACCATTCACGCGACAACCCATGACCGCGATCGTGACGGCATGATCTTTGGCGTATGCCGTCATTTCCTTGACCTGCTGAGCCAGTTCAATGAAGGCTTCGTTTTCGACTCGTGAACAACTGGGGCAACTGATGATGTTCAGCGTTTGCAGCCCGTAATCGACAAACGAACGAACTCGACCAGCCGCGATATCTTCCAGGATCTTCCGTCCCGCTTCGATTTCTTCGGGCTTGCGTGAGTTGGGGACAGTCAGCGAAACGCGGATCGTATCACCGATCCCCTGGCTGATCAGTTGCTCAAACGCGATTCGCGTCTTGATGATCCCGTCAGGCGGCATCCCCGCCTCGGTCACCCCGAGGTGGAGCGGAACGTCAGGTCGCTTTTCAGCGAACCGGCGATTCCCTTCGATCACCTTTTGAGGATCCGAATCCTTCATGGAAACGCAGTAGCGAGTGAAGCCGAGCGAATCCAGAAAATCGCAATGTTCCCAGGCGCTTTCGAGCATCGGCGTGATGGAATCGGCCGCGTCGTACTTTTCTTTTTTCGCCGGATCGACCGAGCCACAATTGACCCCAATTCGCATGGCACAGTCGTTATCTGTCGCGACCTTGGCAAGGTACTTGACCTTTTCCTGCCACGGCTTTTCTCGTTCGTGGTGGTACAGATGACCGGGGTTGTAGCGAATCTTGTCCACAAACGGTGCGACGACTTCCGCCAGCCGGTAGTTTTCCTGCAGGTCAACGGCCAGATTCGCCTTGGTCTGTCGACGGATTTCAGCGAGAGCTGCGGCATCCTTCGTGCTGTCGACGGCCACGCGAATGACGTCTGCCCCCGCCTTGAACAGAGCTTCGATCTGACCGACCGTTGCGTCGATATCCTGCGTATGCGTCGCAGTCATGCTCTGAACCGCGATCGGGTGCCCGGCACCAATTGTCGCTGTTCCAATTTTTACCGCACGAGTCGGATTTCGCCGAAGTTCCACTATTGCCTCCGTGTAGTCGCCATCACAGCACCGGGTCCGTCCGGATTATAGAAAGCCAAACCAGCTTCGAAGCGGACGATGGGCATTGTCGATGGAATTGACCGTTTTCGCAAGCCGCCCGTGATCTCGGAATCATCACCACTGATCATTGCAATCGCGATCACGCCGAGAACGAGGATCCAGACGATTCCCAGGGCATGCCAGAACCAGGCACAGATTGTCACTCCCCAGTAGTACTCGTGGTCGTATCGGTCCGCAAACGCCTGAACGGTGATATAAACCAGAAACATCAGGGCGATGGCAAAGTGCATGACGTGCAGTGCTGCCAGCACGGCGACGAATGCTTTTGCTCCGATGGCAACATGGGAGGCGGGCGTCTGCCGGACAAGGACTGTCAATGCGTAGGACTGCGTCGTGACAAAAAGTGCCCCTGCGCCGATGCTGATCAGCAGGCTGCGGCGAAACGGCACCTGGCGTTCTCGCCTGACGAAGGCGCAGGCTCGAGACAACGAAACACTGCCAACGGCCAATAGCACGGTGCTGATCAGGAATGCAGGGGGAAAAAGAGCGGATTTCGATGTCGCGTCGACGGGAAACAAACGCAGCAGCAGCGATCCCAGTGCCCCCGACACCAGGAACAGCAGTCCGGAAACAAACGCAAAACGCAGGGCAAATTCGCTCCGTTGCGCCAAGATTCACCGTCCTTGAGATCCTCAGTTCTCAGGCTACCCCATGATCGGTTCGACGAGGATCTGCCCGGCGGCGGGATGACCGAGTGAAATTGGCTTGCCCTCGAATTCGGTCGTCACGATTCCTGCTTCAGGGCTGTTGTGTTGAACGATCCCTTCCTTTTGCAGAGTGACTCCAGCATCAGTCAGAAATCGCAGGAACTCGCCCCCCTGGTCGACGACGCGAACGATGCGAATGCGCGTTCCCGCCCCGACGGATGAAAGCGGGACCGCGCGATCACCTTTCACCCGCATTTCACCTTCGGCGCTGGGAATCGGGTCTCCATGCGGGTCTGTGCTGGGGTGGTGCAGGTACTCGTCGATGCGATCGATCAGTCGGTCACTGACGGCATGCTCCATGTGCTCGGCTTCTTCGTGAACCTGATCCCATGTCAGGTCAAGCGTCTTCGCAAGAAACAATTCGATCAGTCGATGGCGGCGCAACATGCGCATCGCGACCGCACGTCCTTCAGCCGTCAGTCGCACACCCTCGTACGGTCGATACTCCGCATGGCCCGCTTCGGCGAGCGTCTTCATCATGCTGGTGACAGTGCCGGGTGAAACCGACATCGACGTCGCCAGTTGACCGGTTGTGACCCAGTCGACATTTGTTCGAAGCGTCGTCTGAAGTACAGCTTTCAAGTAGTTTTCGACCGTCTGAGTCGTCATGAGCGTCGCAAGATCCTGGCTGCGGAATGTAAATCAAGTGGAGTAAAATCGTAAACAGGTTGCCAAACCATTCTTACGAACTCAATACCACTCGCCAACCGCCAGTCGATCGAATGTCGCTCCAAACACAAAAACTATGTGAGGGAGGTGCGAATGAAACGCAAAGGCGCAACGATGCAGAGACGCGATGGAGGAATTGACGAAGACAGGGGATTGTGTGGCACGCCCTGCGGAGGGCGTGGTCTTCAAGGTACACCGAATATCAATTTCGTCGCCTTTAGTAGCCTCGTTGATTGCAGCATTGGAGATGGATGGCAGTTAGATCGATTGTTAGAACTTCTGATCTTTGATGAAAGCAAACGGAGTCAAAACGTTCGGCGATGACGAAAGACCAAGCGAGCATCGACACGCAGCCAACTCACCCACGTCAGCGGGAAATTCGCGGCAATCGCAAATCGTAGATCTACGTTGTCCCGAGGGTGATACCAAGAAGCACGGACCAACTCGATCCGGCCGATGACACTCGCATTTTGCCGCGGATAATTGCGTTCCGCATGACGCATTGTCAAAGTGTGGCTAGAATCTCGCCAGCGTCCTGCAGTCATGAAATGCTGGATCGGCCATTTCAAACTCAGGATTCCGCGATCGCATGATAACTTCGATAGAACAAGTCACGGATGAGCTGCTGCGTAATGGGCTGCTGGATGATGAATCACTGGGAGAATCCTGCCACGCGCTGGAAAAACGTGGAGACGAGATTACCGGCCCAAATCTGCTGGCACTGCTGACATCCGAAGGAAAACTGACGCCGTTTCAGGCCGACGAAGTCCGTAGCGGTCGTGCGAACCAGTTGCAACTCGGAAACTATGTCGTATTGAGCAAGCTGGGTGAAGGCGGGATGGGGACGGTCTACAAGGCACTCCATCGCCGGATGCAGCGCGTCGTTGCCATCAAGGTCATCAAGAAAGAAGTCGCGACTCGAGAATTTATCACTCGATTCCGGCGAGAAATCCAGTTGTCGGCTCGATTGAACCACCCCAACGTGGTGACTGCCTACGATGCCGACCAATGCCCGATGGGCGATTTCCTCGTCATGGAATTTGTCGAGGGAACAGACCTCAACGAAGTGATGAAGCGCAACGGGCCGCTTTCCGTGGAGGATGCCGTTTCTGCCATCAGGCAAGCCGCATTGGCACTCGGATATGCTCATCAACGCGGGATCGTTCACCGCGACATCAAACCGGCTAACCTGCTGAGAGACGTCAACGGTTGTGTGAAAGTCGTCGATTTGGGTCTGGCCCGTGTTGCCAAGTGGGAAGGTGCCTCGGGAACGGACCTGACGCAACTGGGGGCCGTTGCCGGAACGGTCGACTACATGTCGCCCGAGCAGGCGGACGATCCGCTGGGAGTCGATTTGAGAAGCGACGTTTACAGCCTGGGATGCACCCTTTTCTACCTTTTGACGAGTACCCCGGTCTTCACGAAATCGAGCCTTGTGGGGCGTTTGATCGCCCATCGGTCTGCTCCGCCGCCGCGACTGGCTGTCGTCAGGACGGATGTTCCTGCCGAACTGGATGCCATTTTTCAAAAAATGGTTGCCAAATCTCCCGCAGATCGCTTCGCCACGATGGAGGCGATCGTTGAAGCACTTGACGGGCTATCGCAGGCACAGGCGGAGGCTCAACCGGTTCAATCATCGAGCCAGAGTGACCAGGCCTGGACTCCCTCGAAATCGACCGTTGTCATCGTCGAAGAATCGCGGCTTCAGTCGGGGATGATTGGAAAACTGCTGAAAGAACAGGGCGTCGCAGAAGTGCAGACGTTTCAGACCGGTGAAGAAGCACTGCAACGGATTTCGTCACTGGTTCCGGCCGTCATTCTTTGCAGCCATCGCCTGCCGGATATGAGCGGGCAGGAATTTGCTTCGCGCGTTCGTGATACTTTTCGCTGGTTGCGTTCCGGTATTGTGTTGATGAGCAGTGATGACTGGCCGGCAGGCCGACGCTCCGCTGCGGAACAACTCGGACGACTGCGAGTCATCAAAAAGCCGTTTGACACCGCCAGTCTTCGAAAATCGATTGAAGAAGCACTTGAAGATGATCGCGACCAGCAGCCGATCAGTGGCCTGAGCGAGTTGAAAGTTCTTATTGTTGACGACAGCAGCCTGGCTCGACGACACGAGCAGGACACACTGCAGTCACTCGGCTTCTGCCAGTTCGCTCACGCGGACGACGGTGATGTTGCCGTGGAACTTCTGCAGCAGAATCGTTTCGACCTTCTCATCACCGATTACCATATGCCCCGGATGGATGGCCGGACACTGACAGAATACGTTCGCCAGCACAGCAATTGTCGTGAATTGCCAATCATCATGGTCACAACGGAATTCAGCCCTCAAGTTCTGGCACCTGTCTACCAATTGGGTGTCTCGGCAATCTGCAACAAGAACTTCGACCGGGAAATGGTGCGAAACATCGTGATTCAATTGTTCGCATGAAACTCAGAAGAGTGACCTGCGGGGCTCGATTTTGACGGCAGTGCGTCGTCGAAAAACGAGTGCGAACAAATTGTCAAGAAAATGAAACATCCCGAGTATTCGGTTCGATTTGCATAATCGACGCAAAGTCGTTCAAAACAGCCTGGCAAAAGTATTGTCACTGGAATGCCCCTCATTCACCCGGCTAGCGTCTGAATGTCGCTTTCGAGACATCAAACGTTATGTACTGGAAAGCGTTCCGAAATTTGCTGCGAAGTTCTCGCCGACGCGTCGCCCGTTTGAGTTCCCTTTTGCAGAGCAATCCCTCCTGGAAATGGCACACGATCAGGACTACATCCGTGAATTCGTCGCCGAGTGTCGCGAAGGACTCGATCGGATCGATAACGTTCTGGTCGCCCTCGAGGCAACTCCTGGTGATCGATCAGGGCTGGATATCGTTTTTCGGTCGTTGCATACAATCAAGGGGAATGCGGGATTTCTGGATTTCCCCAAGCTGGGAGCACTCGCGCACTCTGGCGAATCACTGCTCAGCACGCTTTTCGGTGGAACATTAACCGTCAGTGGTGATGTCGCCGAAGTCTTGTTGAAACTGGTGGATGCGATTCGTGCGGCCCTGCTGGAAATCGAATCGACCGGCAGTGAAGCGTCGGCGGATCATAAACCGCTGATTGCGGAGATCGAGCGGTGGACTCGGATTGCGAGTTCTGACTCTGGAACGACACCTCCTGTCCGGCGTGAAACAAAACCCGCGCCCCTTCCTGCTCCGCCGCCGATGGAATCGACTCTGGTCCACAGCTCGACCTCGGAACCGCAGCAGCAAACCACTGAAAACTACGTCAAAGCCACTGTGAAGGATGGAACGCAGCCTTCTCCGAAGAAGACTGATAATTTGACTCCGGTGATTGCCGCTGCAAACCCGATTCAGGACCAGCCAATACCAGAAGCGAATCCTCCTTCGGGGGACTCATCGTTCGTTTCGATGGTCGGCAGCAAGGTTGGCGAATCCGGACAGTCAACATTCATCCGGGTGCAGATCGATCACCTCGACGAACTGATGAACCTGGTCGGGGAAATGGTTCTCGTCCGTAATCGAATTCTACAGGTTTCGTCCACCCGACTGGATGACGAGTTGACGGAACCGATTCAGCGACTGAATCGGCTGACTGCAGCACTGCAGGATGGAGTGATGCGGACGCGAATGCAACCCGTCAGGAATGCCTGGCGCAAGTACCCGCGTATCGTTCGAGATCTTGCAAAGCAGTGTGGCAAGCAGTGTGAAATCGAGTTACAGGGAGGCGACACCGAACTCGATAAATCCATGCTGGAAGCGATTGCCGACCCGCTGGTTCATCTGGTTCGCAACGCAATTGATCACGGCATTGAAAAGCCGTACTTGCGTAAGATCAAAGGGAAGCCTGAAACCGGTCGACTGCTCGTGCGAGCGTTTCAGGAGAGTGGCCAGGTTCACATCGAAGTTTCGGACGACGGTGCCGGACTGGACCTGGAGCGGATCCGCAAGAAGGCTATCGAAGCGGGAATCATCGCGGCAGAGCGAGCTCATCAGGTTTCTGAATCGGACTTGCGCAATTCGGTATTCCTGCCAGGCTTCACGACCGCGGACAAGGTCACCAACCTGTCGGGACGCGGCGTCGGGATGGATGTCGTCAAGACCTGCATCGAACAGATCGGCGGAACGATTGAACTGCAGACTCAAAAGGATATCGGAACAACGATCCGGCTGACCGTTCCACTGACTCTGGCGATCGTCCCCGCAGTGATGGTCCGCTGCGGCAGCCAGCGTTTTGCAATCCCGCAGATCAACGTCGTGGAAATGCTGCGACTGACCCATGACGACATGCAGCAATGCGAGCGATTTCATGATTCGCCGGTCCTGCGTCTGCGGGGTGAACTCGTACCAATGGCAGAACTCAGTACCAAGCTGAAGATTTCGTCTTCAAACGACGCTGAACCGAGAACCTCAATGGAGATTGTCGTGCTGAAGACGGGGACACGTCGCTATGCCCTGCTGGTCGATGAGATCGGTGATGCTCAGGAAATCGTGGTTAAACCGTTAGGTGAACTGTTCAGCGGACAGGCGGAATACAGCGGTGCGGCGTTGATGGGTGATGGGAATATCGCATTGATTCTCGATGTGCTGGGGATCGCTAGAAACTCCGGGCTACTGGCAGAAGAACAGGCGATGTTTTGTGGTCCAGTCACGGTCCGGGAAGACCTGGCACCAATCGACGAGCAGGTCCTGGTCTGCAGAGTCGACGGAGAACGTCAGGTGGCATTACCGTTGTGTAACGTCGTCTGTCTGGAACAAGTGCCCACCACTTCCATCGAGCACACCATTGGTGGAATGGCGTTTCAGTACCGCGGCGAAATCATGCCACTGCAGGAATTGTCGGGTCGCTCACAAGTATCCGACAGTGCCGACGTACTTTCAGTGGTGATCTACAAAATGGCGGAATCTCAGGTTGGACTGCGGGTCGATCAGATTCTCGATACCGCAAATGCGCAACCCCTTTTAGTGGCGGGCGGCTTAATTGGCGCTGCAACACTTTTTGCCGGCGAGGGAGACTCAATTGAATATTTTGCCGGACACTC
>CAXBSB010000165.1:0-17930 GCA_963977965.1 uncultured Schlesneria sp.
GGGTTTTGAATTCGGCCAGGGAAGACCACGACGAACCCACTCTGTGAGGATCGCGATTTCACTTTCCGGAAGCTTGGCCTTGGGAGGCATCTGAACCGTGTTGCGATACCCGATCACGTCGATCAGCAACGATTCCGCAGGTTTACCGGATACCGCAGCAGGACCACTTTCCCCTCCCGCCAGGATCGCTTCGCGAGAGTCCAGTTTCAGTCCTGCTTTTGGCTTTTCGCTGCCATGACACTCCAGACATCGAGTCACCAGTAGCGGCCGAACTTTCGATTCGAAAAAAGCCCCGTCCGCTGCATCATCCGCGTTCACACGACCTGCCATACCGACAAGGCCAATGAGGCAAACAATCGAAACCGTCAGTCGCATCATACTTCCCACGTTTTCAGAGCAACGAATTCTGATGGGTATTGTAATATGGATCGATGACGTAACGCCAGAGCGCGTAGAACTTCCGCAGGGCCACTATCTGTTTGAAGCTGGAGACGCCGGCTTTGCGTCCCTGCGCCCTTGCGTCTCTGCGTTAACTTCTGATTGCTGTCTGTCGCCCACGTCCATTCAGGAAACGTTTGAAACGCAGAGGGCGCGGAGATCGCTGAGACCGGACAGCAGGAGGAGATATTGCCATCGGCCTTAATCTCAGCGTTCTCTGCGCTCTCTGCGTTTCTAAATCAACTCCAGCGTGAGACAGAATGAATGCGAAATCCGGAAGAATTGAAACGAAGAGTCGCAGGGGGGGAGTGCAGACAAGTGACATTTCGCCGCGCGAGCCCATCAGCATTTCGTGACGGTTTATGGTACTGGAGCGTCCGCCGTCATTTCCAAGCAGGCGGGAATCCTGCACAGCGTGAGACAATTGGCGGAATTCGAAAGGGACTGGGTTCACGCCTGCGCTGGAATGACAAAGTACCCACCTCTTGCCCAGTTTCAAAATGTCGATGGCCGTGAGCGCTGCGTCACTCCTGATGACATCAAGAACACTGCCGTGTAAACTCGTTTTTGATTCGAAGAATGTGCGGGAACTGGAAATAGACGCTGTCTGCAGTGTATTTGGCCACCGGTCCATCTTCAGGTGTACCTCAAGCTTCGTCGCTTCTGAGCATGACAGTGGATAATGGTGTCGAATGTCAATCTTGTCACGAATCGCTCATCGCAGGTATTTCCGCGCTTTCGCGATGTAAGAGATTTACGGGAGTGCTGAAATGAAATCGATTTACTCGACGATCATCTTGGCGCTCGTCTGCCAGAGTCTTCTGAATTCGCAACGATCGTCATTGGCAGCCGAAAGAGTTATCGAGGGGGCGATCGTTGACGCCGACAAGCGACCGATCCCGAGTGTGAAGATCGTGATCTATGACGACAATAATCCATCCCAGGATCCCATTCACCTGACTACTGACGCGGCGGGCGCGTTCCAGGCGACGTTGCCGTTCCGTGATTTCGCGTTTTTTGTCCGTTCGCCCGACTCCTATGAGGAGATTGGAGGTCTGCGATTCTCCAGGAGTCGCTCCGACATCAAGTCGCCACATGTCGATTCGAGCGTCAACGGTGACAATGTGAAACTAATCGTCACATTACAGCGTCCCTTCAACATCTTATTTCAACTTGATGACGCTCGTTCGAGGCGGCCAGTCACCAATGCAGCCCTCTTCTTCAAAGAAGACCAGGAATCTTGGGAGAATTCCCTGGAAGGCGAACCAGGTTCGACATCTCCGTGGAGCCTCTATCAGGTCTTGAAAGAAGGCAAGATCGAATTTCGCGAACGTACATCAAAAATCATGGAGAATGCTGATATTCTTGTACTCGCCACAGGATACCAACCGCTACGGGTGAAGTTGAATGAAAAGCTCGTACGCGGCAAAACCCTCGAAAAACGTCTTGAGTTGGTGCCATTACCTAAGTTGGGCGTCACAATAATCACGCCTGAGGGCCAACCGGCAGTGGGGGCAGTGTTTGACCCGATATCGCCGGATGAAACGCTCGACGACGAGGAGTACAGCGAACTCTTCCGGTTCAAGGATCGAATCAAAGGGGTATTAGACATTGCCGCAACCACCAACGCGCAAGGCACCGTGCAATTCGAATATCCTGCGTTCGGCGAGCGGCTTTCCTATCGACTGCGGCATCCGACTGGCTACGCCGAGTTCAACGTTCGGAACTTGAAGACATCGCGCGATTCGATAATTCAACATCGTATCGAGCTAAATCGCTATGCGACGATTCGTGGCAAATACCTGCCAAAAATCGGGCCGAACGAGAACCTGGAACTGTATCGCATATTAGGAGACCGAATGACCCGCGTCGATCCTGCCATCCCTGTTTCTGTAGATCAGAACGGCAATTTCGACATCAGACAGTTGCTTGCCGGTTGGTATGTTCTCGCCCATCGCATTCACTACGGCGGACGCGATGGACGTGCCAATTCCGTTGTTCTCGTCGCTTTCGATCGTATTCGAATTGTCGAAGGTCAGGTGGTCGAACTGGTGCTTGGCATGGATGGACGCTCCGCTCGAGGACGGCTAATCCTTCCCGCCGATTATCGATTCGAGGATCATCAATTTGAAATCTCGATGGATCCCGACATCGAATGTCCTGATTACCCGCGTCCGTCGCCGGGAATTATGAATGAGCGAGAATTGATTGCCTGGTGGGACGCGTATTGGAACTCCGAAGTGGGACGTCGATTCGCGGACTGTCGTGTCCGAAACGTACACACGGTGGTGTCCAACGATGGCACATTGTATTTTCCGTTTGTGCGACCGGGAACATACCGAATCACCCGAGTTCTCAGCACAGGCAACCTGAATTCGCCACTCTCACTTCCAGAGACTAAGTTCACGATTCCTGACGACGGAAATCGACAGCCATTCGAATTAGGCGAGATTCGTATCCTCAAAAAATGAACCCGTCACAGGTAAACGCTGGTAAACGCCCCGTCGAAGTCGAATCTTTCATGGACACTCTGGCCGCAACACACGCTGAAGTCGGTGACTTTGACGAGGCATGCAGATGGGCAAATGAATCATTGCTTCCGGCACCAGAAGACCAGCGTTCCACGTGCAAAGAATTGCTTAGAATGTATATGAGCGGCCAGCCGTATCGAGAAACTGGCACAATGACATAGCCGCTGTTGATGTCAAGCGGGGGAAGACGCAGTCGATTTCGCAGTCATTTCTACTCTGTACCCGCTGACTTTGGCACGGCCCTGAAGACCACGCGTCCACATGACTCGCACATCTCTGCCGCGAGATGTCCCTCGACTGGGTAAGCACCGAAAAACCAATCGGGCTTCGCGTTGATGGCGGAGTACTTCAGCAGATGGTGTGCGCGATGATCCTGTTCGACGACACGAATCGGACGCAGAATACCCCCACAGTCACCGCACGTTGATATTGATTCTGACAACGCATTACTCCCTTCCGCTCGTTTGTAAAGTGTTGCAGGATCGCGGCATACCGAGAAATTCACCGGCTATGGATGCGAGTCCTCATGAAATGATAACAAGAACAGGTTTCGAAGGAGGTTTCAATCATTACGGTTCCAGGTGGCACGGGCCTGGGAGACCGATGTAAACGCGAAGCATATGGCAATAAATCAACAGTTCGTATTTACTGGAGTTTGATGAGTGGTGGAGTGTCCGTGCTCGATTCGATGACCTTGATAGCATCCCGGACGGAATTTGCTTTCTGCAGGCCAAGGTTTTTGGGGAAGTCCTTTTCTTCGCTCTCGAAGTAATGTGCGATCTTTTTTAACTCGGGAATGACAGCTTTGGCGTGGCTGCCGTAAGTGACGAGAATCTTCATGATTTCCGGCGTACGATTCTGGCTGTTCCAGGGATTCTGATCGCGGGTGTAATTCACCAGTGCACTCATGCCTTCCTCAATGTGATGCTGGGACAGGACGCGCAGTCCTTCCACGCGAATGTCGTCAGCGAACATCTCACCACTGGGCGCCGGTTGGACGATGGCCTCGTGAATAGCAGACAACAGCGGTCTGATTTCGGCCAGCGAAAGATTGCGGTACACCGAACCAAAACTACCACGGGCGCGACCATCCTGATTCTTCAGCCCGGCCCGCACCGCCTTGTAAAGCGAGGGGCGATCGACGCCGTCCATCGAGCGTCCAAGCATGCCGGCACGGTCAAATAAAGCAAACGTGAAATACCGTTGCTGCATGCCGCGCGGGTCATTCTTCTCGTCGACCTGGGCCAGCAATTCGAGCAATCGCGGCACTGACTTCATCGCCGGGGCTCCAATGGCAGCGAGCGCCTCAGCGGCCTTGATGCGCAGCCACAAGTCGGGATCATTCAATGTATTCTGCAGGACATCGACGGCGGGGGCCGCACGTCCACGAAGAAAAATCAGACCCTGACAGGCACCGTAACGAGCGTCGAGACTCGAAGAGGCGAGCAACTCGATCAAGGGTGCTGCAGACGCAGTTTTTCGCCGACCCAGCGCCATCGCGGCGCGCTCTCGCACGACCGGAGACCAGTTGCGCAGGCGCTCAAGCAATTGGTCATCGCTCAGCGCATCGTAGAAACTATTGCGGTCTTTGTTGTTCCACCCGCGACCGTCGGAGACAACGGCTTTCGCTGCAGCAGCATCGAGTTGAGGGACCACGCTCGACTTTTTTCCGGTGAGATACAGCTTCTTCAGCGGCATCGCATAGGCCAGCAGATACGTCCCCGTGCAATCCCAGCCGGCATAGCTGTCGTTGTCCGGTTCAGGTGGCCCCTGATGCAGGAAGCCGCCATCCCAACCACGGGCGAAGTCGAAATACCACGCACCAAACTCCTGCATCCACGCCCCCGTTGCATGAGGTCCGGAATGCACCACGCCAGGCATCGCCCAAACCATGTTGAAAAAGTTGCCCGTGTGCCCCGTATCGCGTTCGGAACCGTGTGATGCCAGACTCATGCGTGAGAAGAACTCGGCGCCCTTTGATTCACCAAGAAGATTGAACAAAACCGAAGCCATTCCACACTTGCCATTGTCCTCGTGGTTCTCAATCCACGGATGATGATCGCCATACGGAACGGCTCCTTTGCCGATATAGAAGCGGAGCAGGCGGGCACTGCGATCAATGGCGAGGTCAATCGCCCGATCTTGAACGCCAGCCTCTCGTGCCAGCACCAGCCCGATGGTCAATGGCACACCCGGCGAGTTCATCATGCCATACCCACCGAGGCGTCCGTCTGGCTTCGCGAAGCTATGGCCCCAGGAACCGACCGCGCTCTGGCCCTCGGCAGACTCCATCGCGAGTCGCCGTAACCCCGGTAACACGGATGCATCGCCCGTGGCCGAGATGTACTCGGCCAGGAAAATCATTACATAGCCATAATGCCAGGTCTTGTAGCCATCGGTTGAGAAGCCCGCAGCCCACTGCGCTTCCTTCTTCACAAGCGGCAGATGCGCTGTATCCCCACCCGCGAGCAAGCCCAGCGCGTTCAATGACCGTGGGATGGAATCGAGGTTCTTCCCATAGTTCAGTGTCGCCATGCGCGCTGCGAGGGCTTTGGATCCTTGTTCGAGAATGCGTTTCGACTTCAAGCAATCAAACGGCGCCGTGGAAGAGTAACTCCCGAGGACCGGTAGCTTCAATACGACTTCCTCAGTCTTCCCACCACGCCACCGCTTCAGCACGAGTCTGCCGCCGCCAACCTCAGTTTCCGCCGCCGTGAGCGCCTGGCCCAACTCCGTGCGAGGATCGAAGTCAAACGCCTTTCCACCGACTCCAAGGATCGAATCACCAACCATCACGATGCCATCTGCTGGCGAGTTCGGCTCGACCTTCGTGATGAAAATCTGCCGGGCATCACTCGTCACCAATCTGTCGCAATACATCCAGCCGCGCAGTCCGGTGGCTCCGAGGTTCCAATCGTGCCTGGCATTCTTGGGGATCACATCACCTTTGGTGAAGTCAGGCTTCAGTCCTTTCTCGTCGTTGTCGGCTGAGTATGCCAGCGAGGTGAAAAGGAGACTGGCGAGTACCAGGAGTTGTTTCATATTAGCAATTCGAATTGGGGTTACGGTTGACTGCAATGAGTCTGAATTATCCAAGTCAAGTTCAAGCTGTTGAGACCGAACAAAACATGAAAGCAACTTCTACGACTGACCGCCGACATACGACAACTCGATCGCTGGCGATTATTCGCGGCTCAACGCTTCATCCAGATTCAGGATCGCCAGACAGACAGACGCTAACGCCGCGTGCTCGGTCAGGTCGACCGTTTCATCACGTTTCGACGCACCTACACTCAAGAGTGCTTTGGCAGATTCCGGGGATGCGCGGTAGATCGCGGCCTGCCGGTCGAAGGCCCGATTCAGCAGTTTCAGATCAGTCTCTGTGACCGGACGACCGACCACGCGTCGGAACGCATAGGTCAACCGGGCATTCAAATCCGGCTGAGTCTTGATGCTGTCCTGTGCCAACGTTCGCGCAGCTTCAACCCACGTCGGATCATTCAACGTCGTCAGGGCATGCAGCGGCGTACTGGTCGCTCCCAGGCGAACTCGGCAGGTCTGCCGATTTGATGCATCGAACATATTCGCGGGAATCACCGTTCGCCGCCAGAACGTATAGAGGCTGCGACGATAGAGATCGCTTCCGGTCGATTGCGGATAAGTGAAATCACGTTCTTTCGTGATCGCCAGTGCTTCCCAGACCGCATCCGGCTGATAAGGATAAACAGGGACCCCGCCAGACTTGGGATCGAGCAACCCCGATGCCGCCAAAGCCCAGTCTCGCAGTAGAAGCGATGGCATGCGGAAGCGAGTGGCTCGCGCATACAGCCGATTCTCTGCATCCCTGGTCCGCAGTTCAGGAGTCACTCGACTGGATTGTCGATACGTGGCACTCATCACGATCATTTTGTTGAGGGATTTCATGCTCCAGCCTCGCTCGCGGAACTCAACAGCGAGCCAGTCGAGCAGAGGACCATGAATCGGGTATTCGCTTTGCACTCCAAAGTCTTCGGCCGTCTTGACGATCCCCGAACCGAAGAAGTGCTGCCATGCCCGGTTGACATAAACGCGGGCTGTCAGCGGATGCTCCGGCGTCACCAACCATTGAGCAAACCCCAGTCGGTTCCGCGGGGCGTCGGCAGCCAGTGGCGGCAGGAATCCTGGCGTTGAAAAGGTCACCTTTTCTTTCGGTTTCAGATACTCGCCACGCTCAAGAATCGATGTCTCGCGCGGGCGCTCGTCACTCATGATCATCGGCCGCGGCATTTTATCCGCCTTGTAACTGGCCATTTGCTTACGAATCTCGTCGGCCTTTCCGAGCACTGGCATTTTCCCAACCAGCGTTGAACGGACCTTTTCATCGAAATGCTTGCGCAGTCCGGCTTCGAGCGACTGCTTCTCTGCGTCATTTCGTTCACCATCGGGCTTACGCAGGATGACGGCCAGCGGTTCTGGAAGTCCCTTGCCTTCAGCGGGCTTTCCATCAGCAAACAGACCGGTTCGCCAACCTTCATAGGCCGCATTTGCAATCGGGGCCGCTTCGGCATCGGCCGCTTTGATCCCTTCTTCGTATTTTGCGAACTGCTGTTTGTTCTCTTCCGTTGGCAATTCCAGAAACGGAGCAGCCACCCGGATACGCGACGAAAAGAACTGAGGTGTTCCGCTTTCGGGGACGCGATTGAATGCGTCCAGCAGTCCGTAGTAATCCCGCATGGTGAGCGGATCGTACTTGTGATCGTGACATTGAGCACAGGCCATCGTCAGTCCCAGCCATGTCGTTGCGGTCGTATCGATGCGGTCGAACAGATTCACAAACCGCTGCTCTTCTGCGATAGCACCACCTTCGCCATTCAACAGATGATTGCGGTTGAAACCGCTCGCGATCTTCTGTTCATCAGTCGCATTCGGGAGCAGGTCACCCGCAAGCTGCCAGATCGTGAACTTGTCGAAGGGAAGATCTTCATTGATCGCTTTGACGACCCAGTCACGCCAGATCCATTGCCATGTATCGCCATCCTGCTGGAATCCGTTACTGTCGGCGTAACGGGCCGCATCCAGCCAGGGAAGGGACATACGTTCGCCATAGTGGCGGCTGGCGAGTAACCGATCGACCAGTTTCTCGTAGGCCCGTTCATCGCGATCCGCAATAAAAGCGTCAACTTCCTGCGGGGTAGGGGGGAGGCCGATCAAATCGATAGAAAGCCGCTTGATCAGTGTCGCGCGGTCTGCTTCGGGTGACGGACTCAGCTTCTCGCTTTCGAGTTTCGCCAGCACAAACCGATCGATCGGATTTCGAACCCAGTCCTGTACCTGCACTGCAGGTTCCGCTGGCCGTGTCGGGGCGACAAACGCCCAGTGATTCTGATAAACGGCCCCGGCAGTGACCCAGCGTTCCAGCGTCTTCTTCTGTTCAGCGGTCAGACGCCGATTCGACTTCGGTGGCGGCATCATCTGCTCGGGATCTTCGGAGAGAATCCGCTGGATCAGGGAACTCATGGCAACGTCACCCGGTACGATTGCCTTGGCCTTGATTGCAGCTTCGCGATCATCCAACCGCAGATCTGCCTGACGCTTATTGCCATCCTGACCGTGGCAGTAGAAGCAATTCTCAGACAGGATCGGGCGAATGTCTCGATTGAAATCGAGCGTCTGTCCGCGTGCATCGGCAACGAAAACCGCCAATGCCATGGCGACAGAAACAAATCGCATGTGGTAAACGAATGTCAAAAGTGCGGCGCGATCGTTCATGGGAAAAACCTGTCAGCAGGCATTGCGCCTGGGTGAATCACAAGGAAGGAAATCCGGGCAGGCTTGTACAACCATCAATTCTGACAAACTCATCTCGTCGTGGCAAAGGAAGCAGCAGGTTCATTCCCGTGTGATGAATTCATCCAGGTTCATCAACACGCGTGAAATTGCCGTCCAGACCGCTCCATCGACTGGCTTAATGTTCTCTGGCAAAGGGTTCGGGCCAAACGCAATCGCTGCTTGTTTGTCCTCAGTGAATTTCAATCGCTGCTGCTCCAGATAGTCACGCAGTCGCGCAAACTCGATCGAAGCGGGTTGTCGTGACAGACAGACTTCGCACAACGAGATCAATCTCTGTGAATCATCGCCCGGCATCGTCAGAGCTCGCAATGCCATTCCCCGAGCGAATTCGATAAACGTCAAATCATTGGCGAGAGTCAGGCTTTGCAGAGGAGTATTCGATCGTATCCGCCGCGTACACGTGACATTCGCATCGGGAAAATCGAAGACTGTCATTGATGGATAAAGACTAGATCGCCAAAGATGCGTGTACATCGCCTTGCGGTATCGACTTCGATCCGTCTCAGTCTTCCAGGGCTTTTTGTCCTGAGTGAAATCGAAAACCCCGTCAGGTTGCGGCGGATAAACGGGTGGGCCCCCAAGTTCTGATGTCAGCAGATTCGAAGCTGCGAGTGCCGAATCACGAATGACCTCGGCATCCAGTCGTAACCGATTTTGCCGGGCCAGCCATTTGTTCGTTGGATCGACTTCTGCAACGTCCTCACGCTGCCGGGATGACTGGCGATACGTGGCCGAAGTCACGATCAGACGCTGCAGTCGTTTGTAATCCCATCCGCGAGCATTCGCCTTATTGCCCTGGCCAGAGAACTCTGAGGCGAGCCAGTCGAGTAATTCAGGATGAGACGGTGGCGTCCCCTGAGTTCCAAAATCGTTTTCTGTTTCAACCAAGCCTCGTCCGAAAAACTTCTGCCAGACACGATTGACGGTCACGCGCGACGTGAGCGGGTTATCGGTTGACACAAGCCAGCGGGCAAGATCGAGTCGTGACTGTCCATCACCAGCTTTCTGCCGACTGAGAACTGCGGGTATCGCCGCTGAAACCTTTGCTCCCTTTCGCAGGAAATCGCCGCGAAGATGGATGTGCGATTCTCGTGGGACGGGCAGTTCCTGCATCACCATCGTCGTCGGAAACTTCGGTTCATCACTGCGAAGTTTCGCAATGGCTTCTAACTGGGAATACTTACTTCGAGCTACATCGAGTCCGCGAAAATAAGCATCCAGGTCTCGCTTATGAGTTGCCGAGCGATCTCGCGGAGGCAGATCAACGGCGTTCTTCACGTTGAACGGAAGCTTCTTCTTGTCCTCATCCGTCAGCGTCTTTTCCCAAGCAGCCAGGTCTGCAGCAATTGCATCCGCCAACGATTTCAGATCGTTTTCGAGTTCGGCGATCCTGGCTCGAATCGCTCGCTGCCGTTCAGGCTCACCGCGCGCGATCTGATCGGGCGAGGGGACATCGATCCGCGGCCCAGTCGGGTCACTGCCAACAAACGCCGTGCTGTTGAAATAGGCGTACAGTTGATAGTACTCGCGCTGCGAAATCGGGTCGTACTTGTGATCGTGGCACTGGGCACAGCCGATCGTTAACCCCAGGAAGACTGTCCCTGTCGTGTTGACGCGATCCACAACGGCTTCAACACGGAATTGCTCGGGATCCGTTCCACCTTCTTCATTCACCAGTGTATTGCGATGGAAGCCCGTGGCAACCTGTTGATCGAGACTGGCGTCAGGAAGCATGTCCCCCGCAATCTGGTCGATGATGAATTCATCAAACGGCTGATTACGATTCAAAGCGGCAACAACCCAGTCGCGGAACTTCCAGATGGTACGCGGCATGTCACGCGTAAACCCGTTGGAATCGGCATACCGCGCCACATCCAGCCAGTCTCGTCCCCAGCGTTCTCCGAAGTGAGGCGAAGCATGCAGTCGGTCAACGAGCCGTTCATAGGCATCGGGAGATGCGTCATTCAAAAACTCGTGAACCTCCTCAGGCGTTGGCGGGATGCCTCGCAGATCCAGCGACACTCGACGAATCAACGTCGTCCGGTCAGCCTCCGGTGACATCGCCAACGCGACCTGTGACTGTTTTGCGACAACAAAACTGTCAAGCGGAACACGCAGTCCGTCATACGATTTTGCTATCGGTGGATTGGGATGAAGAACCGGCTGGAAAGCCCAGTGGTCCACTAGTTTGGCAACCGCCGCAACGGCAACTTCATCCTGCGGAAAACTGGCTCCCGAGGCAATCCAATCCTTGAGAAGCTGAATTTCGGCGGCGGATAAGCCGGGGCCTTCCGGAGGCATCTTTGAGGCACCTTCGGTCCCCGTCACAGCATGGATCAACAGGCTCTTGGCTATGTCTTTGGGAATCACTGCCGGTCCGCTGTCGCCGCCGTCAAGCAAGCCTCGACCGCTATCGATTCGCAATCCCGACTGCTGCTTTTGAGGCCCATGACATTGTTGGCAGTGCTTTGCCAGCAATGGCTTGATCTGCCGGGAATAGTCAACTTTGGGAGCCTCATCTGCTGCAGCCAGAGCGGCAGGAAGAAAGGTCAGCCCCAATAGGATCCGGGTCACCATCGGCATCACCAGCCTCAACAGAGATTCTGCGTCCGGCGGACATCGCGTCTGTCGGACATTTTGCAAACATCGGCCAACATGAATGAGTATCACTCACCGGGTAACGCGGGTCAATCGCCAGAAACAACCAGGCGAGACTGAAACAAGAAGTCAACGCAGCGGCGTTAAGGCGAGGAGACGCAAGGGAATTGCTTTTGTGGCATTCTTGAATTCTTTGCAGTTTGAGCGACGCGGAAATCTCCTGTCCTGTCTCTGCGATCTCTGCGCCCTCTGCGTTTCAAACGTTCCTGGTTGCACGTTGGGCGATAGACAGCAATCAGAAGTTAACGCAAGGACGCAAAGGCGCAGGGACGCAAAGGAAATCATCATGGGGTACTTTTCCCCTGCGTCTCTGCGCCCTTGCGCCTCTGCGTTTCAATTCTTTTGGATTTCGCATTCATCCTGCCCCACGCCGCGTTAACTTCCATCTTGATGCAGCGAAGACTTTACAGCAGATCTGCAAAACAGAATCCGTCCCGTTCGACAATTTCTCCCACCTGAACCGGGATCGCACGATCAAACACGGGAGCGGAGTGGCAAAACGTATGGAACTCGCCACGCTCACCACACGGGTCGACAGTGTCAGGAAGATCAGCAAGAAGCGCCTCGTCAAACTCGCGCCCAACGAACGACGTTGCGAGCTGCCTGGGATCAACGCACGTCAACGTCGCTCGGAACCCTTCCTGAATCATTTGTCGAGCCAGCGCCTTCGTCTCCTCGGGCGAACCCCAGACAGGAAAGACTGGCTCGATCCCCGTCCCTTGAAGTTGCTTGATGCGATAAGCTCGGATCTCTTCCAGGAAGAGGTCACCAAAAACGAAGTGCGTCACCCCTTCAGACAAAGCTCGCTGAACCACTCCTTGCATTCGCTCTTCATAAATTGCATTGGAACAGGGCCAGGGAAGAGGGACCTTCCAGAGGGGCAGGCGGGTCTGCTCGGCTTGCAACTCAACCAGTTCCATGCGCACGCCATGCATGGCGACACGATTAAATGCCTCGTTGAATGTCGTGACGAGTGCGACGATTTCGATGTCATCGCTTTGACGAACTTTGTGCAGAGTCCACGCAGAATCCTTGCCAGAACTCCAGAAGAGAATCCCTTTGGGTTTCATTCTGCGATTCCGTCATGCAGTTCGCGTGCGGTCAGTTGTCGAGCGGCAGTCAATCCGGGGGGCAACGGATGCAGTTCAGGATGAAGTGCGTGTGCCAGGATCTCCATCCCATCGACCAGCCTCGGCCCTGGTCGGCTGAAATAGGCATTCCCGTCGGTGACATAGACGCGCCCCGACTTGACCGCGGGAAGGTTCTTCCAACCGGGGCGAGCGACCAGGCCGGGCAGATCCTGTAATGTTCGCTCCATCGAGAATCCGCAACAGGCGATCAGCAGGACTTCAGGAGCTGCTTGCAATACCTCATCCCAATCGAGGGTTCTTGATGGCTGGCCGGCGACTCCGATGAGTTCCTCCCCACCGGCCAGTTCCGTCAACTCGGGCGACCAGTGACCGCTGCTGAAGGGGGGATCGAGCCATTCCAGCAGAATCATTTTCGTTCGTTTCTGCAGTTGCGCTGAGCGACCCCGGACCGCATCAATGCGAGCCTGCAAATCAGCAACAGCAACCGCAGCCTGATCCTGCATTCCAGTCGCCTGCCCCACCGTGATCAGCGTCTTCAAAACCTCTTGAAGCGACATCGGCTCGAGATTGATCACTTTGGGACTGCCGGGAAGTGAGCAGGCTGCAGCAGTCACTTCCGACTCAGCAACCGCACAGACGTCGCACAGTGCCTGAGTCACAATCAAATCCGGGGCCAGTTGCTCAAGAACGGGCATGTCGAGCGTGTAGAGGGCACGATCAGTTTTCAGGCGTTCTCGAACCAGAGCATCAATTTCGCCACTGGTGGCATCATGCGGAATGAGCGTCCGAGTCACCTTGGGAAGCTGCGCGACAAACGGAGGATAGTCACATTCGTGAGTGACCCCGACCAGTTGATTACGTAACCCAAGCTGACAAATGATTTCCGTGGCACTGGGCAACAGGGAAACGACTCGCATGAACAGACCTTTTCACAATCCTTGCACGTTGGCCACCTGCAGACGTGGAGACGGTACCGTTTTCAGGTGCGTCAGAACAGAGGCAAGCACCAACTGCTTCAGATTCACGTCGTCGTGGAGGGGCAGTGAGCGTGCATAATCGTCGTGACGGAAGCGACTTCCGATTCAGTCAGGAGCCCTCGCAGTCGTGCAGGGAACTGCGGAGAAACGTGCCAGCGCCCGAGGACATCAAACAGGACTTCCATGCGAGCGGGATCGATTCCCATATCAATCTTGTGCTGAAGTGCTTCGGTCGGTTCAAGATCCAGAAACTGACTGATCAGTAGAAAATCCGCATCATTGGGAAGTTCGAGATACAGCAACCGCAGTTCACGAGCCAGGTACGAATCCACGGGCACCGCCATGTCGACCGGCCCGCCCCGCATCTGATTCACAAACGCATCAGGATCCTGCTCCACCAGTCGAGCCGCTGCTTCACAGACAGCGTAGATCACACTTTCGTCCACCAGGTCGGCCGCATGAGTTTCACGGCTGACGTGTCGATGCCAAGTCGAAGCGAGCAGGTCGAGTTGAACCTGAGGGGGCACTTCTCGCAGGAAGGGGACTTCCCCCAGGTACCCGTACGCTTCGACGGCATCGAGCGTGGAACGTTTATGCAGGGACAACCGCTCAAATGTCTCGCGAAACGCGACGCGAAACGCGACGTAGCTGAGCAGTGACTGGGGCAGCGGTGTGGTGGAGATCTTGAGCATGATTTCATGCTGATCGCCGAAAGGACCGGACACAAGTCCAATTTTCACGGATTTGCGTCCGGATTTTCCAACCCCCGACGCACAGCCCGTTTCCGCCACCCCATTTCACAGACCATTTCGACCGTCAAACTGAGCGTAAACTCACTAGGACACACCCAAAAATGTTCGGCGAGCATTTCCCGACGTTTCCGGACCCGGCCGAATCGTCCAACCGAAGGCCGCATCTTAAAAAAGAATTCTGGGCAGAATGATGTGGGGCAGAACGATGAAGGCTATGAAGCTTTGCGGAAAAGTACTTTGCGGTGAGTGCATGCAAAGTCTCAAGCATTCTGTACTGGAGTGGCCTTGGTGAAAAATGCTTCCGGCGAGATTTCGATGCAACGGGCAATGCGATTCGCAGTTCCGATGCATTACGAAACTGTCTTCATCGTTCTGCCCACCATCGTTCTGCCCATCTCGTCTTCTGTTGATCGAAAAGCGAGGATAGCAACCTGGATCAGATCAACGCGCGCAATCCAGTCGGACAATTCGTCCGGATGTGAATCCCAGGATGATCCAGTCACCTAATGGGGACATCAGGACGCGGTTCAGATCTTCTGGCATCGTCAGATTCCAGACCAGATCCCCGGCATCGCTCAAGCCGAACAGATTCTGTTCCAGCGTTGCTGCGACCAGCGTCTTTTTCGAATAGCCGCAGGAAACCTGCGAGACGGTTCCTTCTGTCAGAAATGCGCCACGCGATCTGCCATCTTCGCCGTCGTACGACTGAATTCCGTGGGCAAACCCCGCGAGGAATACGTTGCGGCCGTCGCCTGACGTTGCGAGGTCCCCGACGTTGGACCACAGCTTTTCGGCCCAGATCTGTTCGCCCGACAGGGAATAACGTCCGACGAGTCCATGCTCGGCAGCCGCAATGATCTGCGTTTCTGTTGTCAGCAGTTGCAGATATCGCAGCGGCCGGACCGTTTCGAACCGGCTGACTTTGCGATTGGCTGACGTAAAGATCGACGTCACCCCGTCTGCCGTTGAAACAGCGACGTGAGTCCCGTGAGGGTCGGTCGCTACGGCCAGGACATCGTCGGCCACTTCACGGTTCCAGCTGAATTGCAGTTTGCGATCAAACCAGACGACAGTTCGATCATCAATCGCTGCCACCCCGCCAACTCCATTGTCGGCCCAGGCGACTCGCTGGATGGCGTGTCGAGTCCTGATCAGCGAGATCATCCGACCTCGACGGTCTATCAGATAAAGACCACCCGAAGCATCGGCGGCGAGAGTTTCGCCCGTCTCACGAGCCATTCTGAGGTCAGTCAGCGGAGCATCGACCGTAAATGACCAACGGAGCGTCGGTGAGACGCCCCGTCCGGAGTACAGCCAATCCTCGGCACCGCCACTCATCGTTTGGCCATTTGCTTCCTGAGAACATCCAAGCCCGCTTCCACGTCCCGATCGTTGTCGATTGGGTCACCTCGGCGTCCTCGAGACGAGCGAGTTGATTCCCCTGCGGCAACTTCGATATCCGGCTTGATACCAATCTTGCCGTAGGTTCGTCCACTGGGTGAGTAGAACTTGGCAGTTGTCAGTCGGAAACCGGATTCGGCGTGGCCGGGCAGGATACTCTGCACAGACCACTTTCCGTAAGTCTTACGACCGACAATTGTCCCGCGATGATGATCATGAATTGCCCCGGCAACGATCTCACTGGCACTGGCACTGTCACCGTCCGTCAGCAGCACGATCGGCACATTCCAGGTTCCTGCCGCCTGAGCGGAGTAGGTTGAGTTCTGATCGGGGGTCCGACCTTGAGTCGAAACCAGCACCCCATCGTCGATGAATCGATCCAGAACTTCGACGGCCGCGGTGAGCAATCCACCAGGATTACCTCGCACGTCCCAGATCAAGGCTCGCATCCCTTCCCGCTTCAATTTCAGCAGAGCGGCATCCAGTTCTTCAGTAGTGTTCTTCTGGAAACCGGTCATCTTGATGTAGGCGATGCCATTGGCGTTATCGATGATCTTGGCGACAGGGATACTCTTTACTTTCACGGCTCTACGAATCATGGTCGCCTGACGTTCTTCGGACGTAGCCGGATTGGCGAGCGTCAGTTGCAATCGCGAACCCGCCTGACCTTGCAGCAGTGAAGCCGCTTCTTCCGTCGACATCTTGCGACAATCGACGTTGTTGATCTTCACAATCAGATCACCCGCCAGAGCTCCCCCTTCTTCAGCAGGGCTTTCCGGCAGAACGTTCACCAGCAGCAGTCCCTTACCGGTTTCGGCTTTCATTTCGATGCCGATGCCGACGAATTCACCATCGATGTTGTTGTACAGATCTCCCAGTTTTCCCGGCGTCATGTAACTGCTGTAATCATCGAGCGAATTGCAGCCGCCGAAAACGAATTCCATCACCACGGCACCCGCGGACAGACCGACTTCGTACTGCGTCAGATCGCAGAGTTCGATGACGGTACGTCGAGCGTGATCCTGATTGCTGATCGGCTTATTCCAATAGGAATTCCGCAGCGTACGGCGCAACGTTGAGACTCGATTGGCGTCAGCGGAGGGCAGATTTCGTTTCAGGAATTTTTCATTGGCCAGAGCGAAATAGAGGCTCTCTGTTCCATGAGCAATGAAAGAAGTTGGTGTAACGGGGTCGACATAATATTTGCGAACTTTATCCAGCACATCGTCCAGATAAGTCATCGCTTCGGGACGGGACACCTGGAGCATGGTGTTCAGGAACGAACGGTCCGAGTAGCGTCGTTCGATCGAGAAGTGAATCTTCGACTGACGCAGGCCCTGCTTCAGGCTTTCGTTCTCGGGCCATTTTTTCAACGACTTTTCATAAAAGTCGATTGATTCTCCCCAGTGGTGGTCGGCTCGCAGCCGATTTCCTTCATTAATGGCTTCCGATTCGGAGGCCGGTTCGGCCGAACCTGTCGGTTTTGATTCTTTTGCCAGAAGGACGGGTGAGCCAGAGAGCCCAACGGCCGAAGCCGACAGCCAAACAACGAGCGCCCACTCAACGAGTGTTGAAAAAGACATACAGGTTCCCCCGGATTTGTCGAGACCACACATGTACGCCGATCCCGTTCACTCCCCCTCGAAGTGAACGTTGGCGGACATTGCGGCCCTCAAATCCCTGTGGCACATCGGCATCAGGTGTTGCCTGACGACGACAGCCGCGTTGTCAAAATTGAATATAGGCCGGATTCTGGCAGTGGTCAAACTGCAACATTTTTGTTGCATCACATCCTGAAGGAATTGCAGGACAATCTTCGCGCGCCCGTTCGGATTACCCCGATTACGGGGATTCCGCAGGATGAGGGCGAGTTTGACGACTGAGCAGCCTGTAGAGTGGATGAATCAATCCACGGAAATCGCCATAACAAATTGACTATTTTGACGTTGCGCAGCGACATCGGATTTGCAGTTCGCCAATTGCGACTCACCAACGGATCATTCGATAAATGAAATCTGACCGGGCAGACGAAGAATGCTCGGAGACTCGGAAACCAGTCGATCGGTCAAAAAAATCGGGACAAAGAAAGGCAAGAGCGCGACTCGTGAAACCACTCGTCGCGCCCTCGTCTTTTAAATCAGCCACAGGTAGATCGCATTCCGTTTAAGTGTGGCGTCCCGCAGGCATCAAACTGCAGCGGCTAACCCATGTTTCGACGCGACACAAACGTGCGACCCGCACTAGTTCTTGCTC
>CAXBSB010000166.1:0-17745 GCA_963977965.1 uncultured Schlesneria sp.
GGGGAGGAGGCGGTGGATGCGGGGGTTGCAGTTAGGTAATCCTGACTCAGTTGTTCCCGCGAAAATCGCCGTGGTCTATTCTGGAAAGTGAATCGATGCGAAGCAGCGTGAGGTGGGCG
Source organism: uncultured Schlesneria sp. (assembly GCA_963977965.1). Lineage (GTDB taxonomy): Bacteria > Planctomycetota > Planctomycetia > Planctomycetales > Planctomycetaceae > Schlesneria. The sequence continues at coordinate 120 of CAXBSB010000166.1, forward strand.
TCATCTGCGTTGATGGTGGCAGTTGTCGGGCTTTGCGCCACGGAGGTCGAGGCTCAATGGGGCTCGATCAAGGGTACAGTCGCTGCCGATGGTAATCTGGTTCCCTTGGACCCATTGATTACTAAAGGTGACACGGCTGCGAAAGATTCCGAAATCTGTGCGGCTGAGATGATTCCCAACGAGTCGAAGATTATCGATAGGGACTCCAGAGGGCTCGCGAATGTTGTGATCTGGGTGGCGACAAAGCCAGCCAAGATTCATCCCAATCTTGAAAAATCAGCCAAGGGAGCTGTTGATGTTCACCAGAAGGGGTGTCGGTTCATTCCACACATTCTTTCCGTTCGAACCGATCAGATCGTAAACGTATTTTGCAATGACGGTACGGCTCATAATCTTCATACTTGGGGGCGAGCGAACAGGCCTTTGGGGATCCTCGTACCGGTTAATGGTGGAAAATTTGAAGTCAAGTACTTGAAGGAGAAGGAAAAGTGGCCGATGAAAGTCACGTGCGACATTCATCCCTGGATGGAAGCCTACTGGGTCGTCCTTGATCATCCCTATGTGGCGATCACTAACGAAAAAGGTGATTTTGAAATCGCAGATCTGCCGGTTGGAGATCACGAAATCATGGTCTGGCACGAGAAAATCGGTTTGGTCGCACGGTCGAAAGTGGTTATTGTGAAAGAAGGCGTCAATGAGATCCCCCCGATCACGGCGACATTCCATTGATCCGATTAGCGGTTGTCCCAGCGATAAAATGCGACGTGGTGATTGCAGGAGTCTGAAAGGAGTTTGAGATGTTCACAGCAGTAGCCAGAATCGCGATTGCATTCACGGCAATTTGGGTTACTTACCTGTCTGAGGAAGACGCCCTGCGGTTGTGTGGCTCTTGCCACTCGGAGTAGCTCTGCGTTCTCAGCGCACTCTGCGTTTCAAAAGCAAAACGGTAGAAACGCGGAGGGCGCAGAGATCGCGGAGCAGCAGAAGTTGGATTTCATTCGGAGCTGAGCAACTTCAGGTTTTCGGGGCTCTCACGTCAGTGTTGACGTACGTCAATACTGACGTACGTTGTTTGCGTGCGGCTGGCTGGGATTCGGTCAGAGTCGTGGTTTTGTCTTTCTGATGTACATGTTGCTGTGGGATTCTTGTGCGGAAGTTGCCTCGCGCCAATGGCCGTGAACTTTTTTCCGACAACCGAATCAAGCCTTCGGCCCACCAAACGCCATCGCCCACAATGCTCGCTGTGTATCGCGTGTCAGCGTGAACATCGTCGGGATCAGGAACAGCGTAAAAACGGTCGATACGACCAGGCCGGCCAGTACGACGGCACCCAGTCCGCGATAGAGTTCGCTGCCTGCACCCGGGAACAGGACCAGCGGCAGCAATCCCAGGACCGTTGTGACGGTTGTCATCAACATCGGTCGCAATCGGGATCGGACGGCTTCGATGACCGCTTCGCGATCGGTCATTCCCTGCTGGCGGATCAGATGCAGGGCCTGATCGACGATCAGGATCGCGTTGTTCACCACGGTACCGATCAGGATCACGAAGCCAAGCATAGTCAAAACGTCCAGCATTTGCGGCGGTTGGCCCAGCAGTTTCAGGTAATAGTTCAGTAAGACCAGTCCGCCCAACCCCCCGACCGCACCCAGCGGGACGCTGAAGATGATGATGAACGGATAAACCCACGATTCATAAAGTGCCGCCATCAACAGGTACGTGATCAGCAGTGCCAGGATCACGTTGAACTGCAACGCCTTCCATGTTTCCCTCAACTTGTCCGCTGTCCCTGCCAGTACGATCCGGTATCCCCCTTCCAGTTGTCCCGAATTGGTCAGCGGATCGACGATTTGCGTCTGAATGATCCTCATCGCTTCTTCCAGCGGCACCTGTGGCGGTGGCGACACTTGAATCGTAATCGCTCGCTCACGTTCTCGGTGATTCACCTGTTCCGGGCCGCTGGCCAGCAGAACATCGGCGAGTGCTGCGAGTGGGACAAGCTGTCCTGACGGGGTGGCGATTGGCAGGTTGCCGACATCCTGGGTTTTCTGAGTGAAGTCGCTTCGCCCACGAATTGTCAGGTCGATCTTGTCGCCATCCAGGAAATAGTCCCCTGCGTAAGCACCGTCGACGAGTGCGTCGACCGTGTAGCCCAGTTCGGCGGCACTCATTCCCATTTCTGTGGACTGCATCAACAGTGGCTTCACGTGCAACTCGGGACTCGAAAGATCCAGGCTGGGGACAGGCCGCGCCTGGCAGTTCGGGATCAAAGCGAAAATCGGCTTCAGAATCTGCTGAGGCATACTTGGTTGATCACCACCCAGAATTCGCCCGCCAAATTGAACCAGCTTGGTCAATTCAGGTCCGGTGATTTCGATGTCGATCGATCGACCTGCCGTCAGTCCCTGTGAGAACAGACTCGATTGAAACACGACTGCGAATGTGCCGGGGATCTTTGAACCGACTCCGCGGATGACCGGAATCAACTCAGCCGCTCGAGTTGGATCCGAGGCCCTCGCGCCGATGAAGACAGCCTTTCCACGCGCGACGAAAAACAGGTCAGCGATAATTGGAGTTGTCAGCTTTTTAGCTTCTTCGCTGCCAGGATCAACGTCCCAATAGGGTTTCAGATCTTGCTCGACCTGCTGACCCATTTCTGTCAGCGTGTCCATGTTGTATCCGGGCGGTGGGATCAGGATCGCGAAGACAAGATTCCGGTTTCCGTTGGGAAGGTATTCCACGGATGGCCACCACAACCATGTCAGGCCGACGCATGCCGCCAGCATCAACGCGACAGTTATCAACCGCGTGACGACATGAAGCTGAATGAATCGATTGAGGGCCGTGACGCTGTTTAACCCCAGATTTCCCAGCGATTCAATAACCCAGACGATTCCCGTGGACGTCAGTTTTTCCGGTGCGGTCGAACTGCCACCCGTGATCGGGTGATTTGCCTTTTCTGTGTTGATCGCACCCGAAGAACCATCGCTCCGCTTGCCGAGGATGCGGACTGCTGCCGGTGGGATGACGACGATTGCCACGATCACTGACAAACCCACGGCCCCCGAGATTGCCAGAGCAATATCGCGGAACAACTGCCCTGCTTCTTCCTGAACGAAGATGACGGGCAGAAAGACGGCAACCGTTGTCAGTGTCGAAGCCAGGATCGCTCCCCAGACCTCTTCGGTCCCTCGCACAGTCGCTTCGAGGGCCGATTCCCCCTGCTCCCAGCGACTGTAGATGTTTTCCAGGACAACGATCGCATTGTCGACGAGCATCCCGACTGCAAACGCCAGTCCTGCCAGGCTGATGACGTTCAATGATCGTCCCAGCAGTGCCATGATCAGAAAGGTGCCGATGATCGACGTCGGGATTGCCAGGCCGATGATCAATGCCCCGCGGGCGTACCACAGGCCGGCTACGACGATGATCGCCAGGCAGGCCGCGAAGTAGTACGGATGAATATAAACCGCCGCGAGGCCCGACAGCAGAATCAAGGGAGCGATGATCAGCGTCCGCAGGTTGAGGTGCAGAAAGATCATCAGTACCACCATCGTTAACGCACCGCCCAGAAAAATATTTTCGCGGACAAGGCTGATGGCCGAATGGATGTATTCCGTTTCGTCGTAAACTTGAGTCAGTTCCAGGCCTTTACGTTTCAGCAGGCTGTCATTCAGCTTTGCGTTGGTCGCTCGCAGGCCCTTCATCACATCCAGCACATTGGCATTGTTTTCACGCAGGACGCGAACGGCGATGCTGTCGGAACCAAATCTGCGTACCAGGCCATCCGGTTTGCGAAAGCCTTCTTCTACTTCAGCCACGTCAGAAACATAAACAGGCTTGCCGTTCCGGACAGCCAGTAATTGTCGTTCCACCTGTTCTTTGGATCGAAACTGATTGAGCGTACGGACCACCCAGCGTCGCTTTCCTTCCCAGAAGTCACCGCCCGAGGTGTCCTTGTTCTGGCCTCGCAAAGAATTGCGGACATCGAAGACCGTCAGTTGCCGTGCGGCGAGTTCTTCCGGATGGACAACGACTTGAAGCTCATCGACCAGCCCGCCAATCACATCGGCGTTGGCAACACCGGGAACTCGTTCAAACGCGGATTCGATGTAGTCTTCTGCAAAACGACGTAACTTGGTCACTTCGAGATTCGGAGGGAGCAGCGTCGCGGCTTCCGGGTGCTCTTTGACCAGTTCTCGCAGTCGGAACATTCGGACACCGCTGCTGGCGGCACTCAGGACCTTATCGAAGGGACTCTTCAAATCAGGATGCTTCTTGATGAATTCGTGGATTTCGTCGTCAGAGGGAGGACGCAGTGTCATCACGAACCAGGCGATCGGCTGGTTCGACGAATTTGATGTGCTGATTACCGGCTGGTCGGCATTTTCGGGGTAGGCCGTGACCTGTTGCAAACGGCTGTTGACCTTCAGCAACGCCTCATCCATGTCGGTCCCGACTGCAAATTCCAGCGTAATTGTGCCGACTGAGTCCGTGCTTTCAGAAGAAAGCTTTGTGATCCCTTCGACGCTCTTGAGAGCCTCTTCCTGTTCGCGGACGATTTCCTGTTCGACTTCCTGAGGACTGGCGCCAGGCCAGTTGGTCGTAATGGTCAGTGACGGTGTCTGGACTTCGGGGGTCAACTGCATGGGCATCGAAAAGAGCGAGATGACGCCAAACAGGCCCATCAGCATCACTGCCACAGTGACTTTGACGGGGTTCTTTACGAAAGTTTCAACGAGCGACATCGAGCGGTGTCCAAAAACCAGAGTCTATTCACATCGAGTTCAGTGGAATCATTTTCGGGCGGGCTGCACTTCGAACGGGCAAGCGGCGTTAAAGCCGAAGCGAGAAAGATTGCTTGCGGATTCAAAATCATTTACCGGGAGTCGCCGATGTTTCTTCGGGGGGCTTGCGAGTTTCCAGGACGCTGATCATCTGCCCTGGCAGAAGACGTTCGTTACCGACGACGACGACCTGCTGGTCAACCGTCAACGCTCCCGAGACCGCGATCCAGTTTCCATGAGCCACTCCGAGTTCGACGGGAACGGGCCGAACTTTGCCAGCCGGTTTGGGACCTTTGGGGTCAACTCCCTTCAGGTCAGCTTCATCAACAGGACCGACGACCCAGACCAAGGGGGCTTGACCTCCCAGAACGATCGCGTCCTTTGGAACGAGCGTAGACTGGCGCTGTTCGCCCGTTGGCAGAGCCGCGCGAGCCAGCATCCCCGCTTTCAACAATGGACCATCTTCCCGAATCACGTTCTTGATTCGCACTTTGACCGGAAATGTGCGTGATCTGACATCGGCCTGTGGAGTAATGACTTTGACTTCGCCAACGAAAACAGTCGATTTCAGGGCCGGTACGTCGACTCGTACGGAAGCTCCCAGGCGGACATGTTCGATCTGTGTATCCAGGACGTGAGCCTCGACATCAACCTCGTCGAGATAGACAACTTCGGCAACAACCTGGCCTCGAGTGACCCATTCTCCGATTTCCGTTCGTTCGGCAACGACATACCCATCGAACGGCGAAATCATCGTGTGCTTTTTCAACTGGTCCTGCAGTTGGCTGACGATTGCTTGTTGCTCAGCGACTTTGGCCCGGGCCTGTTCGATTTTTTCCGGACGTGGCCCCTGTTTCATCAGTTCCAGAGCCAGCCGATCCGACTCGTACTGTTGTTCTGCCGCTACGGAAGCCGAGCGATCTTCTTCGAGTTGGTCCAGCGTTCCCGACTGGCCTCGCTCAACCAGTTGTGCCGTTCGTTTAGCTCGAGCGACGGCATAATCCCGCCGGGCTCGGGCGACTTCCATTCGGGCTGCCGCCTGCAGGATTTCTTCTTTTCGCCAGCCATTTTCCAGTTCGCGCAGTTCTTCCTGACGCAATTTCAGTTCGGCTTCGGCTGCCGTGATCGACAGATTGATGGTTTCTGTCAACAGCTTTGCCAGTGGCGCTCCCTTGCTGACACGGTCTCCTTCGTTCACCGGGTATTCCGCGACACGGCCATCGACCGCCGAGCCGACGGAACTCTTTTTGACTGGCATTACGGTCCCGACAAACGTCTGGGCGGTGGCGACAGACCGCTCTGTCACGGGTGCGACAACAACGGGTGAAACTCGTGCCTGCCCGAAGGCGATCGAGGAACTGACGACGAGAGCAAAACCGCAAAAAGCAGGGAAGAAAGAATGAGATTTCTGTAACGGCACCGTGAAGTTCCAGTTGCGAGGCAAAAATGTGGGAAAACAGGAGCATTTCATACGGCTTCTGTATGAAAGCCACCGCTCCTCAATGGACCCGTTTCAGTGGGATTCATGTGTAAGGATATCGTATCGGGGTATTGGTTTGTATCCTTTTTTGTGCTCTGAAAAAACTTCAGCCAAGATCGATATGGCTGCCGATTGACCTGCCGGACTGCTTCGATGACAATCTGTCATGCCGTCAGGATATTTTCTTTCAGATTAAAGCCGAATTTCGCCATCAGGATTGCCGCGATGTTATTGTACTCACGACCGACAGTTCATCATCGAAAACTCGCTCTCGTGGGATTGCTGGCCTTCGCGTGTTTCGGATGTGGGGCGGATCAGTACCAGTTACGTTTGAAAGAGTCGGCCGCTTACTACAAGTATCTGGATACGATTGAACAAAACGTTGCTCCCAAGTGGTTCAACGGGATTGTCGAGAGCCTGCGCGTTCCGAAGCAGTTCGTACAGATTCCGGCACCCGTTCCGATCAAGAAAGAGGATGGGACTGAGGAGTTTCCCGCAGTGGATCCTCGGCAGCCCGATTTCATGAATCTCGTTTTTCCAACAGCTGGCCTCATGGGAGCGTGGGAAGCGCCGTTTACCGTCCCGCTGGCGGATGGAAGCACGGAAGTCTGCAAGGGCTACATTTATGTCTTGAGTAACTACTGGAGTTTCCCGGGTGACGATGCTTTGAAATTCGGCGACCAGATGGTGCAATTGGTCGGTGAGGCACTGGAGGATCCAGTGCCAAACGACAAACTTGAGAATCCAAACATTGAATCACATCCCAAGAAAGGAACGTATATTCCTGAGGCAACGTATAGTGTGTTCGAGTTTCATCCCAAACCGATCAAGCTGAGGGTTGCGGAACGCGAAGCAACAGTCAACTACACATTTACGATGTATCGGAAGATGAACAACGGGGACATCCAGGGGATTATTCTGCTGGCCATTCCAGAGAGTGTTTCTTCATCAGAGAAGATCCCCGAGCGAACAGCGATGATGCTGGATCACTTTCAGATTACAAGGACTCCACCCAAGGACAAAGGGGGGGCCGGTCCGGCAACAACCACTCCTGCTGCTGGCTTTTGATGTCAACGAAAAATTGTCAATCGCTTCAAGCAGGAACACGAGGGACGCAATCGAAGGTGTTTTGAGGAGGTGTTGCCGTGCCCCTTGGAATCAGCCCGCTCGTTGATTTCGCTTTTAAGCTGATGCTGGCCAGTTGCGGGCACGAGCGAGTCACTATTCATTTCCTGAACGCGATATTGGGTCAACAGTCGAAAATCACCAGTATCGAAATCCTGAATCCAATCGTTGGCCCAAACTTTGATGGCGACAAATGGCTGGTTCTGGACATTTTGGCAAAGGATGACAAAGGCCGGAGATTCAACATCGAGATGCAGACGTCCGTTCCATCGGGATTGCGTCAGCGTCTTGCATTTTACGACCCGTCTTTACGTCGAACAGGTGCGTGAAGGTGATCGATACCATGAACTGGTTCCGGCAATCGTCATCTGTGTCCTGGACAAGCCGCTTTTTAAGGAAATACCTCACTTGCATAGCGATTTCCGATTGCGAGACGAATCCGGAAACGTGCTGACCGATGATCTGCAGGTTCACCTACTGGAATTGACGAAGCTGGCGGTGACTCGCGAGAATCTTTTGAAGGCCACGGTTGAGCAGCAATGGGCGTATTTCCTCTTGAATGCCGATAAACTGACCATGGAAGAAATACGGGAGTTATTCCCCGAGTCTGAGTTCGTCGAAGCCGCAGGAGTATTGGAAGTGATCAAGAACACTCCCGAACAGATGGATCACTACATTTCGCGATTGAAGTATCAACTCGACGAAGTGTCGCGGTTGGAAAGCACGCGCCTTGAAGCTCTACAGGAAGGTGAAAAGCGAGGAGAATTGATTGGTCGGATCAAGACATTCCAGGAATTGCTTGGGGTGACCGAGCTTGGAAATGACCAGTTGTCCGAGTTTGACTTCGGACAACTGGCTGAACTGTGCGAACAGCTTCGCATTCAGCTTCATGGTCGTCACCCTAATTGATCGTTCAATCCCGGCAAGGTTAACTCAGCCCGGAATGCTTCAGCAGTGCGTCGACTTGAGGCTCGCGTCCCCGGAACTCGCGGAAAACCTCCATCGGATGGCAGCCTCCGCCCAATGCAAGGACCGTATCCCGGAACCGCCGTCCCGTTGCAGTGACTTTGTCCTCATTCTCCAGGCCGACTTCTTCAAATGCAGAAAACGCGTCGGCACTGAGGATTTCTGACCATTTGTAGCTGTAGTATCCGGCGGCGTATCCACCGCTGAAAATGTGCTGGAAGGAGCAAAGCGAGCGATCTTCCGGCAGGAGCGGCAGGACGCTGGTCTGTTCGCCGAGACGCCGATTCACGTCGTGTGCCGATTCATTTCCTGCTGGATCAAATTCTGAATGCAGGGCGATGTCGGTCATACCGAACAGCAATTGTCGCAGCATCATTGAGCCTGCACGATAGTTTTTCGCGGCGCGGATCTTGTCAAAGAGAGCCTCCGGCAGCGGTTCCCCGGTATTGAAGTGGCCTGTCAGGCTCAGCAGGGTCGGGCGGTGGTAGCACCAGTTCTCCATGAACTGGCTGGGCAATTCAACAGCATCCCACTCAATCCCGTTAATCCCTGCGGCATCCGCGTAGTCGACTCTGGTCAGCATGTGCTGCAAACCATGCCCCATTTCGTGGAATAACGTTTCGACTTCCCGGAACGACATCAAGCTCGGAGTGTCACCATGTGGAGGCGTCTGGTTGCAGACGAGATGAGCGACGGGAAGCTGGATTCGATCACCAATCTTGCGACGGCCGAGGCAGTCGTCCATCCAGGCACCGCTTCGCTTGTTTTCGGGACGTGAGTAGGGATCGAGGAAGAATGCTGCGATCTTTGTGCCGCTTTCGTCGTGTACTTCGTAGTAACGGACATCAGGATGCCAGACGCTGACTCCCTTTTTCACCTGATGAACCGTCACCCCAAACAACCGCGTCAACAGCTTGAACAGACCATCCAGCACAGTTTCAAATGGAAAATACGGACGCAGTTCATCGTCGGTATACGCATATCGCTCTTCCCGTAGTCTTTCCGCCCAGAACGGGACATCCCACGCTTTCAATTCTGTTGAGTCGCCGCGAGATACTTTGAGTGCCTTAATGTCTTCAATGTCTCGCACCGCAGCATCCCAGGATGCATCGCGCAACTGGCGAAACATCTGACGTACGGCATCGACACTGGGGGCCATCTTGCGCGCCAGGCTGACTTCCGCATAATTCTGGAATCCCAGCAGTCGACTCTTTTCGAGCCGCAAGCTCAGGATCCTGGGAATCAGCGGACTATTGTCGTCGTTTCCGGATGAAGCTCGAGTCACAAATGCTCGGTAAAGTTGCTCACGGAGTTCGCGGTTTCTGCAGTGCTCCATGAACGGCGTGAACAATGACGCTTCCAGCGTGACTCGCCATGGACCCGCTTCAGGCGTCGCTTTGGTTGTTGCGTCGGGGTTAGCCGTATTCCACGACCTGGAAGCCTGATTTCGAAGGGTACTCGGCCATCCTTCCGCATCAGCCGCGTTGGTAATCACGAGCCCGTACGCTCGTGTTGCATCCAGAACATGGTTCGAGAAGTCGGTCGCCAGTTGCGACAACTCCTGTTCAATCGCATTGAATCGTTCGCGGCTTTCGCCCGTCAGTGCAATCCCTGACAGTTCTGCACTCTTGATTCGATCCGAGACAATCCGCCGCTGTGGCTCTGTCAGCGACTGCCAGGCGGCACCTTCTTTCAATCCTTTCAGTGCTCGGTAAATTGGTTCGCTCTGGCTGGAGCGAAGGCCAAACTGGACGACTTCCGGCAATACGGTCTCGTAGGCTGTACGAAGCTCATCCGAGTTCATGACTCCAAAGAGATGTCCAACAGGTTTCCAGCCATATTCAAATGGCGGATCCAGCGTTTCCAGCTTGCCAATTGTCCCTTCCCACGTTGGCTGAAGGTTGCTTTCGATTTCTTCGATACGCTTCGATGCGTCAGACAGGACCTTCTGCACGGCCGGAACGATGTGGCTGGGGAGAATCGCTGCGAAGTCGGGTAAACCAGAGGTCGCAAGAAGCGGATTATTGATCAACTGGATGTCGTCAGTCATGGATTGAAGTATTCCGGATAGAATTCGAAATTGAATCGTCGGATCTCGCCGGGCGAAATCCGACAAAGGTAGCGAGACAAATTGTTATTAGAGCGATTTCAGGTACTCGACGATGGCGTCTCGCTCTTCGTCCGTCAGTGATTCACCGACCAGATCTTCAGGTCGGTGGTGCTTGGACAGGACTGCTTCCAGGCTGCGGGCCTTTCCGGTATGCAGGAAACGCCGTCGTGATGCGACACCGCGCAGTGTCGGTGGATTGTATTTCGGATCACGATCCTTGCGGTCTTCGACTTTGCCATCGAAAGTTTCATTCGAAGTGAATTCCACTCCTTGATGGCAAGTTGCACATCCCGCTTTACCCGAGAACAGTGTCTTACCGCGAGCAACCTTCTCTTTCAAAACGAGGTCGCTGCTACTGACGCGTGGGTTGACCGGATGCTTCAATGTTTTCAGATAAGCCACCATCGCCGTTGCATCTTCATCGGTGATCGGCTGCTTTGTTGCCATGCTTTCAGAAAGCGATCGCTTCATCGCGTCATGAAGATCTGTCTGCCAGCCATGCCAAGTCCAGGGGCCAGTTTCGGCGACACCTCGCAGAGACGGCGTTAACTTGGGAGTGCCATAGCTGCGGTCGTTGCGAGTGTCAAAAACCTGTGCCGCGGTATGCCCGTCTGGATGGCACGTGTGGCAACTGAACCACGAATGCATTGAACGTTCGGCGTCATAGAAAATCGCCTCGCCCAATCGTGCAAGACTTGGTTCGTCCGGCCCGCCCAGGGCGATTGTCGTTGTCACGCTGCCACTAATGAGATCAACAACCTGCACACTGTTGCCCAGGTAATTGGCGACGACGACAGTCTGCTTGCCAGAAATGGCGATTCCCTGAGGCCGGCCGCCCACCTTGATCCGGCGATACTTCGACTTATCCTTCTGCATCGCTGCAGGAAGGAAATCACCGGGATCTCCCTTTGGCCAGGGGATCGATGCAAAGTCGATCAGCAGCAGTTCGTGAGTTCCCCCGCATGAAACAACCAGATGAGATCCATCCGGAGTAAAAGCGGCAGCGTAAGCATCACCAACTGCTTCCCCGCGGATGTCGAGCCCCAGTTGCTTCTGGCTGCTCGGTTCACCATCGGGAAGAGGCAGCTTTGAAATGCGGTTGTCGATGACCCAGCCGATATCAATCATTTGCGGCGTCACCGAGAACTCGCGATTCACTGCATGTGGCATCACCAGCAACGCTGAGTCTGCGGTGAAGGCGGGGACTCCAGGATTAAATGCGCCGTCGAACAGTCGCCGTTCGCTGACGAGTTGTCGATTGTCGAGGTCATAGACATAAATCGTCGCGGGAACGGCGCTGCATGCGACCAGCCAGCGTCCATCGGGAGAAATACGGACCGTCTTGGGGATTCCTCCCGCAGGCAATGTTGTGACCTTGCCATCCTTCGATGTCAGGTCGACGATGGCGATTGCATCGTCGCCACCGAGTGCAACATAGGCCGAACGCCGTTCTTTCGAAAACGCCAGCCCGCGTGGTTCGTCACCAACAGCAATCTTTTGATCGAGAGTCAGCGAGTCGCCAGATTGTGATACCACGGCGATTTGATCGTCGTGTAGCAGGCTGACGATGGCTGTTTTCCCATCAATCCAGGCGATATCCGCTGGCCCGTTTCCAATGGCGAGTTCGTTGACGACTTCGCCTTTGGTGAGATCCACCAGGCTGACTGAGCCACCGGTATGGTTTGCTGTCAGGCAGTACTTGCCATCTTCAGACACGGCCAATGCCACCGGGCTGCGGTCTGGTTTTTCGGCCGCATGAGCGAATCCTGTGAACGACAGTAACATGATCGCCGAGAGAATCCTGACTGAATCCATTGTAAGCTCCCTCGATTCGGTGAATTGGTCTGCTTCCAGTAGCGTTTTGACCTGATGGCTCGTTGTTTATTAGTGTCCCGAGGAAACTCGTCGCTTGTTGACGACTTCCGAATGGTCCGCCTCGCGATGCTTGATCCACGGGGGCATGAGTGAACCCAGCACCATACCGACTGCCGATGCCGCCAGTCCAACGAGTTGTGGAGGAATACATCGCCACAATTCTTCGCTCTCTTCAGCGTGCAGAAAACTAAACCCGATCCAGGCGGGAAGTCCCAGCAAGATCGAAAAGACTGCTCCTTGCGTTGAAGCGCGGCGCCAATAGACTCCACAGGCCAGCGGGATGAATGCGACGACCAGCGTCACGCTGTACCCACTTTCAACCATTTCATACATCGTGCTTTCCGAGTTGATGGAAATCAAAGTAGAAATGATTGCGACCATCACGAGAACCGATCGCAACAGCCACAGCATGGTTCGATCGCTGAAGTGCTTGGTGAACTGCTGCAAAACGTTTTCGGTGAGAACACTCGCGGGGGCGAGCAATGTCCCGCTGGCCGTTGAAAGAATGGCCGACAAGACCGCACCGAAGAACAACACCTGGCACCAGATGGGTGTCTTGTGCAGGACCAGCGTTGGAAGAATCTTTTGAACTTCACGGGCATCTTCTGCCTGGAAGTGAGCGGCATAGGCAGGGTCGATCACTGTTGCCGAGAACGCAATGAACATCGGTACGAACGCGAAGGCGAAGTAGAACACTCCGCCACCGATCGTTCCAATGAAGGCCGTTCGCTCGTCTTTCGCACTCGTGACTCGCTGGAACACATCCTGCTGCGGGATCGATCCCAGCGACATCGTGATAAATTCGCCGACGAAGATCATCCATGCCGAGGCGGTGGTGTGTGGGAAGAGGTTCAGCTTTCCCTGCTTATGGGCCTCAGAAAGGACGACGTCGAAACCACCTGCAAGGCTTCCCATCAGAGCGGCGACGATGATCAGGCCAACCACGATGGCCCCAGTCTGGATGACATCCGTCAGCGCCACTGACCACATCCCGCCGAACAACGTATAGACCGTAACAATGGCGGCGCCGATGATGATGGATTCATTCAGCGAGATCTGTGGGAACAGCACATTGATCACCAGGCCCAGAGCGGATAACTGAGCACTCGTCCAGCCCAGGTACGAACTGGCGATTCCCAGTGAGGTGACGACTTCCACGAATTTTCCGTACCTCAGGTGGTAGTAGTCACCAATGGTCAGCAGTTCCAGGCGATAGAACGTTCTAGCAAACAAGAGTCCGACCAGGATCAGGCAGACTGATGCACCAAACGGATCCCCCGAGACGTGTCCCATCCCCTTGTCGGCGAATTTGGCAGAGACTGACAAAACCGTTTCGGCACCAAACCAGGTCGCAAAAACGCAGGCGAAGTTCATGTACAGTGGCAGTGACCGACCGGCGACCATGAAGTCTTTTGCACTATGGACTCGGCTTGAGGCATACAACCCCACGGCGACCGTCGCGACCATATACAGAATCACGCAGGTGATCAGCATTCTTCAACTCCAACTTGTCTCAGGGCCCGTCAGAAAACTGTCGTATGCTAGCAGCGCCGATACTTCAACGACAATTCTGCCGACGTTTCTAGTTACGACGCTGGAAAGTCCGATTTCCTGCGAATTGGTCACTCCGGTGCTTTGCTCGATTCGATTTCCGCTTGTCCATTCCGTTGTTCAATCCGCAATCGCTGGATTCGACGAACATCAGCCTCCAGTACGGTAAACCGAAGTTGATTCCAGTCGAGGACCTCGCCAGCCGTCGGCATCCGGCCAAATTGCGAAAAAACGAATCCTCCGACTGTGTCAAAGTCATCACTTTCTGGCAGGTCGTAATCACATTGGCGATTCAGTTCATCCAGTCGTGTCCGGGCATCAATTTCGACGATACCTGTGGATTCAGAACGAATCTCCTCAGTGGCCTGTTCTTCGTCGTATTCATCCGCGATTTCGCCGACGATTTCTTCCAGGATATCTTCCATCGTGACCAGTCCCGCGACTCCACCGTATTCATCGTGGACCATCGCGATATGGATCTTGCGACGCTTCAGTAACTCGAGCATGGCCGGGATTCGAGTTGTCAGGGGAACGTAAACTGGTTCACGAATGATGTCGCGAAGTACCGGGATCGCTCCACCAGTCCTCTGAGGTTGCAGGGCCTTCAGCAGATCCTTGGCGTACAACAGTCCAATGACGTCGTCGGTCGAGTCTCCGATGACTGGCATCCGGGAATGACCCGATTCGATCAGCAACTGACGGGCTTCTTCCAGAGTGCAATCGGCGGGGACGCAGTCCATGTCGGTACGGGGGGTCATGATGGCGCCGACGTCTTCATCCTGCAGTTCCATCACTCGACGAATCATGACCGTCGAGCCCTGCTCCAGGACCCCTTCCCGTTCGCCTTCTTCAACGACGGATCGAATGTCTTCTTCCAGGACCGATGCATCGTCGGCCTGAGGTTCGGCACGACCGGCAACCCGGTGAGCGTACCGATCCAATTGATCTGCGATCCACAGTCCGGGGCGAAGGACCGTCTGCAGAACTTCGATGACAGGCCACCATCGGAACAGGAATCGTTCTGCCGCAACACGTGCGATCGTCCATGGTAAGACGTCGGCGAAAAAGAATGTCAGCATTGCAAAACCGGCATATTCCAGGACAAACGTCCACCCGATTCGCAGGTCCGATTGTCCTTCACGAATTGTTGGCCAGCCGATCCAGACGCAGATCAGTCCTGACAAAATCAACGTCACGCAGGTCAGCATGAATTCCAGGACCAGCAGTGCCGAGCCCTGCTCTTTCAGCACCTTGCCAAACCGCTCGGGAACCCCGTGGTCTTCGCAGAGTTCTTCCAGGCGACTATACGAAAAGTCCCTTAATGAGTCGCACCCCAGTGCGGACCAGAAAGCGAGCAGCAGCAATACAAAAATGATGGCGGGAAGGATCAGCATGTCACGCTTCCAGTCCCGTTGGAGTCAATTGCCAGAGTGCGAGCATCTGTCGTTCACGCTGACGCATCACCGGCCTGGCTTGATCAGTCAGGTCGTCATAGCCGCATAAATGCAGCAACCCATGAACAACGTACAGCGTCAATTCATTCTCGGCAGTCCAGCCATGGGAATGAGCTTCGCGTAAAGCGGTCTCGGTGCTGACGACCAGTTCTCCTTCGAGTTGCTTCACTTCGGAATCCTGCGATGATTCGGGATTCAGGTGGAAACTGATGACATCAGTGGGGTAGTCATGTCCCAGAAAGTCGCGGTTGATCCGATGAATCGAGGCGTCGTCCACCAGTGCCAGGCTGATCTGTGCAGCCATGATCGATTCCTCGGTCAGTACGCGTTCGATCACTTCCCGTAATCTCTCGTGAGATACGGAAAGCAGCGACTGCTGATCGGAAATGTCGATCTCGAATTGAAACATGGGAAGCGTTGGAAAGGCTTACGCGGTCTTTTGTTCAGGGTACTTGATTCGATTGTGGTGAATCCCCATCAGAGATTTGGACAGAGAATCTTCAACAATGGCAAGTTCGCTGAGGGTGAGTGAACATTCGTCGAACTGGCCATCAAGCAGACGTTTCATAGCGATATCGTGAACGAGAGTTTCTATTCGCTTTGGAGTCGGGTCGGCGAGTGTACGGCTGGCCCCTTCGACGGCATCCGCGACCATCAGCACGGCTGCTTCACGGGATTGCGGCTTGGGACCAGGATATCGATACGTTGATTCCTGAACTTCAAATCGATGGTCCGGCTTGCTTTCTGCCTGTTTTGTAGCAGCGTGGAAAAAGTACTCGACAAGCGTCGTTCCGTGGTGCTGCTCGATAAAGTCGATCAACGGCCTGGGGATATTGTGCTGTTGAGCCAGTTCGACTCCATCTTTGACGTGACCAATGATGACCAGGGCACTCATCGCCGGATTCAATGCTTCGTGTCGGCTGACCTGTCCGGCAGCCATGTTCTCCACGAAGTATTGTGGCTTCAGCATCTTGCCGACATCGTGGTAGTAGGCACCGACACGGCAAAGCAAGCCGTTAGCACCGATCGCGTCGGCAGCAGTTTCGGCGATTGTGGCGACACCATTGGAATGGCTGTAGGTTCCGGGGGCTCGCTGGACGAGTTCCTGCAGCAGTGGATGAGAAACGTCACTCAGTTCGAGCAGACTGATGTCGGTGACGACACCAAACAGGTTTTCGATGAATGGCAATCCGCCAGAGACCAGGAACCCGGTCAGGAAGCACCACCCAGCCCCTTGCAGGCTTGTCGTCAACAGATTTCGGTCCGTCCACAAGCGATCTAGCTGCTGGCTTTCGACAATGTTCACGCCCCACGTGACGATGAAATAGGCGACGGCGGCCGAAAAGCCGACCTTAACCAGTTTCATTCGGTTTGAAACCTGATTGAGCGGTACGACGGATGCCGCGACGGCACTCATCAGGACCACAAATTCACCGACACTGCGGCCGTTGGCCAGCGTCACGACCAGAGTCATCGAAAAGCCAGTCAAGGCCGCCAGAACCTGATTGTAAGAAATGGCCAGGATCATGACGACGCACAGGATCGGAACGGCTTCGGCTCGCCAGGGATCGAACGAGAGCCAGCGACCGAGAATCGTCGTAACCGTGACAGCCGCCAGATAGACCGTCAACCGGCCGACATTGGTTGCCAGTCGGGGTTCGTTCTGGATGACGTGATACCCGTTCATGACACCGAGGACGATTAACAGAGCCATGACGGTCAGGATGCGAATGATACGTTCGTACGTATTCACTTTTCGTTCAATGGTGTCGTACTGCCCTCGAAGAATTTCGAGCGTTTCTTCGTCAATGACCGAACCTGGGGCGACCAGCACGTCTCCACGTTTATAGACGTCACGTACAGGCGGTGTCTGTTGACGTTCTTCGTTAATTCTCTGGGCCGTCGCAGCGGGATCGTACTTCAATGATGGCAAGACTCGATTTTGCAGCCACCGCTCCAGCAATGCCTGATGGGGTTTCAGCTCTGAGAGAGATTTCCATTGTCCGCCGAGGTTTCCCGTGCTTTTCAACATTTCGTTCAGGAGAAGTTCGGCGACTTTGTAATTTGTCCGGCTTCGTTCGTCGTCACGGGAAATCACCGTGATTTCTGCTTCCAGTCGTAATTCCTGGCGTGCGATTTCGACGGGATCAAGAACGCCCGTCGTGATCAATGGTGTCGTGAGTTGTGAAAACTCTCCAATCCATTCGTCGATCTTCCGCTCGGGTGTATCCATTCCCAAAGCATCGCGCAGTTGCTTCCAGCCCGCTTCAAATTCCGG
>CAXBSB010000167.1:0-17626 GCA_963977965.1 uncultured Schlesneria sp.
GCTAGCTCCGATTGTCGCTACGGCTACTGAGGTAGCGCAGGGGTACGAGGCTACCAAAATGATCGACTCTGTACAAAACGACTGGTCGCATTGCGACCTCGGGCGTCCGAAAACTGGGAACGAACGGCCCTGCAGGCCTCATGAATACTTTGGTCGGATCGATTCCAGGGCCGAAGGGCCCTGGCTGGGTGAACTGCTGGCCCCTCGGGCCGAAAAAGACAGATTCAGAGAATCTGCGAGTTACGAATGACCCGAGGAACACACACACACACACACACAACGATCAACCGGCAGCCTCAAACAAGCAGTTCCGGAACGACCTTGGCTTGTGTGATAGCAACGTCAGTCAGGCTTCCGGGCCTGCCGTCATGCGGATACGTCAATCGCTGGTGATCCAGCCCCAGGGCGTGTAGCAGAGTCGCATGCAGATCGTGAACCGTGACGACATTCTCAACGGCCTGGTACCCGAAATCATCAGTCTTCCCGTAGCAGAAACCTGATTTGAAGCCACCGCCGGCGATCCAGAGGGAATTCGCATGTCGATTGTGATCTCGTCCATCCGTCCCCTGCGAGACCGGTAGTCGCCCGAATTCTCCTCCCCACAGAACAATCGTCCGGTCCAGCAGGCCGCGTTGCTTCAGATCTTGAACCAGCGCCGCACTTGGCTGGTCGACACGAGCACAGTTTGTCTTCAGTGTTGCGGCGTTCTTACTGTGCGTGTCCCAGGGTTGTCCGGCCAGAAACAACTGAACGAACCGCACTCCCCGTTCAATCAACCGGCGAGCGATGATGCACCGCGATCCATACTCCGCTGTGGCAGGGTTATCGAGTCCATACATCTTGCGAGTCGCCGCCGTTTCGCCCGAGAGATCGAGTAACTCGGGGACGACCGTCTGCATTCTGGCTGCCACTTCAAAGTCGGTCATCCGGGCTTCCAGTTCGGAATTACCGGGGTACTGCTGAAGATGGCTTCGATTGAATTCGTTCAGCAACTGTAGCTGCCGGGTTCGCGCGGAGCTCGAAACTTCCTGAGGCGTCAGCAGGTTCGGGACGGGAGTCTTTCCGGGTCGAAACGTCGTTCCCTGGTATTCAGCAGGCAGCCAGCCCGAAGTCCAGTTGCGAACGCTGTCGACCGGCATCCCTCCCGGGTCCGTCAAGACAACATACGCGGGAAGATTTTCATTTGCGGAACCGAGTCCGTAGTTGATCCATGATCCCCACGTCGGATACCCCGCCTGAAACTTGCCGCTGTGAATCAGCCGCAATGCCGATTCGTGATCGACGGATTCTGTCGTGACGCTGCGAACCAGAGTGATCTCATCGACGATGCCAGCAGTGTGGGGCAGAACTTCGCTGACTTCAATTCCGGATTCACCATGGGGACGGAACGCAAATGGCGAACCAAGAACGTTGCCGCGCTGGCCGGGAAAATGAATTTCCAGATCCCCGTCATACTTCTGGCCATTTCGCTTTGTCAGTTCTGGCTTCGGATCAAACAGATCCATCTGACTGGGGCCGCCATGCTGAAACAGGCAGATCACGGCGTCTGCCGTCGCAGATTGGTGAGGCTGTTGCTGTGACCGCAGCGCAGCCTCGACCCGGTTCTGCTGCAGCAGATGCGTCAACGCCAGCAGACCGACTCCACCCACGGATTGTCCGAGGAAGGCTCGTCGATGAAGTTCCTGAGTATCAAATGACATGGTCACTCGTCCGATGATCTAGAGCGCATCACGTTTAAGTGTAGCGTCCCGCGGGCATCAAACTGCTGCGTCTAACCCATGTTTCGACGCGACACGTAAGTGCGACCCGCACTATTCAATGTAAAGGAAGGCATTGCTGGCGAGCAACATCTGGCACAAATCGACCCAGGCAGCCTGAACCGCATTCGGACGCCCGGCGTATTCCTGGGTTTGCTCCGTCAGAAATCGCCGTGGGGCCGCTTGTTCTTCAGCCGTTGGTCTGCGTCCCCAGGTGATACGGAACGCGTTGACCATCGCCTGCTCTTCAGCGATCTCGGGCGATGATCGAACCCGCCGAGCCAAACCCGCAGCGCGAGCTCTGACAAAATCCGAGTTCAATAGCTTCAGGGACTGCAGCGGGACTGTCGTTCGCGGACGAGCCGTACAGTTGAAGACGATCGACGGAGCATCGAACACCTCCAGCAGACCGACCACCTGAGTCCGGCGTTGCTGCAGATATAGGCTGCGCCGAAGGCTTCCTGAAACCGACTCGCCAACGAAGACGTCTCCATCACTGCCAACCTGCGTCGGAACATAGGGGCCATACATCGCCGGATCCAGTTCCCCTGATGCCGCCAGCATCGCATCGCGAATGGATTCACTGTCCAGCCGCCGCAGGGGAAACCGGGCCAGCAGTCGACCGTCAGGATCTTTCTGTTCGGCAGTCGGCACTGGTCGACTCGATTGTCGATACACAGCGGAATGCAGAATCATCCGGTGAATCCCCTTGGCACTCCAGTTTTGTCGAATCAGTTCCCCGGCGAGCAGATCCAGCAATTCCGGATGACTCGGCGACGCCCCGGAGTAGCCAAGGTTATCGGCGGTCGCGACGATTCCCGTACCAAAATGGTGCTGCCACCATCGGTTCACCGTGACACGCGCCAGCAGTGCGGCCGCACGCGAATCGGGTTGAGTCACCCATTTCGCAAAGGCCAGACGTGGGCCGGGTGAATCTTTCGCCCCCTTTTCTGACTTTTCATTCGTAACGAAGTCGGCTGGATTGGATTCGTCAGACAGGACCAGCGGTGATCCCGGCGTGACAGGGTCACCAGGTGATTTGTATTCACCCCGGTTCAGCATTCGAACGACGGGTGAAGCTCCCGCTGGCTGACTGACCGCCGCCAGTCGGCCAATCAGTTTGGGGCGAGTTGCCTCCAGAGCTTTGATGTCAGCGTCCAGTTCTTTTCGTTTGGCGCGATGTTCGTCCGCCAGTTGCCGTTCAGCCGCGTCCAGTTTTGAATCGGGGACTCCCTGTTCAATCAGCACGTTGTCGACGACAAAACTGCGACCGCAACAGTATTCAAACCCGAATCCCCCTTCGGGCAGATCGGCCGCTGTCATTGTGACGATCCCCTCTTCGGGAACTCCATCGACGACCTGACGAGCTTCGTATTTTCCGTCACCCAGATTGGTGATGCGAACTCCGTAGTTTCGACCCGGTGTATAGCCACTCTTCCCGATTTTGCCTCGCCCCTGATCATCGGCACCGGGGTAATCGACATGGACCGCCGCCTGACCTGCCGCCGCTCCATCAAGCAGGATATTGCCTCCTGCAAGCATCGGCTTCGTATCATTGAAGTCACGCAAGGCGATGAAGTATCCGACATACGGCGCCGTATCGCCGCCTGCCACCAGATCAAACGTCACCTGAATCCAGCCACCGACATCATCGGGAGTCCAGTCGAACGTCTTTTTTGTTGAAAGAGCTCGATCGCCTGCCGCTCCAGATTCAATCAGATGCAGCGTCCCCGCCGTTGCTTCGGCACCAGGTGCGACCTTTTGATCAACCTGGATTGCGGGAACTCCCGCGGGGGATGAGTCTCCAGGAACTGTGTTCGACCACGCCTCTGCCAAGGGCCGACTGGGGTCGAACGAGTCTGCAAACAGTTCGCGTCCCCGCTGCCGATGCTGACGAGCCCAGTCGGAAAACTGTTGTCTGCGGGCGGCGATCTTCTGATCGACCGCTTTGACTTCTGCTTTCCAGGCCGCCAGTTCTGCGGCAGAGGCCGTAGTGATCTCACGATTCTTCGGTAGGACCCACTGTTCGATGTTGAACGCCGGATAGATCACGGCCTGCAGTCGATAGTAATCGCGTTGCGAGAACGGTTCGAACTTGTGATCGTGACAACGGGCACACTGGACCGTCAACCCCAGCAGGGCAGAACCGATGATCTGCTGTGTCCCTTCGAGGACGGCGTATTTGTCAGCTCGAACTTCGTCAGGATTGCCGTCGCTGCTGTCTGTCCCGTCAGGACTGTTTCTCAGGAAGTGAGCAGCCTCCAGCAGTTCGACCGTTTCAGGACGAACATCGCCCCCGGTTCGAAAGCCCGCCAATTCATCGCCTGCCAACTGTTCGCGGATAAACTGATCCCAGGGCTTGTCAGCATTGATGGAGCGGATGACGTAATCACGATACCGATAGGCGAGTGGCCGATCGGTATCAGCACCGAAGTAACCGTTGCTGTCAGCATAGCCAGCGGCGTCGAGCCAGTACTTTCCCCAGCGTTCGCCGTACTGATGTGAATTCAGATACTGCTCGACCATCTGTTCATAGGCATCAGTCCGCTGATCGTTCAGGAATCGATCGGTCTCTTCGAGTGACGGGGGAAGCCCCGTCAGATCAAAGCAGACTCGCCGAATCAGCACCTCACGACTCGCTTCGGGCGATAGTTTCAGCCCGGCGGCTTTCAGTTTGTCGGCAATAAAATGGTCGATCGGGGTCAGCAATCGTGTCTCAGATGGAACGACAGGGAGAGGGACTCGACCGAGAGGCTGAAAGGCCCAGTGTTCATCACGGACCGGCTTTGCGGGAACATCCGTTGGCAGACCATGAGCCCCATCAACAATCCAGCGCCGCAGCAGTTCCTGTTCGTCGGCAGGTAACGGATGATCGACAGGCATTTCGCCAGCCGAGACACGTTTCCACAACAGGCTGCGAGACAGATCACCAGCAACGATCACCGGACCACTTTTTCCACCTCGTTTGATTCCGGGCGGCAACGCCAGATTCAGACTGGCTTCTCGCCGAGCGGGTCCATGACAGGCCACACAACGAC
Organism: uncultured Schlesneria sp.; assembly: GCA_963977965.1. Lineage (GTDB taxonomy): Bacteria > Planctomycetota > Planctomycetia > Planctomycetales > Planctomycetaceae > Schlesneria. The sequence goes on from CAXBSB010000167.1 coordinate 4,796, forward strand.
TCTTGAGCAGCGGCAGCACCTCCTGCTGAAAATCAGGCCCGGCAGCATTCAGCCCGGCCTGATTCATCAGGAGAAAAGCGAACAGGCATCCCATCAATCGTCGAGTCATCGAATTCCGCATCCGCAGGAGTTCTGTCAACACACGGCCGCGCGGATCAAGTCTACCACCTGACGAAGAGGGTTTTGAAGTCGCCGAACGATTTCGATCGAAAAAGCCCATTTTCCAGCGGCAAATTCACATCCCCAGGCAACCACAATTCAACCAATAATTGCAATCCCGCGTCAGATACCAACACCCATCAGCCGGCACGCGCTAGCGTCCGGTTCTCTTTTCGCGTGCAATTGCGTCGCGCCGCGTATCCAGAAACCGGACGCTTGCCGGCCTCTTTCGCTGTTCGACAGGCATGCAAAGTCAAACCGAAGCAAAGTTTCGAGTGGCAATTCTGAAATGCAGGTTTACCACAGGGGGCACAGAGGCGACACAGAGGAAAACCTAGCAGTTAAGTTCACCACGGCCCTCGACACTTCGACGATTTCTGGTGCGTCACAATGTCACACAGCAAATCAGCCGGCACGCTAGCGTCCGGTTATCTTTCAGTTTTCGACCGACAACATCCGGAAAAATCAGGATAATGGGATGAAACATGATCAACAGGACTGACAAGTCTTCCTCAGTGTCTTCTCTGTGCCCCCTGTGGTAAACCTGCATTCCAAGGCTGCCAAACGCATCGTCACTTCAGTCTTTCATTGGATGTCTGTCGAGAAGCAAAAGAGAACCGGACGCTAGCGCGTACCGGCTGATTTCCCGAGTGACACCCAACGTCGGTAACGATGGCGCGAACGATATCACTGTGTCTCGTGTGCGCAGTCGACTCAACGGAAATGGATTTCAGACATAGCAACAGATCGTGTCACAACAGCCACACGATTCCAACTCTCCTTTGTTTGCCTGATCGTGCATGGCAGAATCCAACTCCAGGATCAGATCCCACCAATTCCCGATTCGTCACGCTGATTGACATCGTTTTGTTTTCCAGTAGTCTCGTGATGTGGACTTGGTGGCGAAGATCATGATTCCATCGTTGACAGGAGATTCCATGGGAACATGGGGCGTTGCGATTTTCTCGGATGATCTGGCCGCTGATCTTCGTGCAGATTTGACCGAATTGATTGGCGAGGGCCTGTCGGTATCTGAGGCGACGGACCGGCTGATGACCGAGTATGCCTCGTCGCTCAATGATCCTGATGAAAAGACCGTCTTCTGGATTGCCCTCGCTTCTGCACAATGGAAAATTGGCCGCCTTGAAGAACGGACGAAGCAAACCGCCCTGCAGATCATCGACGACGGCAGCGATCTGATTCGATGGCAGGACCCCAAAGATCGAGCCAAACGAGTTGAGGTTCTTGCGAAAACGAGAGCCGAACTGCTGTCTGCTCAACCGCCTGCGAAACGCATTCCGAGGAGCATCAAGGAAGCAAACGACTGGCAGATCGGCGAGATCATTGGCTTCAGACTGTCGTCTGAAAAATGGACATTACTTCGTGTGATCGATCATCACGTCGATAAAGGGGGGCGGTTTGCCATCTGCGAACTACTGGATTGGATCGGCTATCAGTTCCCGCCACAAGAAGTGATTGCTCAATTGCCAATTCGTAAAGAGACCGTTCCCGGCGGGGTTTCGCAATTCCTGTTTCAGCAACCCAGAAAGAAAAGTGATCAATCACGGGTCGTGAAGATTGGTGTGACGACATCCCCCTCACAGACAGCAGGAGGCTTCACAGCAGTTGTCTGGCCCCATGTCGATCAGCAGTTGGCATCTCTGTTTGGGCTGCATTAGAGCGCATTCCAAATCCATCGATCAAGAATCACAGCCAGTGAATCTTCACCCAGTGAGCCATTCGTACAGAATTCGTGAAAGAGCGACATGGAATCCGGAAACAGCGACCTGCCTTTGAAAGATGACAACCTTTCAATTCGTGAAATCGCACATGGTCTTAACAACCAGGTACTGGTGATCTCCTGTCACTGTGACCAGTTGCTGACTCGACTTTCCCAGGAAGATCCGAATCGCGAATCCGTCGAAGCGATCATTCAAGCCTGCGGCCGGGTGGCAGACCTGGTGCGAGGGCTGCAGCCTGCATCATCGGCCTTGAACGATTTGGATGAAGTCAGACCTGATGCACCTGTCAACGCTTCGCAAACAATTCTGCTGATCGAAGACGAAGCGGTCATTCGTCGCTTCATGGTGAGTTGCCTTGAAATGCACGGTTTCAAGATTCTGGAAGCAGCTCACGGTCCTGAAGCTATCGCAACTGCTGTTCGCTATCCGGAGATAATTCATCTGGTGATCACGGATGTACGGTTGCCCGAGATGGATGGATTCGAGGTTGTTGAAGCCCTGCGAAAACAGCGTCCATGCCTTCCAGCACTGTTCATGAGCGGGAATGCCGTCAAGAACTCACCCTGTTCAAGCAGCGACTTCCTCTGGAAGCCGTTTAAATCGAGCGACCTGTTGCAAAAGGTCCGTACTACACTGCAGAGGGTTACAGGATGACGGTTCCGGTGCTGCCGCATTGTTTCATTTCGCAGATGCTGCATGAATGATTATGGGTCTTTACTCCAATTTGTTTATGTGCGACAAGTCTTGTCACCGATTTTTGAGAAATCGCGTCTTTGAAACAACTTTTGGTCAATCAAAACTTAAAACATCTCAATATGGCTATTTTTTCAGTCGGATTTGCGATTAACGCCATTGCTGATTAATGATGCAGGGCGTTATCATCAAGGGACTTGTCAATCCTACCAAAGGGCCATTCATGGATTCGCAATCTGTGGTTTACGTCGTAGACGATGACCCGGATGCTCGTCATGTTCTCGTGACGCTCGCGGAATCCATGTTTCATAAGACCGAGGCGTTTGCTGACGCCGCAGACTTCTTGAAATCGTTCGATGAACGAACCCCCTCCTGTCTTGTGACAGACATGCGAATGCGAGGGATGAGCGGTCTGGATCTATTGCGTACGCTGAAAGCATCGGGCAAGGTTGTCCCGACAATCATTGTCACTGGCTATGCTGAAACAGCCGTTGCCGTAGACGCAATGTTAACGGGGGCTGTTACTTTTCTGGAAAAGTCCACGCCCCCTCACAAGATCTGTGAAGCGATTGCCAGGGCACTCAGCCTGAGTGAGACTCTACTGGAACAGAAGGCTGAAAGAGATCGTGTTCTGCAGATCAGCGATTCACTTAGCGAGGATGAACGTCAGATTCTAAAGCTGGTCGCAGCCGGAAGACTGAATAAAGAGATTGCCTTTGAAATCGGGATTCCGCTGAGAACTCTCGAAGATCGCAAACGACGACTGATGACCAAAGTCAATGCAGATTCGGTTGCCGATCTCATTCGGTTTTCGATCCGCGTGGAAGAGTTTGAGCATTCAACGGCCGCGGATCTGTTGTGGAATCAGCGAAATTCGTAATGTTGCGTTTCGCAACTCTGACGGCATTTGGGAAGAACGCTTTCCAATTTCGCGCTACCACCGACGTTAGTGCGGCGGACGCCACGCTTAAGTTGGATAAGATCTAACTCGCCAGGCGTGGTTAACCACGGATTTACCGTGGGAATCGCTTTCACCGGCACTCGCGAATTCTGCCGAAGTAACTGGCATGAGATCACGAGTCGCTTCGACTCATCGTGCTACCAGCATGTGATCTTTCCAGAATTCCGCATCTCAACACTGTCGGGTTCTGGCCACGATGCGCAACTTTGCGGAGCCAGCGATGCGGTTGTCGAACACTTATTGCACGTTTCGTGTCGATCAGCTTTATCTCGGCGTGGATGTCCTGCAGGTTCAGGAAGTCATCCACTCACAACAGATGACGCGCGTTCCGCTCGCATCACGGACTGTTCGAGGGCTGATCAATCTTCGCGGACAGATCCTGACCGCAATTGATCTACGCCGCCGACTGAACCTCACGGATCGCCCGGCTGACCAGCTTCCGATGAACGTCGTGATCAGGACGGAAACGGGACCGATGAGTCTGCTGGTTGACGACATTGGAGATGTCGTTGAGGTCGACGAATCGACGTTTGAACCTCGCCCCAGGACATTGAAGGGAGTGGCGAGTGAAATGATTAACGGAGCATTCAAGCTCAAGAACGGATTCTTACTGGTCCTGCATATCGACAACGTTGTTCGCCCCGACTGATCTCTATCAACACGAACTTACATCTCAAGAAAGACATCTCAGATGACCAGAAACCACAGCCAGAATGGCGTCGCAGTTGCAGAGAAACGACGTCGAGTTCCTAGAGTCATGCCGCAGACTTCCGATGTTTCGCACGAACTGAACGAGGCGAACGAGAATACCCGGGCCGTGTTACGCGTCGTAGAAGGCATCTACCGGGCTGCCAGCGTTAAGGATGCTATTCAGATTGCCCTGGATACTGTCCGGTCTGCGTTTGGCTGGGAATATGCCTCGTTCTGGACTGTCGATCAGAAGGAGAAGGTTCTGCGATTTACATCGGAATCTGGAACTGTCAACGAAGAGTTTCGGCGAGTGACCCGTGAAGCGCGCTTCCGCGAAGGGGAAGGACTGTCTGGCCGAGCCTGGCGGCAGCGAGAGCTGATCTTTACTGCGGACATCTCCCAGATGACGGACTGTTGCCGAGCCCCCGTTGCCATGCGAGCCGGAGTCCGATCAGGAATCTGCTTTCCGATCATCCTGCGCGGCAATGTGATCGGAACGATGGACTTCTTCTCGCTTGAGACGCTGGCTCCTTCGAAAGAGCGACTGGATGCACTCAGAAACGTCGGAGCATTGGTCTCGGGTGCCATCGAACGAGTTGAAAAAGAGGCTCTCAATACGCAATTCACTTCGATGATCAACTGCCAGGCGGCCAGCGTGACATTCGCTGACAAGGATTTCACCATTACGTATGCAAACCCAGCAGCCATCCAGTTGCTGCGCAAAGTGGAAAAGCATCTGCCCGTCAAGGTTGAGAATATCGTCGGGCAGAACATGGATATCTTCCACAAGAATCCGATGCAACAGCGACGGATGCTGGCAGATCCGTCCAAGTTTCCAATCCGCGGTCAGATTGTCATTGGCAGTGAAACATTTGAACTTGTTGTCAATGCGGCATATGACGACCAGCGTAATTTTCTGGGAACGCTGGTCTCGTGGTCCTGTATCACAGAGAAGCTGGCCTATGAACGTACGATTCAAGAAGCGACCGATCGTGAACGACGCGAGTCAGAAGAACTGAAGGTCAAGGTCGACGGAATCGCTCAAAACGCAACCTCACTGGCCGAAGCTTCAGTGGAACTCTCCACGGTCAGCGTTCAGATGTCGTCAAACGCAAAGCAGACGTCTTCGCAAGCCATGATTGTTTCTGCCGCATCTGAGCAGGTCAGTACCAACATTCAGGTTGTTGCATCCAGCATTGAAGAAATGAGTGCCACGGTTCGCGAGATTTCCAAGAGTGCGACCGAAGCTGCCAAGGTTGCTGCGACTGCTGTCAATGTGGCCGACGCAACCAACACGACGATCAATAAGCTCGGTGAAAGCAGTGCCGAGATTGGCAAGGTGATCAAGGTGATCACTTCAATCGCACAGCAGACGAACCTGCTGGCACTGAATGCAACCATCGAAGCTGCTCGAGCTGGCGAAGCAGGCAAGGGATTTGCCGTTGTTGCCAACGAAGTCAAAGAGCTTGCTAAAGAGACGGCCAAAGCGACCGAGGATATTGGCCAGAAGATTGATGCGATTCAGCGTGACACAAAAGGGGCTGTGGAGGCGATTGGCCAGATATCGACGATCATCAACCAGGTGAATGATATCTCCAACAGCATCGCCAGTGCCGTGGAGGAACAGACGGCAACGACGATCGAAATTGGTCGCAATGTTTCTGACGCGGCCAAAGGAAGCTCGGAAATCGCTCAGAATATCACGAGTGTGGCGCAGACCGCTCAGAGCACCATGGAAGGGGCGGCGAACATGCAGAAGGCGAGTGATGAACTGGCTGGAATGGCTGCAGAATTGCAGTCACTCGTCAGTCAGTTCCGTAAACAACCCGCCAACGAGACTGGATCCACGAATTCGCAGTATCCGGAAAGTCACCCGGGGTCCGGTGCATCGAGGCCAGGCAAATATCGATTGCAGTCGCCAGAAGGTCTGCCAATTGACCCGCGATAATCTTGCCTCATGTTCACCACTCTCAAGGGTGAACATGTCTCAAGATCGGTGATCGCCTCGTTCGAGGCGGCGGACCGTTGATATGCGTGAGCGGCGCATACGCAAGTCTGTGTACCTTTATCAAATTCGAAGGTCCGTCGCCCCGAAAAAATCTGCGAAGCGCTGATCGCGAACACGACCTGCAATCATCAACAAATGCCGCCACTCAACAATCGGGAACTGTTTCATGAAAGCCTTGATTATCGACGATTCGCGTGCCATGCGGCGCATTCTGAAGCTGATTGTGGGTGAACTCGGTTTTGAAACTGTTGAAGCAGAAAACGGCCGTGAAGGCCTGGATCAGCTTCGTCGGTTTCCGGAAACAGAACTGGTTCTCGTCGACTGGAATATGCCCGAGATGAATGGCTTGGAATTCATCGAAATCATCCGTTCAAACCCCAATTACGACGAATTGAAACTGGTCATGGTCACGACCGAAACAGAACCGGCTCGCATGGCCCGGGCTCTGCTTGCAGGTGTCGATGAGTTTGTCATGAAGCCATTCACCGCAGAAGTCCTGGTGGAAAAGCTTCAACTGATTGGCGTCACAGCTCGACAGTTCGATTGATGTTCGATGGGACAGGATGATCAACCATCCGTACGCGAGGAACGCTGATCGTGAACAGTACCGACGATACGAATGTGGTGCCTCCGCCGGTTCGCATCTTGTTCGTTGATTATTCCGAAACTATCCGCAGGATGCTTCGGTTCGTGATGTCTGTCGACATGGAACTGCATGTGTGCAGTCCGGCAGGAAATGGAAACGATGCCGTCAGTCAGTTTGCCGATGCGCGCCCCGATGTCATCCTGCTGAACGTTGAACCATTGACGAGCGGGAATGACGCGGTCAGTGCCATTCGAAACATTGACGCAGACATTCCGATCATCATGTTCTGTACGCTGGCCGTGGACACGGAAGCTACCGTCGACGCCCTGACACGCGGTGCCACGGACTACGTTCCCAAGCCCGGTGTCAGTGGGCATATCAACGATGCTGTCGACTATTTGAGGTCAACTGTTATCCCGAAGTTGAAGCGATGGGGGCGGTGGTTCCAGGGATTGCGTCAGAAGCGACTGTTTGCAGGGCAGAAAGGACCGGGTCAGCCATCGGCCCCGCACATTTCAACTCCTCGATACAATGCCGCAATTGATGTTGTCGGGATCGGCATTTCGACGGGAGGCCCCAGCGCCCTCGCACACGTTCTCAAAGACCTTCCCGTCAACTTCGACGTTCCCGTTCTGATCACACAGCACATGCCAATCCATTGCACGCGGTTCCTTGCGGAGCGACTCAATACGACATGTCAGATTGAGGTTCGCGAAGCGATAGACGGGGCAGTGCTGGGGCCGGGTCAAGTTTGGATTGCGGCTGGCGACAAACACATGGTCACCAGAAGATGTCGTTCTGGGGTTTCACTCTCTCTGACGGACGATCCGCCAGAAAACTCGTGCCGCCCCAGTGCCGACGTCATGTTTCGTTCGATCGCGGAAGTCTACCACAACCGCTGTCTCGCCGTTGTCATGACAGGGATGGGAAAAGATGGGCTTGAAGGATCTCGTGAAATCAAGCTTCGTGGCGGACATGTTTATGCTCAGGATGAGGAAACGAGTGTCGCCTGGGGGATGCCTCGTGCGATTATTCAATCGGGAATGGCCGATCGAATTGTGCCGCTCGCCGAAATGGCTCAGGCCATTACAAGCATCGTTCATTCCCATCGAAATCGGGAGACTCGTCTCATCACGACCTGACACCTGAACGTCGCTGCTTGTCTCCACCGCTCCGAAGATGATAACGCGTTTACAGGCCAGTGGATTTATCATGCCTCTCGCTCCTGCTGAATTCGACTTTGTTCGCCGCGTGGTTGCTGAACGTGCCGGGATTGTCTTGTCCTCGACACAGGGCTACCTCGTCGAGTCGAAACTTAACTCGGTTGTTCAGAATTCCGGATTGCACTCGATCGAAGAACTGATGATCGATCTGCGCCGGGGCGCAGCGTCGCGGCTTCGCGAACGTGTTGCTGAAGCGATGACGATTAACGAAACCAGCTTCTTTCGCGACATACATCCGTTCGAAGCTCTTCGCAGTACCGTCATTCCAGCTCTTATTGCTGCACGGAAATCGGAACGAAAACTGTCACTCGGGTGCGCCGCGAGTTCAAGCGGGCAGGAACCGTACACGCTGGCGATTGTCCTTGCAGAGTACTTCCCCGAACTGGCTGACTGGAACGTGAAAATCCTGGCAACCGATCTGTCTGACGAAATGCTGGTCCGATCCCGTGAAGGGATCTATACCCAGTTCGAAGTCAATCGCGGTCTGCATGCCAGGCTTCTTCTGAAGTACTTCGATCGCAAGGGGGCCGACTGGCAAGTTCGGGAACCTTTGCGAAAGCTGGTCGAATTCCGAAAACTCAATCTGACAATGCCATGGCCGGCGCTTCCACTGTTTGATTTCATCTCGATTCGCAATGTTCTGATCTACTTCGACAATGCGTCGAAGCAAACAATCTTCGAGCAGATCCGGTCACATATCCGAACGGATGGTTACCTGCTGCTGGGAGGAAGCGAGACTCTTCTCGGGCTTAGTGTTGCGTTTGGTCGCCAGGAAGTCGACAAGAGCATTTTCTATCGACCGACGTAAGTCCAAACGCACAACCCGGCCAAGCTTGTCTCGGTGAATCCGCCTTCATTGCAATACGCTCTCATCCCTGCACCAGCCCGCACGTAATGCATTGACTGCGGCCACCGGGACAAGCTGAAACAAAACAATAGATCGCCTTTTACTCATCGTGTGGATATCAACCTCATGGACATTACTGAAGACATCCTTCACCAACTAGGACTCGACGTTTGCGATTCTATGATAGGCATTCCAGTTCAACCTGATGCACCATCTGCAGAAGCAGGTCGCTGGTTTTCTGCATCGGTAACAATCCAGGGGCTTCACCGGGAAACACTGGAGGTCATTGCCGATGAGCAACTTGCCGCTGTCATTGCCCGTGCCATCTTTCCGGTGCCGACTAACGAAATGCCAAGTCAGTCTGACATGTTCGATGCCCTGGGCGAGATTGCCAATCAGATCGGGGGAAATCTGAAGGGGATTGCCGGTGGTGAGGCGGACCTGTCACTTCCATCCGTCAGGGTATTAGCGGCACCCGAAGCTCATATTGCCGAAGGCACCACGCGCAGCACGATTCAGCTTGCTGGGTATCCATTGAGACTTGTCTTCCAGACCTCTTTGCCGCGCACGTTCGCCCATGGGTGTGGAACTGCTTAACGCAGTGACCTTCATGCCTTTCGATTGTTGCAAGCCTGGGTTCATTCGCAGTTGAGTCATCATGACACCTGTGAAAAGCCCGCTGGCCTGGATCGCACTCCGTTACAGTGTGGCGTCCCGCGGGCATCAAGCTGCAGCGGCTAACAGCCCGTGGCAAAAGGGGTCAGACCCTTTGGCAGTTGATTTGACTTGGAAATCGTCTGCTTGGAGAGGGTCTGACCCCTTTTGCCACGGGCTGCTAACCCAAGTTTTGACACGACACGGAAGTGCGACCCGCACTAGCTTCTTTCTTCGCGACGATTCATTCGCACGCGATTTCTTCCTTGCGTTGCGATCGTCGTTTCACATCTACCGCACAGCATGGTCGCTCGTGCCACGAGCACTCGCCCCGTTACGCGACTGATGCTCGTACTCATGTTCCCTGCGATGTTGCCATTAATCGTTGTAATCGGCGCGCAGGAACCAGTCGCTATATTGAATATAGTCTCGTGTGATATGCGGATTAAGGAAACATTTCCGGGCAAGTAAACTCGAGGGGCTTCGTTGACTGTAGTGGCGAGAGATCGCTTCAACGACCACCGTGCTCGCGGAGGTCACTCAGCATGCATCAATGACACCTGTGACACGGGAGCCTGTGAAATGGAAACAATGGACGAGATCGTCAAAGAGTTTCTTGTGGAAAGCTACGACAACCTGGATCAACTCGATCGTGATCTCGTTGCACTCGAAGATGCACCGGATGATCGTGGACGACTGTCGAGTATTTTTCGCACCATTCACACCATCAAAGGGACGTGTGGGTTTCTAGGCTTTCCCATGCTCGAACACGTTACTCATGTCGGCGAAAGCTTGCTGGTTCGACTACGCGACGGTGAATTGAAGTTGAATGCCACAATTACCACAGCATTGCTGGCAATGGTCGATGCCGTTCGCTCAATACTGGCCATGATCGAGGTCTCGGGAACAGAGGGTGATGACAACTATGCGGAACTTGTCGCAACTCTGGATCGACTGAAAGCCGGTGAGGCTGTTGTTCCAACGGAAGAGACCAGTGATCCAGGCTGGCAGAAGGTCCTCGATAAGCAAGTATTCGGACCGGAAGGTTCGGCTGAACGCAAAACTCGATCACGACGACGGAAGCGAGTTGCGAGTACTCCACAAAAGTCCTCAACGAGTGATACACAGGGAGAACTCGCCGACGTCACGTCTGTCGTCGCAGATCTGTCGCAGCAAAGCGCAGGCACTGCCAGGAAACGTCGCAAGCGGAGTGTCGGAGCTGGCAGTTCAATCGGTGCGTCCGACTCTGTGATTGGCGATGCTCAGTCGCTGCGGACCGTTCCCGATGGGCTCGCCGCTGTCGGTGGAGATCGCCCTGAAGACCAGTTGCCGTCTGGAACGGATGCGAGTGGCAAAAGCGATTACTTGATTTCGCAAAGCAATCCTGGACCCAATGATAGTGTGATGTCAGTTGACTCGAATGAGAAAAGCCACGCACTTAGTGAAACAACCGTCCGTCTGGACGTGGCACTGCTTGATCGGCTGATGAATCTGGTTGGCGAACTGGTACTCGCCCGGAATCAGATCCTGCAATACAGTCGTCACAGCGACGATGCAGTGATCATTGCTGCTTCGCAACGATTGAATTTAATTACTGCGGAACTTCAGGAAGGGATTATGAAGACCCGCATGCAGCCCATTCAGAATGCGTGGAGTCGGTTGCCGCGCGTCGTACGGGATTTGTCAGCTTCGCTTGGCAAGAAGGTGCAGATCAAGATGGATGGTGCCGACACGGAACTCGACAAGACTATTCTGGAAGCGATCAAGGACCCCCTGACCCATATTGTTCGCAATTCGGTCGACCACGGGATTGAAACACCTGCAGTTCGGGAAGCCGCGGGTAAACAGGGAGAAGGAACCTTGTCGCTACGTGCGTTCCACGAGGGCGGGCAGGTCATCATCGAGATCGGCGATGATGGTGCGGGGATTGATCTGGTTCGCGTCAAGGAGAAGGCAATCAGCCAGGGGTTGATCACTGCTGAGCAGGCCCTGGGGATGTCGGATCGAGATCTTACCCGGTTGATACTACTTCCTGGCTTCTCGACAGCCGCTCAGGTCACCAACGTGTCTGGCCGCGGCGTTGGCATGGATGTTGTCAAAACGAATGTCGAGAAAATTGGCGGGACCCTCGAAATCCATAGTTTCCTGGGATCAGGCACAACGATGCGGATCAAGATCCCGTTGACACTTGCCATCGTGCCAGGACTGACCGTGACGTGCGATGGGGACTGCTTCTGTATTCCTCAGGCAAGCCTGCTGGAACTTGTACGACTTGAAGGGGATCAGGTCGAACGGGAAATCGAACAGATTCACAATGTCCCCGTATACCGGCTGCGCGGAAACCTGCTGCCACTATTGTATCTGGATGAGCAACTCGGACTGCGTGCACATCGGACCGACAAAGAGCGTCGATCTGAGAGTGAAGTCAATATCGTGGTACTGCAGGCCGAAGGTAAGCCATTCGGACTTGTGGTCGATTCGATTACCGACATGCAGGAAATCGTTGTCAAGCCATTGGGACTGCATCTGAAGGGAATTCTAGCGTATGCCGGGGCAACCATCATGGGGGATGGGCGAGTGTCGCTGATCCTCGACGTTGCCGGCATCGCCAGGTTGGCGCAGGTTCTTGACGAACAACGTGATCTCCTGAAATCGGAAAGCAATTCCTCGGCAGATCAATTGGTGACAGAATCGAATTCGTGGCTGATCGTCGATCCAGGCGATGGAACTCGTGCGGCAATCGCCCTGGGAACAATTGCGAGACTTGAGGAATTCCGCATCAAAGATATCGAACGATTTGATGCTACGGACGTGATCCAGTATCGCGGGCAGATCATGCCACTGATGCGACTCGTGCATGCGTCGAGTGCATACGGAAATGATCACGAAGACTTTGAGCAAGCCGGGCAGATACCGGTCATCGTCTATCAATGTGGTGAACTTCAAGTCGGCGTGGTTGTGGGTGAAATCGTTGATATTGTCGAACATGCCCTCGATAAATCAGCGAGTTGCCAGAATCGGCTGGATGCCCAGATCATCTGCGGTCGCGTGACCAGGGTCGTTGATCTGGGAGAGCTGGTACGGGTCGCGGTCTGATTTAGCTCGCATTCCGTTTCAGTGTGGCGTCCCGAGGGGCTTTATACTGCAGCGTCTGACCACGGCGCAAAGTGAACCTCGATGGCACGTTCGACCCTTCGTGCTCTTCGTGTGCTTCGTGGTAGATCACTCGTCCTTCGCAAGAATCTGTTGACCACGAAGCACACGGAGA
>CAXBSB010000168.1:0-17557 GCA_963977965.1 uncultured Schlesneria sp.
ACTGGCGATGTTTTCGACCACACCACAGCCAACCGATACAAACTTTTCGAGCAACAACGACCTGTTCGACATCAATTCGCAGAATCCCAGGTATTCCGCGACCGGCCCATTCTGGAATGATTTCGACTACAGCGCGTTTCGTGGATTCAGTTCCACGGGAACCCCGTGTGCACAGTTCCTCGGGACGGACCATCTGGATAACAGTGGCAAGACGACTGTGGGGATCGCTCTGGCCAAGCCCCAATACCGATTTGGGTTTTCACCAGCGGGCATTGCTGGCGTTTTGCCGGGGCGATCGAAGGAATTCGCTGGACCAGCCATCGGGGCCAGTTATTTCGGTCGGTTCACGATGCAGGAATGCTCGGACTCGGACTTCCGGTATCCGCAGTCCACAACGACCGCGGGAAATATCCCGACGGATCCATCGCTGACGCTAACGCTCGATCCGATCGATGGAACAGTGACTGCTCCCGACGATTTCAGCCAGGGACCACGACGAGGTGAGGATCTGCTGTTGTCGAATGTGCACGAATTCGACATTCAAGTCTGGGATACCAATTTTGGAGGGTTCGTGAACATCGCTGACCCCAGTCTGCCTGCAACGGCTGATTTTGCTCTGGGCAAACGATCTGGCGGTGTCAGTAACAGCTATGGGCCTCGAGTTGCCGAGAATGTCGGAACCAATGCGATCAATGCCGTATTCGATACGTGGCATCCGCAAATTGGAATCGACTTTAATGGTGATGGCACAACACCCGAACCGCCCCCGTATCGCCCAATTCGTTACCGGCCGGCTTATCTAAGTGGTGCCGAAGTCAGCCGTCCGGCATGGCAGTCGAATACGACCTACAACGTTGGTGACGAAGTGTTTCCGACAGCTGCTCCAGCCGGTGCACCGTTTTTCTATCGCTGTATTGCGAGTGTTCCTCCAAATAAGAGTGGTGGTACAGAGCGTACTTGGCCAAAAGCGGATGGACTGACTGTTGGCGATTCCTCAATAGTCTGGCAAGCAGTGGAGAATCGTAAGCCACTTCGAGCCATTAAGATTGAGATTCGGTTTGTTGATCCTTCAACGCAACAGATGCGGCAACTGACTTTAATTCAGTCGCTTGTCGACTGATTCGGAATTGACCGGACCATAGTAACCGGTCCGCTGAAATTGACTGTCCGCACCACCTGTGGTGTTGATCACAGAGTCGTGCGAACGGTTCTGATAAATGATGGAATGGCATGGGCCATTCTGCAAATCGCCTTTCCAATCCGCTGGCCCTGTCGTGGGTCGCGGGTCCAATCTACTTCTCTGCGGGCTCAGGCAGACGGGAATCGAGGTACGAACATGAAACTGAAATCTCGGCAACGTCATCTTCGTCATCAGAAGCATCGTCTGCATCTGAAGCAGACACATCCACATCCACGCGGATCGACGCTGTTGATCGTCATGGTCCTGATGGGGATGCTCTCTTTGCTGGGGGTCATCTTCTATGTCTTCTCTGCGCAGGAGCGCAGCAATGCCGAGTACTACTCGGAAGGTTCCAAGGAGACGAGCGATCCGGGCCTCGATGCGGATGTACTGTTTGACTGGGCTCTGGAACAGATCATTGTCGGAACAGACTCGCGTCTGAAGAACAGCGTGCTGTGGGGCAGTCGGCACTCCCTGCTGTCCAATGCAGTTGGCTTCAGTAATCACCGCCCCGACCCCAGCGCGCAGCCGTTCAACGGCGAAGGGGTTAACGTCATCTATGATTCTGCAACCGGGAAATTAGGAGTTGACCAGAATCGCAACGGCTTGATCGACGACCCAACAGTGAACGCAGGAGAACCCGACAATCGGTTTTTGTTAAACTTCGTCGATTCCCCAGCGGCCTCTCCGACGTTGTTCGAACCCCAATTGACGAACGGAGGCTGGCCTCAGACCGACGTAGGCTACACGTATCCAGACATCAACAACGTCTTCCTGTGCTACGTTGGCAAGGTGCGCGACAACAATGGTGTTGTCCATCAGGTCGTCAAGCCGTCGTATATGGTTCCAGGTCTGTTTCGTGCAGCAGCGACCAGTGCCCCCAATGCGAGCTGGTATAACGACCCCAATACGGCTCAACAGGTGATGCGAGGGCATCCGAATCACTACTATGTGCCACCCACAGCATCGCCCGCGAATCCTGCGCCCCGGTACCTGACGAACGCACAAGCCGCGTCAGTGATTGGTCCGGGAGCAACCGGTTTTCCCGGCATACCGATGAACGGTACGTTTCCAGTCCTGGGAACCTCACTGGGACGGATTGGCGCCTATTCGGTCGTTGATATCTCCGGGACTTATCCGCCGAATGAACCTGTCGAACTCGATTATGACAATGACGGTGACGGGATCTGTGAATCGATCCTGATGGACCTGGATTTTCCGCCACAGCAGGATGCCAAAGGCAAGCTGTTTGTTCCGCTGTTCCTGATCACGATTCATGATCTCGATTCGCTGCTCAACCTGAATGTTCACGGGAATCTTGCCAAGATTCTTTATGGCCCGACTGACATTTCTAACGGTCTGGCAACTACGGCAGTCGCCAGCGGTGGCAGCGGCAACTGGTTTGGAACAGACTCGGCCGACGGAAAATTCTATTTTGTGTCGCAGTCCAATCTGGGTCTGGGGCCTGCAGAAATCAATCCAATCTGGGCTTTGAATCGACGGATCGGGGTTGATGACACTTTCACGTTTACAGAACATCAAAACTTCTTCGGCAATGCTCCGACAGCAGTCACCAGCGGAACGTCGCCGTCTTGGGGTGAGTCTGGCAATATGGAATTCCTGTGGTCCAAGATTGGCCGTTTCCAGAAGTCGCCATTCGATCTGTTCGTCGGGGCCTATGGTGAGCCTGCCGTTCTTTACGCTGCCACAAACAACGGGAGCGGGCCTGTCAATTCGACTGCAGGTGGGCGCGTACTCCCTCGCCCCGGTCTATCCCTGGCAGATGATCAGGGGGATATCGGTGAAGGCCAGTCAATCCCCCCCTACTATCAACACCCACTCGATTTTACAGGGCAGGGAACATCCCAGAGTGGTCCGAAGGCCGTTGCATGGGCCACTCCGGCTGGCGGTGCTGACCCCGCAAATCGCTGGATCAAGTATTCAAAATACGCCGACAACAATCCTTCCGTGATCCAATGGGGTCAGGCGGCGGGACTGATGGCGAATTCGATCACACAAGGATTGGGTGACGATCCCTATGAAGTCATCACCTACCCCACGGACAACCGTGATTTTGACAGTCTCTTCTCGGCCGAAGAGCTGTTGTTTCTGATGCTCAATAATTCTGAAGTCGACAAGCTGAACCTCAACAGTCGACTGGCGAACTTGCTTCCGTTCAACTTCGACAAGAAGAAAGGAACCAATTCACGCGCTGAATACATCCGCCGCAAGTTCACAGTCAGCAGCAACGACCGCAAGAGCTTCAGCCTGCCTGTCTCGCCCCGGTCCGGAAATGAATATAACCTGGACGCCAATACCAACACGCTGAAGTTTCCCCCACAATTCGGCTCTGTTTCCCGCTACTCAACGGCGCCGCTGGCAGAAGATCCATTCCGCCCTTCAGTGCGGTACATGATGGAAATCGAAATCAACGGCCAGCAGAACACGTTTCGACCACAACGCAAGTTGAGTCTGAATGGACTGCTGACCGGGGATTCGCAAAATCCACTGGCATTCCGTCCATTGACCTCGCATCCCGATGATCCCGGCACGACCCCGATCACGACAATCTACACCCCGACGTCGATGCCAGCCTATCCACCCAAGGATGCGCCGTCGCAGGAATTCTGGGCCCGACGTGATCGTCAGCAACTGGCTCGCGACATTTACGTTCTGCTATATCTCGTCGGCCATGGTGTCGATACAGTCAACACGACCACAACAGGAGCGTACACCCCGGCTCAATGTGCCGAGATGGCTCAATTCGCCGTCAACCTTGTCGACGCCATGGACCGCGATAGCGTGATCACCCGGTTTGAATACGATGTCGATCTCAGCAATGGATGGAATCTGGACGACGATCCGTATACGTCTCCGTCAACAACACCACCCGTGACAGAAACGGACCGGGCCGAAGTCTACGGCGTCGAACGACTCGATCTTTCGATCAGCGAAACCATGATCATTCGCACGGCGGCTATTTCGCCTGCAGCGAACCACGATGCCACATTCTATGACGACAGCGCGCAGCATCACTTTGCGTATGCGGAACTTTATAACCAAAGTCCCTTTGATGTGAACCTGACAAACAACGAAACCTGGCAGCTCGTGATGAAGCAGCCGGGCGCATTTGAACGCCGCCTGTCGTTCAAATCAGGTGCGAACAAGATTCCGTCAGGACAGCGTTTTACCGTGGGCTCGGCTGATGCGGATCTGGGCGGGATGGCACCTGGAAAGAGTATTTTCAAGCTCGATCCGAACTGGGTTTCGGGGACACCTGACTTCACGATGTCTGCCACGTGGATTGCCCCTTATCAAAAGCAGATCAACAGCGGCGCAACAAAAGGCCTCGATCTGATCGATGTCGTTGCTCCGACAACGGCATTCCGCGTCGAAGATGGTGCTACCCCCGCTTCAGATTTGACAGGGACCGTCGGTTCGTTTGCGGCAGCATTGTCGACGGCTGATCCGACGAAGCCGACGATTTTCCAGTTGCGACGCCGGGCGCATCCGACCCGCAGTTACCTGTCGTCGAGCTCCGTCAATGACAACGACAATCCTTGGGTTGTCGTTGATGAAATGACTCTGCCGACCTTCGGAACGTTTACCCTGGCGACGGCGATGGACGACAAGACGAAAATCCAGATGGCACTGAACGCGGTCAATGGCAGCAAAGAACGTTTTGAGCCATTCGGCGTTGCTACTGAAAACCAGAAGAGCCCCAACTCCATGGGGAATAACAACACGTTGTCCAACGTGAATACCAATGCCGTCAATCCATTCACGGTCTGGCAGCCACACTTTGATCGCGATTACGCATCAATTATTGAACTGTTCAACGTACCTGTCATCTCGCCAGGCAAGATGACGCGGTACTGGGCCGAAGGCGTGAAAGCACCTGAAAACCAGACCACCCCGTATTCGGGAGCCGCTTACTTCCTGAATCCCAATACAGCCGTACCCAATCGCTGGCATCGGTTGCTGGAGTTTGTGGAAATCCCGACTCGGATGAACAAGAATCTTGGGGTCGGAACTGAATTCACCATTCCGCGAGTCCCCGGGCGAATGAATCTAAATACGTTGCGATACACCGAAAACTTCGCAGCGTTACTGGATGACCCGCGCTACTTCAGCCTGGATATGTCTGGCGTTACTGCTGGTAAGGATCAGCCTCCAACGATGCCAGATGCAACGGGTGAAGCACGAGACTGGTGGTCTCAATTCCTGGCCAGCCGCGATGCCGTCGACTTCTACGCGGCCAACAACAGCGGTATTACCATGCATCTGCCTGGCCTGCCCGGTTCAAAGCCATTCCGCAGTCTGGCCGATGTCAGTTACACAGCATCGGGAGGGACCAAGACCGCCAGTGTCGAAGATACGATTCTCAGGAGCCTGCCTATTGACAGCAAGCGACGGCTGTTGGAAGTCGGCAACTCGGGCGAGCACACTGCGAATTCAATCGATCCAATAATCCGACACAGGTTACTGGCAAAGATTGCAGGCAACACAACGACTCGCAGCAACTGCTTTGCGATCTTCATTTCGGTGAAGTACTTCTCAGCAGGGGCAGATCCTGCCTACAACGGTGCGATCCGGATCGGCGGTCCGTACAACGGAAAAGCCGAACCCGAACACCGCGGCTTCTTCGTGGTCGATCGCTCGAAGCTGGAGCAAGGGAAATATACGGGCTCTGCAAACTACGACTTCCGGGCCTTCATCGATTTCCGCAAGACGATTCAGACGCAGTGACCATCGGTCTGCGTCGCCAGTTGAACCGCCAATCGCCCGCCTCACCGGCGGGCGATTTATTTGAGCGAAAGATAATAGTGCCGGTTCGGGCACATGCGTTGAAGAGCAAACGACAATCAGCCGGTACGCGCTAGCGTCCGGTTTCCTTCTCTTTCGCATGGAAACCGCATCAATTCTCGTAACCGGACGCTAGCGCGTACCGGCTGATGGATCTTCTGCCTTCAATGGCTGGTCAACTTGGGGGGCGATCCATCTCCCGCGTCACTGGTGTGCGATGTCAAAGTGCGTTGAACTGTAGTGCTACTCTGCGTCATCCGTGTCCAAATGGGGGTCGCATTAATGCTTCTGGAATGTTCCTAACCAGCAGAGGCTGGAACCGATCGTACCTGTCATGTTACCGTCATCGCTCTGCCACAATCTGATTTTCCCGCGAAAGCCTGTTTTCCATGCGTCGGCCGATTCAACAACAATTGCTGGTTCCGATGCTGGTTGTTGTACTGGCCGGGGTCGCCGTTGCCAGTCTTGCCGGGGCATGGATTGGAGCCAGTTTTGCGCGGAATCAGGAACAAGAGAACCTGCGTCGTCTGGCTCGTACTCTGGCTAATGCTGGGTTCCCTCTGACTGAGAACGTTTTGCCTCAGATGGCTGGATTATCGGGAGCCGACTTCGTGGTCCTTGGGCCGGTGGGCCAGGTGTTACAGTCCACAATTCGCCTGACCGATGACGAAGCATCACACCTGCGACAACTGGATCAGACGGCGGCAACAGCGACTCTTCCTGATCTGACACTCGTTCTGGCATCTCGACGATACCGCGCCGCACGTCTTCCCGTCCGAGTCACCCCTCGAAACGAAACCCAGTCACTCTATGCACTTTACCCGGAAGAACATTGGGATCGAGTGGCACGGCGGGCGGCCTGGCCTCCATTACTGGCAGGCCTCGTGGCGGCCGTCATCGCAGTCGTATCAACAACGTTGCTGGCACGCCGATTCACTTCGCGTGTGCGTCAATTGAGCCTTCAGGCTGCGAAGATTGCTGCGGGAGATTTCCAGTCGACACCGCTGCCCGCTACGGACGACGAACTACGTGATCTGACCGCCGCATTGAATCAGATGGGCCAGCAGCTCGGACAATACGAGGAACAGGTGCGGCGAGGAGAACGATTGCGGACGCTGGGGCAGCTTGGAGCAGGCATCGCTCATCAAATGAGGAACTCCGCGACGGGGGCACGATTGGCACTGGAGTTCCACAAGACGGAAGTCCCTGAGTCTGTTGATCGTGAATCTCTGGATGTCGCTTTGCGACAACTGAGCTTGATGGAAACGTCTTTGAAGCGATTCCTGAAACTGGGGCGAGGTGAAGTTCTCGCGACCGAACCGGTCTCACTGACTCGACTGGTCGACGAAACAGTGCCACTGGTCGAACCCTCATGTCGCCATGCGAATATCCGCCTGGAATGGGAACGTCCTGCCAGCGACGTCATCGTCAGAGGCGAAGCCGATTCGCTTCGTCAGTTGCTGCTGAACCTGCTGATCAACGCGATCGAAGCGGCGACGGATGCCACCGGAAAAGCGGGTGTGGTGCGAGTGGAACTTTCATCAGGACCACCTTCGATACCGACCCGGTTGCGAGTGCTCGATAGCGGACCTGGACCGAACCCAGCGATGGCGACGCGTTTGTTTGAGCCGTTTGCGACAAGCAAGCCTGATGGAACGGGCCTGGGGCTTTCCGTCGCACAGGAAATTGCGGATGCTCATTCCGCCCGCCTGGCCTGGCATCGGGAGGGTGAATTGACCTGTTTTGAAGTCGTGTTTGCTCCGTCGCAGCAGAGTTAGCAGCCCGTAAAAGGGGGCAGACCCTTTGGAGGCAAGTCGATTTCACTTGGAAATCGTATGGCCGGAGAGGGTCAGACGTGCAATCCAGGAACCGTCGATTCAGAGGCGAAATCTGATTCGATCGTCGTTCGGTTGGTCTGGGCGTCGAGCAATGTTAGGATTCCATGAAATCCCCCGTAACGGACTGAGGCCAATCAAGAATAGGAACGGAGCCCATGACCACGGAACTCGCCGACTCGTCCAGCCTGAAGCAGCAGATTCGCGAACAGGCACACGCCAATCGCAATGCCCAAGAGAACAAGGATGAAATCAGCCGGGGAATCGTCGCCCGCTGCATGAGTCTGCCAGAGTACCAGCGAGCTGCGACCGTGCTGTTTTATCTGGACGTTCGCAGCGAAGTCCGGACTCGCAATGATCTCGACACCGCTCTGGCCAGTGGCAAGAAGATCGTTGTCCCCTACTGCGTGGATGGCGAACTGGAACTGTTTCACCTGACAGATCCTGATGAACTGTCTGTCGGGATGTATCGCATCCTTGAGCCAAAGCCCGAACTGCGTACTGTCGCTGCCAAACGAGTTGACGTCGCAGAAATCGATCTGATCATCGTTCCCGGCGTGGCATTCGACCGTGAAGGGGGCCGAACCGGTCACGGCAAGGGTTACTACGACAAGCTGCTCGAACACGCCCGCCCCGACACTCCGCTGGTCGCACTGGCATTTGAATGTCAGTTGTTCGACAAGATTCCCATGCAGGACCACGACGTTTTCATGGACAAGGTTGTCACGGAAAAGGCGGTCTACAACGGTCGTGGCCGAAACTGACGCTGTGTCGCTGCAGGAATGAGAATCTACGATGGCCGCGATTGTTGATGATACGTACGCCGAAGCGTTTCGCAGTATCTACGCAGAAGTTCTGATTACCGCACGTGACCGGACCTGGCTGGAACATGCCTGCAATGCCGCGACCGGTCACGCGTCGAGCAGTATCTTCTGCGATTGCGAAGCGGGAGTTGATCGGTTCGTGGGTCCAGGGGGCGATGAATCGTTTCCGACCCCGGATGGACGCCCTGGCGCGATCGTGCAGTTCCATGTCCCGCGATTCAAAAAAGATCGTGAAAAGCTGCTGGAAAAGGTCCTGCTGCATCGCCTCAGCCAGAACGTGCTGACGTGCCCGACGGCGGCCTGCTTCAATCTGCTGGACACCGATCCCTACTTCAAACTCGGTCGAAAGCTCGCGTTCTTCGGGGATGGTTATCAGCAGCGTGACGAACGCTATGGTCGCAAGGTCTGGGTGATTCCGACCATGGGCGGCGAATTCGTGATCGACCGGCGATTCGGGTTTAAAGACGGAATCATGGGTGGAAACCTGTGGTTCTTCGCAGATTCTGTCGACAGCTCGCTGGCTGCTGCGGAACTGGGTGTCAAAGCCCTGGAAAAGGTACCGGGAACAATCGCACCCTTTCCCGGAGGGATCGCTGCCAGCGGCTCGAAGGCAGGAAGCGCGTACTCGTTCATGTTTGCGAGCACAAACCATCCCTTCTGTCCGACATTGCGGACAAAACTGGGGCGTGAGTCGCAAGTTCCGGATGGCGTGCAATCGATCATGGAAATCATTATCAACGGCCGTGATCTGAAGACCGTCTTCGATGCAACCCATGCGGTCATTCGTGCAACCGTCGAAGCGCCTGGCCTGAGTATGATTTCAGCAGGAAACTACGGCGGTCGGCTTGGCAAGAGCTTCATTTATCTGAACCCGGACCGCCAGCCTGAATTCACGAAGTGAATTCGTTCAGGAGGAACAAGTCCACTCATGGAGTTCTTCCCCTTGGATTTGTTCAATGAAGACCGGGACGTTGCGCAAAGTGACTTCCCTCAGTGAACCCATTCCCGCATGATCAATGCCGACATCATGTGTTCCGGCTGACTGCAGCTCTGAACGATCACGGACGCTTTCTGGAAGGAGTTTTCGATGTTCTATGGCAGAAATCGGACGATTCGGGGATTGATCGCAATGGCCGTGTCGGCATGCTGCAGTCTGGCTGTTGCGGTTGCCAATGCTGATGAACCAAAGCAGGGATCAACCCGTCGCGTTGACCTCGGAGATGGCATCTCGCTGGAAGTCGTCTATATACCTCCCGGCAAATTCTTGATGGGGAGTACCCCCGAAGAAAAGCGGTGGGCGACAGGGATCGAAGGGGGAGCGCAACCCGGAACAGAACGCGAATCCTACGAAGGAGAACATCCACGTCCGATGAGCGTCAAGGACGGCTTCTGGATGGGACGTACCGAAGTCAGCGTCGGTCAATTCCGCAAGTTTGTGGAAAGCTCCAGGTACGTCACAGACGCTGAAAAGCCGGGCGGAAAGACTCAATGTTTCAATCCGAAGTGGGACGGTTATCACTTCGGGTCGAAGGTCGTTCACCCGTGGGAGCCAATGCCGGGTAAGAGTTGGCGTGACCCAAACTTTGCATTCCCGTTAAAAGATGAATTCCCGGTTGTCTGCGTGAGCTGGAATGACGGCCGCGCGTTCTGCAACTGGCTGACGCAACGCGAGCGCGAGGCGGGCCGGTTGCCCGCGGGCCTCGAATACCGTTTACCAACAGAAGCCGAATGGGAATATGCCTGTCGTGGTGGCAGCAATGAAAGTCACTATTTCTGGTGGGGGAATGAGCTTCACGATGGCGAAGGGCGATTGAACATTTCTGCGATCGATTTTCTGCCAGACCGGAAACAAACATGGCCGCTCGGCAAGGCTCCTTGGAGCGACGGATATTCGTTTGTTTCACCCGTCGATCATTACGGAGAAAAAGGCCGAAACGGCTTCGGCCTGGCGGACATGTGCGGCGGCGTGTGGGAAGTCATTCTGGACGACTTCGACCCGAAGGGTGGGCACGAGGATCTGCACGTCGTCACCACAAATCCGCGTCCGGTCTGTCGTGGCGGCAACTATTTCGATGTTCCCGGTAACGCTCGATGTGCCGTCCGGCTGGGATTGCAGAGTCCCAGCTATTCCGACTCGCGCGATGGCTTCCGGATTTGCCTGGGTGTTCCACGGCGAAATTAAGTTTTCAGACATCAGAGCGGGCGAATCTCGCGTAAGTCAGCGAGGTTCAGTAGCACCACATGTGCGAAAAAAGTACCGTAATCAAAGTCCAGTCGTCGTTCCTTTTTCTGAACTCGTGCCGGTTGTACTTCGGTGTTTGGTGCCCGCAGGATGCCACGTTGAAAATGGATGCGATTGATCTGCAGCAGATTTCACGGGATTTTTAACATGTCATGGCGAGTCTTGATGCCGATTGGTGATGCCACCGAGGTAATGGATACTCTGTATCCCTTCTTCCGTCTTCCCGAAGATGGGTTTGAAGTGGTCGTCGCCGGACCGGAAGCGAGAAAATACCACGGGGTGATGCACGAAGTCCCTCCCAATGACAGCATTCCCTGGGACATTACTCGCGAACAACCTGCCTACCATATTCAGGCGAAAGTGGCGTTTCGAGATATCAATCCCAATGACTATGTGGGCCTGTTTCTTTCTGGCGGCAGAGCCCCCGAATACATCCGGTACGACAAAGATCTGCTGGCTGTGACGAAGCACTTTTTTGACGCAGGTAAGCCAGTCTGCACGGTCTGCCATGGCGTCGAAATCGCTGCTGCGGCAGGTTGTCTGTCGGGACGCACGCTGACCACCGTCGCCAAATGTGCTCTGGATATTACTCAATGGGGTGGCACGTATGTCGATCAGCCTGTCGTCATCGATGGGAACCTGATCAGCGGGCGAACGTGGCATGATAACTCGCCAATGATGCGTGAGTTCCTGAAACTGCTGAAGCAGCACGTGGGATAGGTATTCATGATCGATCGACGTTTTGCGTTTGTGATGGCCGCTGCATTTGTGATCGCTTCGTTGTGCGTCTGGCGCACCATGTCAAATCGTTCACAGGACTATGCCGACCAGGTGGCAGCAGCGGTCATCCAGCGTCCGGCACCGGGCTTTGACGCTCTGGATTCCGGCAATCATCTGGTGCGGCTGGGCGCTTTCCTGGGGCGCCACTCCATCATCGTCATCTTTTTCGATGGCGAAGCGGGGGCTGATCAGGACGCTGACCTTCTGCGGCTGCGTGAGCGGTTTGGAGAACTGCAGGCACAGTCAGTCAAAGTTATTGCTGTCAGCAGTGCGATACCCCAGAAGAATCGTGCGGCGATCGAGCGAGCAGGTACGTTTCCCTTCCCACTTGTTTCGGATTTCGATCCACTCTCGCCTGAAGGACAACTTCGCATCCACCGGCACTGGGGAAGGATTGACCCCGAGACGGGTAAGCCACGAACGGGCGTGTTCGTTGTCGATCGTAAGGGCCAGATTGCCTTCACCGTGGAGGGCCCGCGGCCATCCGCCAGTGTTGATGCGGCTGTCGAAGCGGCACTGTCCGGCAAGTAGCCGTACCGCTGTTCAGACGCTACGCAGAGCTACCAAACGCGGGTAACGATTTCCCGGTTGTCCACAATCGCAAACTCGAAGTCCGCACGACTTTGTCGAGGACTCCAAAATCGTGTCACCCCCATCAGCCGGTACGCGCTAGCAGCCTGTGGCAAAAGGGGGCAGACCCTCTCAGGGTATGCGATTTCCGGTAGTGACCATGGGGATGGCTTCGGTCGTGGCTGCCGGGGAATCAGGGACGCGACGAGCATCAAGGTCAGCGGGATGGAAAAGCTGGTGACCGAAAGTCTGGATTGCCGAATTGTCAGGCTTGGTCGCATTTTCGGTAGTGGTCCCGCAGAGTGTGTCAGATCTTTTTGACGTCAGATTGATGGCGGATTTTGCCCGCTGCGAGGCGGATAGCGTTTCAGGCATTCACTGAGAAGCACTCCCAACGCCGCATTCGCAATCACACTCACAAGCCCCGGAATCCAGCCACCAACTCCGCCGCAAAACGGGGCAGCGAATCCGAAACGAAATGCTGCCTCGATCGGGTTCGAGAACTCATCCCGAACGGTCCTCACGCGATCGGTTAGAAACATTGTTGGACAAAACGCCATTCCCACAATTAAACCGTCTGCAGTGCCAAGCATCCAAATGGCAACAGGCCAGAGAGGTTCAGTGACAATCGTCGACGTGAGCAAGCCAATACTTGCCCCGCAAACGCCTCCAACAATTGCCGACCCCACAATGAGCACTAACCACTTCATGATTTCGTCATCCACCCTATCAGAATAACAAGTCCCAGCTTATCGCCGGGGCCGTTCGGTTGCGATGGAACTATTCGAGTCGGTTGGCTGCATTCGGATCTTCAAATACCGCAAGTGCTAGCGCGTGCCGGCTGATGGCCTTTGTCACACAGCGCAAACACGCGAACCAGATCGCATCCAACGTAAGTGTAGTGTCCCGCGGGCATCAAACTGCAGTGTGTCACTCATGTTCCGACGAGACGCGGACGTGCGACCCGAAACGATTGCAACGCGTGATGCATTACGTCGTCAAGAACTGTCACATCGGGACGATGTGAAGAACCGCACTACAGTTCCCAGCCTTTGCGATATTCGCGGGACAGGAATGCGTTCGCAGCCGCGTCGTTTGTGATCTTCATCGCTGCCGCGTCCCATTCGATTTTCTTGCCTGCGCGAAGAGCCACGTTGCCTAGCAGCACGGTTTCGCTCAATCGCCCTGCATAATCGAAGTTTGACATCGCCAGTTCCGGCTTCCCCTGCTTGATGGCATTGGCAAACTCCAGAAAGTGACCTGGTGATGCCTGGTAAGCGGGCTTCTTGTAATCGACGAACTCAGCGGTCGGCAGGATCATGTAATCGCTGTGGTAATCGTTTGCGGAGAGGATTCGGCCTTTGTCTCCGATCACCAGCGAACCGCTCGCCTTATGTTTTTCGCCGAGAAGCAGTTCTTCGGGCGGCTTTTTCCCGCCATCGTACCAGTACAAGGTGCAGGGACCGAATTTGCCGCGAGGTCCAAATTCGTACTTGATCGAGCAACTCTTGGGATACGTTTCCCGCCGGGCATCACCTGTCCATTCGGCGGCCGGGGTGGCTTCAATCGAAATCGGATTGAACAGTTCCAGCGCCATGACGGCCATATTCATCGTATGGCAGGCCATGTCCCCCAGAGCCCCCGTTCCAAAGTCGATCCAGCCTCTCCACTTGAATGGGAGGTAAACGGAATGATAGGGACGTTCTTTGGCGGGACCCAGAAACTGGTCCCAATGAATGTGCTTGGGGCATTCCTGCATCTCGGCCGGCCGGATTCCTCCCTGGTTCCAGAGCGGTCGGTTGGTCCAGATGTGGACTTCTTTGACATTGCCGATCCCGCCCGTACGGATGATCTGGACAGCCTCACGCAGCCCGCCGGAAGCTGTCCCCTGGTTCCCCATCTGGGTGCAGAGCTTTTTCTCGGCTGCAAGCTCGCGCATCAACCTCGATTCGGCGACGGAATAGCTTAATGGCTTCTGGCAATAGCAGTGCTTCCCCAGTTTCATGGCGCGAACGGCTGCGGGGGCATGAGTATGATCCGGGGTACTGACGGTCACCGCATCAATGCTGTCGGCCATTTCATCGAACATTTTTCGGAAGTCGAAATACTTCTTTGCCTTAGGAAAACGAAGGGCGGCTTTTTCGAGAACTTCCTCATCGATGTCGCAGATGGCGACAATGTCTCCATGGCGACCCGCATCGTCGCGAT
Source organism: uncultured Schlesneria sp. (assembly GCA_963977965.1). Taxonomy (GTDB): domain Bacteria; phylum Planctomycetota; class Planctomycetia; order Planctomycetales; family Planctomycetaceae; genus Schlesneria. The sequence continues at coordinate 14,446 of CAXBSB010000168.1, forward strand.
CGCTGGCTCCCTGGCCTTCGACCCCAATGCAGGCGAAGCGAATTGCCGAGTTCGCGGACTTTTCCTGTGCCCAGCCTGAAGATGACGTCCCGACCCAGCACCCCGCAGCCAGTGCAGACGACTGCTGGAGGAATTCACGACGCGTGGATCGGCGAGTCATTTGACATTTCCTTTGCCAACAAGGGAGTGACCCTTGATCGAATTCGATCTATCGCCCGGAACGGAAAATCACTCGCGCACCCCACGGTCGAGGGAAAAAACGCAATTTGAAAGGAACCGGACGGTTCATAGTAGCAGGGATTTCCAGAAGGTACAGCAAACTCGCAAAATCGACACGAATCTGGATCGCAACGTCGTCCGTACGTCGAAGTCAGACAAGCTGTTGGGTGCAATCCCCAAACGAAGACCAAACTAAGACAGTTTCGGGAAATCCCCCCTCCTTGGACACGCACAAAACGCGGTCCGTTCGCTTCATTCTTAAGTCCTCAACCCTTGATCCATCAAGGGTTTTAAGTGCGTTTTCAGGCATCTCGCCATGATCCTTGATCGAAGGTGGCCGAATTGTTATTCTCTCCTCCCCCTGTGGATTTGTGTCGCGGGGCGATAGATAGGGAAACACCGATGACGGGAGCGCAGGTCTGATGGGCGTCAAGAAAACCGGTAAGGGTCGTCGAAAAATCGGACGAAAGAAGCGAAAGATGCGTGCCAAGATCCGGCACCGCAAGTAGTCTCGCTTCGGCCATTGCCCGGACGCATGTTGGCCCGCTTGCCAAAGAAAATCTCAGCCCGGTCTTCGGATGAAGACCGGGCTTTTCGTCTGCGCTGTGCGACTTTTGTCCTTTTGTCGCCGGACCACTCAGGTCAGTTCTGCTCTTGATGAAACAGGTCGCCGTCACCGGGCGGAACAGTGAAGCTCGTTGCTGACTTGCCTGTCGATGCCGCTGTATGGGGCGAAGTGAACTTTACCTCAACAGGCTTGTTGCCCGCCGGGTTGTAAACGGCGAGGCCTCGATCGAACCGACGCTGAATGCTTCCGTCCCCCGAGCGTTCTCCCTTCCTCTTGGGACGGCCAAGGCTCCTGTCCCAGAAGGGGTACCAGTCGTGCAGATGATCGGCAGTCCCGAGCGGGTTGGGGTCTGAGAACAGGCAGTAACCATCGGAAAGTGTCAACGAAAGAGTCGTCGTGGCACGCATCAGTTGCAGGTCGCCCCGAGACTTATGGAACCATGTCTCCAGGCAGTTGATTCGTGGTTCCTTCAAGTGGCTTTCCGCCCATCCCAAGGTCTCAGCAATCTGCCGCCAGTCCTCAACAGACTTTGACTTGTAGCACTCCATAAAGTACCCATTCACAAACGCTGCTGTTCCGGGCGTCTTGCGATCATTCGCATTCACCAGAACCAGCGGTTGATCACCGATCGCGTCGCGGATTCCCTTGATCAAGGCCAGCCGGTCCGGGTCATCGTCCCACCAGTCGAGCATGATTCCGTCAAACAGGCCGGAATCGACGATTGCTTTCGCCTGTTGAGCCACATGGGCACGATAGGCGGGATTTGAGAAATCGAGGAGAAAGTACCCTCCTTCCTCCCATCCGACGACGGGCTTGCCGTCCTTTCGCTTCCACCAGACATGGTTGTCGGGCAGGTACGATCGGTGAGCGTCCCGATACCGCAGTTCGGCCAGCAGGATGAGATTCGGGTTCTTATTGAGCAACATCTTTCTTGTCGCGACTGCCGACTGAAGACTCTGGCTCGTAAAAGCAGTGGCCAGCCCATTGAAATTACCGGCCCATTTCAGGCCGAAATAGTCGGGAGCATGAAAGACCAGATCATGCCGCGCCAGAGTCGTCCATTTGTCCTCGTGCTTCAGGTTGTCGGCGGGATTCCAGGCTTGAAACACCGACGGAAACGCTCGAGAGGCGATGCGCTCGCGTGGAGTCCGGGGCGGTACTGGTTCGGCAGCGATCAGGCCATGCACCAGCAGGAATGGAATCACTATCGAAATTCGTTGTAGAGACATCGTGACCACTGAAGAAGAGAGGATTTCAAACCAGTAAAACACTGAATAGTCCTTGCCAGCCGTTTCTGATCTCAACCTGAATTCTCGGCGAGATTTTTTTGTGAAGGCCAACTTAACCGACGATTCATGAATCACTCGCAATTCAACTTTACTCTCTCGCACAATTCCTGCTCGCAACTGAGTTTTTTTGGATTTTGTGAAGAAAAGAGGATAGATTCATGGTTTCAGGTCGCCGGATCGCCAGCCCAAAGGTGGGCCGAAGTGGATTTACACTGATCGAACTGCTGGTCGTGATCGCAATCATTGCAGTTCTGATTTCATTGTTATTGCCCGCTGTGCAACAAGCTCGTGAAGCTGCTCGACGCAGCCAGTGCCAAAACAACATGAAACAGTTGGGGCTGGCAGCCATGAACTTCGAGTCAACTTATAAAGGCTTGCCGTACAACGCTATTACCAAGAACAACAGCCAGTTCCCCTATATCCCGTTTGATCCAGCGGGTCCTGATGCGCCGACGCCTGGGATTGTTGGTGGAACACAGGGCCGCGCGGGCGGTATGGTCCCACTCCTTCCATTCGTGGATCAAGCGAGCGTTGCTATGGTCTACTGCTTCAACAAGGACTGGTCAGACCCTTCAAATGCTGGCGCCCTGACATTGAAGTTTCCTGTCATGCAATGTCCGTCGACGCCGAACCCTGGCATCGTGACTTATCCGGCCAATTCTGCGAATTATATTACGCCGGGGAATGCAGCCTATGCGCCTCCTGCCACCGGGTCGACGAGCACCAACATCAACGGTACAGCTCTGTACCCCACTACCAAATGTACACCCAGCGGTTGGGTCGGGGATTACGCTGGCATTGCACAGGTTAAGACTACCAAGAACGCTGCGGGTGCTGAGATCGCTTTCACTAACACTTCCATCACAGTCCCGTTCGTTCCGGGAGGCGGCTCCAAAGGTGCGTCCGCTCAAAACGCTATTACTTCGATCGCTGCTTGTATCGACGGAACCAGTAACACCACCCTTTACTCAGAACGATGCGGCAAGAGTACTCAGTACTATACCGGTTGGATTGCCGCGCCGGCAGTCGCAATTCA
>CAXBSB010000169.1:0-17441 GCA_963977965.1 uncultured Schlesneria sp.
GAAATCCCACCGACATTTCCCGCGCAAAAGATTTCCGGGAGTGTGCTCAAAGATTGCTGCCGCTGGTATGAATTTGAAGTAACCGAATGCGACGCATCGTCAGAGCGTTCCCGACTGGAAGCGACGATTGTCCATTCCGGCCGAGTCCATGATTTTTTCGGATTGCATCGAGCTCGCCATGCGGTGCTGGAAGCCACAATCCTGGCGACTCGGCTTCATCTGCTTCCCGAACACGAAGTTCGATCTCAACTGACGGCTCTCGCCAGTCCCGTGGAGAAGACCGCGGGGCCACACGAACGAGAAGCCTTCGCACTCGTCTGCAGCGTCGTTGATGAATGGTACCGGGCAAAGGGTCAGTAGTGACGTGGGAACCGGACTTCCGTCAGGTCGTCGCAGTTGCACAACTGCCGGATAGTGGGGTAGCAGTCAGAGAACGCTATCGTAGTATCCACGGGATCGGCACCACTCGTAGTATCGTGCGGAATTCGTTTCCAATCGGTGCATGAAAAAGCTGATTTTACCGAGTTTGGGCAGTCCCCGATGAGCCGTTAAAGGATTCGGACATATCATGGTTTCCGCACCCAAAACATGCTTCACAGATCCGTCTTCAAACCTCCAATCCGCAGCCTAAATAATTGGAAAACTCGGTCATGCATTGGAATTCTGGGTGCCAAACGTCCCGTTTTGACGGATTCGCTCACGTGCCTCATCGAGGGTTGCAAGGTTTTTCGTTTCCGCGTTGCGAATGAAACGGCGAAGTGATTCTACATCCTGGAAGTATTTCTCCAATTGGTGTTCTTCGCTATCGCCAAAGGCAGATGGTCGGTCAAGCAGTCGCCGGTACATATCGTAGAATTCCGACTCGCCATGTCGGAATGCTTTGAAGGATTCTTCAACTTTGAATCCGCTGTGAAACGAGAGTAGGATCGCTGTGACTGAAGAGACAATTGTCAGAAGCAGTTTTGAATGGTTCGAATCCGTAACTGATTGCGTGAGAACCGGAATGATAACAGCAGAAGGGATTGTCCAAATTAGGCAATAATAGTGCAAAGCTTCGTATTTTGCGGCTTGGTTTTTCCAATAGAGCAGCGTCCCATGGATTCGAGAAAAGTGTTGTTCAAGCCGCTTTTTGGCATTTTCACTGAAATGAGGTGAGTCAGAAAAGGCAGAGCCCCCTGGCTTGAGAGCGACCTTTCTGAGTAACGAAGGAACTACAGGCCAAAATGACACCATCAAGAGACTACAGTACGCATAGATCGCGATTGTCCAAAAGTCATTCATGAGAATCTTCCAAGCCGCGAATTCTGGTTGCTTTGTTCGTGATGCCGCTGTCGCTGTTTCTTAATCTATCGATTCTACAAATGGTTATGTCGTTTGCAATTGTGTAGTGGATTTCCAAGTTGAATGAACAATGCCGCCGAACGCGATCGGCCCTCGCAAGTCCCGTGGAGAAGACCGCTGGTCCACCCGAACGCGAAGCCTTTGCACTCGTCTGCAGTGTCGTAGACGAATGGTACCGGGCAAAGAGTCGGTAAAGAATTGCGAGGCTCAATTCCCGGTAGTTGCAGCTTGATGCACGCTGAGACGGGAACGCTCAATGTGTTTGGCTGCCCGCTTTGGCGTCTCTCCGCGCCGCTTGTTTCTGGAAGCGGGAATTCAAATGTGCAAAGTTGTGCAGCCAGCGATCATAGTTCTGAGTCTTGAACTGGAAGTACTCACCAACCTCTTCATGAGGGAGCACCAGAAACGATTCGCGTTTGACGGCATCAATCACACAGTCTGCACAATGCTCTGCCGTCACGGAGTTCACGTGCAGAAACTGATGAATCGGGTCCTGGAGATCGAGGAAATCTGTGGCGACTCCTGCTGGGCAGAGACACGACACCTTCAAACCCTGGTTGCGATAATGGACGGACAGCCACTCTGCGAATGCGACGGCACCATGCTTGGTGACGGAATACGCGGCCGAGCCAATTTCCGTCAGTAAGCCGGCAGCCGAGGCCGTAATGACGAATGCACCGCCACCCTGTTCAACAATTTGCGGAACGGTGGCTCGCGACAGAAAGACGTGAGCCATGACATTGATTTTCCAGAGTCGATCCCAGTCGGCATCCGCCGTCTCGAATCCCCCCTTGCTCGTTACCCCCGCATTGGAAACGACGATGTCGATTCGATCAAATTCCTGTCGAGTCTTAGCGACCAGTTGCTGGATATCATCTTCACAAGAAACATCACACTCGACTGCTACTCCTCCAACCTCGGCCGCGACATTCCGGGCAGATTGAATGTCTCGGTCGGCAATTACAATTCCGCGTGGCTTTTCCAGGGCGACTCGTTGACAGATCGCGCGTCCAATTCCGTTCGCGCCTCCCGTGACCAATACAACTTGATCGCCGAATTCCATGGTGGAATGCCTCTTGGGGAAATGATCGACAATAGATTTACGGGAGATGTCATGAGAAAGGCAGGCTTTCTTAACACGAATCTCCTGAAGCGAAAAGCCCGGAATTACTGCCCGAAGTCCAAACTTTCACATTTACAGAAAAAAACGTAACTGATACCGTCCGTACGTGTTAGCGCCGAATCTGGTTTGTGACGGCATTTTGCTGCAGGCAGAACGCGCTTGAATTCGATTGAAAGAATTGTCTCGGCAACCTTCGAACAATCGCGGACGCATCGCCTGGGAAATACGAAAATATGATGAGTGATCCGACGCGTGGTATCACCCCGATCGATCTGATGGCAGAACTCTCTGCCGATACTGCTCGTTCTGCCGCTGATGCGACGACCGGTAGCGAGTCGGCTTCAGGCACCAGAAACAGCGGCGCTGCCCTGGAATCGCTTTCGGCGTCTCAGATGCTGCTGGCATCGCTGAATGCGCCGACGACACCTCAGCCGACAGAATTCATTCCTCGCGAACCTGATCGGCTGGAGCAACTCGGTCTGACTACTGAAGAGATCGAGCGGCTGGTGCTGAAGCTGCTGTTAGCCCGCGGGTCTGTCGAGGGGCGCCGCATCGCTCAGGGACTCTGCCTGCCGTTTGGCTTGCTGGCCCCCCTGCTGACGAATCTGAAGACTCTGCAACTGGTGGCGTATCGCAATGCCGCATCGATGGGAGATTACGAATATACGCTGACCGACGTCGGCCGCGAACGGGCACGTCGCTATAGCGAAGTCTGTACCTATTTTGGAGCGGCTCCTGTTTCGCTGGCTGACTACATCAAGTCGGTGAAAGCGCAGACGATTACGAATTTCAATGCGTCTGCGACCGATCTGCGACGCGCGTTTTCCGACCTGATCATCAATGACACGATGCTGCGCCGTCTCGGCCCGGCGATCAATTCCGGTCGCGGAATGTTCCTGTTCGGTCCGGCAGGGAACGGGAAAACCAGTATTGCTGAGCGAATTACGGCTTGCTTTGGCTCAACCATCTACATCCCCAAGGCCATTGGGATCGATGGGGATGTTATTCGAGTTTTCGATCCGATGATCCACGAGCGAGTCGATGATTCGCATGCGGGTGCCGGGCTGATGAACGAATCGAAAGTCGATTCACGCTGGATCAAGGTCAGGCGCCCGACGGTCATTGCCGGGGGCGAGTTGACCATGGATGAACTCGAGATCCAGCAGAACAGTGCGACCAATATCTGCGAAGCGCCGATGCAGATGAAAAGCAATTGCGGCACATTGGTCATCGACGACTTCGGCCGCCAGCGCATGCCCGTTGTGGAGCTACTCAACCGCTGGATCGTGCCACTCGAAAAGCGATATGACTTCCTGAGTGTTCCCTGCGGAAAGCGAATTCAGGTCCCGTTCGATCAGATCATGATCTTTTCCACCAATCTGGAACCGCGAGATCTGGTAGACGCCGCGTTTTTACGACGCATCCCGTACAAGATTCCGGTACCTGATCCAAGTCTTGATGAGTTCCACAAGCTGTTTGCACTGGTCGCGAATCAATTGGGACTGGTCTACGACAAGCGGGCCGTCGACTACCTGATTTCGAAGCACTATCTTCCGGTCAAACGACCGCTGCGAGCCTGTCAGCCACGCGACATCCTGCTGCAGGTGAAGTACTTCTGCCAGTTTCAAGGTCAGCAGTTTCGCCTGACTCCAGAAGCCATCGATTTCGCCTGCGAAAACTACTTCTCGATCATGTGAAACTGCAACGCAGCGCGAAATTCGACAGCCAGATAAGCCATGTCGGTTTCGTCACGCTGGAACAAATGCGTTTCGAGATTGGTCAGCATTCGGATCAGTGCCTCGCGCTGAGTTGAAGGCTTGGCCAGATTATCGGGATCGGCTCCCGGAAACAGTTCCATCCGATCGTCTCGCGACAACAGTTTTCCATTGTCGAAGGGGTCGAAGACGATGTCCTGTTTGGCAAATCCCGCAGGGGCACGTCGCCCGTCATATTTCACAATGTAGCGTCCGGATGTCGGGATTCCGACGATCGGAATTTCGAGTCGACGAGCGACCGCAATCACGACATGTGAAACCAGGATCGGCAGTCCCTTGCGCGATGCCAGGACTTTTTCTAACGAGCTGTTTTCCGGGTTGCTGTAATCCGTAAAGTTGCCACCAAACTTTTCGTCCACGAACAAGACTTCACGCACGGCAGCGACTGCACGTTGAGGATCGACCGTCTTTAGGTCCGCATCGCCGAGTTTCTTGCGCACCGCTCAGGCCAGGTCGTCGAGTTGCCGGCTGAGCGTTGCCTGTTCGACCTGAGGATTCAGGATCCTCGCGATCAACCACATCCCGACTTCGAGATCAAGCTTTTCATCGGGCAGGTCTGCGAACTTCTGGATCGCTTCCTGGAGCGGAGTTCGAAGCTGTGGTCGCAGGATTGCTGCTGCGCGTGAACGGATTTCGACCGATTTGTGATTGAGGGCTTTTGACAGTTGCGGAATCGCCGCAGAACCGATTTTTCGAAGTTCAACAGCGGCGGATTCCCGCTCTTCAAACACGGCTGAGCCGAGTTGCAGAATTAACGTCGAAATCCGTTCAGATTGTTCCGGGCGGACTTCGTTCTCGTCAGCACCAGCACCCAGCGTGCAGTGCCAGACGAGTAGCAGTCCAAGGGCCACTTTCAGGATTTGCTGGAACATTTCACATCAAGGACCATTATCAAAGATCGATTCAACAACTTCCTGTGATCACATCCATCATTGAACGACATGTCGTCTGAATTACAACCCTTGAACAGGGTTCTGAAGAAGAATTCACAAAAATCAAACTTTCTTCATGTTGCAGTTGAAGAGGCGTCTGAAGGTAGATCGCTTTGGTGTCAGCGTGTACCTTTGAGGTGCTCCCCCGGAATCGGGTTCGCGTTTGACGCGGCCTGGATTCGACTGTCGACCCGACTGGAAACGGCGTTCACCAGTCCGGCAGATTTTCGGGTGGATCGCAAGGAGGAATGATCGCCACACATGTGAGGAGGAAAGCATGTCATTGATTCGCACGGGGAGCCTTGCGCTCGCACTCGTCGCGACAGTCACCGGAACACTCGCGGCAGGCGAGACAACTGGGGCTGACGATTCTGATGCCCCGCGGTGGCGTCGAAGCTACAAACAAGCTGCTGAAGAGGCTCGCCAGAGAAGGCGACCGATCCTCGTCAAGATCACGGCCACCTGGTGTGGCCCCTGTCGACAGATGCAGCAACTGACATTCACAGACGAGCGAGTGCGCAAACGTCTGCGCCGCGATTTCGTATTGCTCGAACTGGATGCCGATGAGCACCCGCAATTGATCGCCGACTTCCAGATTGAAGCGTATCCAACAACACTGGTGGTCTCACCCGAACTGAAGATCGTAAAACGCATTTCGGGGTTTCAGTCCGCAGGCGATCTGGTGAGCGTACTCGAAATGGTCCGCGTCAAAGAGGACAACGAGGATTCGAATCTGTTCGATGATTCCGATGCCATTTCTGCCTTGGCCGCGATGAATGTCAGTTCCTTCAGCTTCGACGGTTTCTGCCTGGCAAGCCTGCTGGACGAAAATCATCTTCGAAAAGGGAAGGCGGAATTTACGGCCGAATACAAGGACCACGTTGTCTGTTTTCATTCGGACGAACACCGCCAACGATTCCTGGCAGATCCCGAGCGATACTGGCCGGTTGCCAACGGAAACTGCCTGGTAAGCTCACGCGACGCAGGCTCTGCAGCGACAGGCGATCCACGCGTTGGAGTAATCTGGCGAGGCAAGTTGTGGTTTTTCAGCGACCGGGAAACTCAACAGCGTTTTATCCAGATGCCGTATCAGTATGCGGGTAGCCTGTAGTTGGTGGAAGTTGCGGACTGCAGCACGGCATCTCGACCAATTATCCGTCGACGCGATTTGACGTCGGGAGGCCAGAGGGTATTGCAACCTGAACGCAGGATATACCACTGGCTTTCCTTCTCCGCCGACCTTGCGTCGGTGGAGGCAACGACTGGTTGGCTGCGTGGCTTGTACTCAAAACAAGTTCTTTCGCTTATCTCGCCGCCTTCGGCGGCGCGGAGGCACTGTCAAAAGTCGCGTTAATCACACTCGCATCAGTCAAACCGTCGAAAACTGGCTTATTCAGGTTGCAAAGTCTGCAGAAAAACTTGCATCGTTGCCGATTCCGTTGTCTAATCGCGTCGTAACGGATTGACTGGACAGGCGGAGCCACTGTTGCTGGCACCTTTTTGGCTGATCCGTCATGAACTACGATTCGTGGAAACTCTCCAGCGGAGTCACTCCGGAAGCAGAAGCTCTGGAGGATCGATGTACTTCCATAGAGGCTGACATTGACAGGGGCCTTTCACTGGCCGTTGAACGCACCAGCCACTCTGCCGATGCTCAATGGAGTATCGAACCTGCACTGGCGGAACCCGATCAAGACGGCGCTATTTCTCTGGAAGTTTCGTTGCGTCTGAAGCGACTGCCAGTGACCGGCCAACCTGAAGATCTTCAAGAACTGGCCCAGGCTATTATCAATCTTGGCGAATGCCTTTCCGTGATCGCTCGTAATCAGCTGCCATCAAGCCGGTTGAAGTTCGCCCCGACTGCCTGACGATTGAAGTGACATGGACATCGTCACACACGGCATGATGGGAGTGGCAATCGCCGGACCGTGGCTGGCTTCCCACCCAGCGGCCAGTGCCGGATTCATACTTGGTTCGGTCATTCCTGATCTCGACGCATTCAGTCGTTGTGGTGGCAAATACGCTTTTCTCACGTGGCATCAGGGGTGGACACACTCTCTGCTTGGGATCTTACTGGCAGGAATTGTGTTTTGGGTTCTGCTGAAGACCACGTCCCCGGAACTGGCCGGACTGCCCATCGGCCTGGCTGTGGGCGCTACATTGCACGTGCTTCTGGATCTGACCAACACCTACGGCGTTCGCCTTTTTTCACCGTTCACGCAGAAACGGTTCTGCCTGGAATGGGTCTTTTTTATTGATTGCGTTGTGATTGTGATGACGACGGGGACTGTCGCCATCGTTGCCAGTTATCTCGCTGAAGATTCAGCTCGATTGAAATCCCTTAGCGTGGGATACGTCATCGCCCTCGCGAGTTACTTTGCAGTGAAGGGCCTGTTGAGATTGAGGGCATCGAGGCTGTGTGGACGTGATGTCGTCGCAATTATTCCTTCGGCGCTGTGGCCGTGGAGTTTTTACGTCTGCCAGCGACAAGACTCGCAAGTGACTTCCAGTCAATTGAACGTGCTGACAGGCACATCCCACGTCATCACGACCACGACGATTTTTGACACCGAGTTTCGCAGGCATCTGGAACCGCTTCCCGAATTCCAGGCGATGGCGGCACTTTCGCCCGCCTATCACGTTGTCAAATTCGCTCGCGATGGAGAAAAGACACTTCTCTGCTGCAGGGACATGCGTATTATCAATTTTGGAACATCTTTTGGACGACTCGACGTGACGTTGAGTCCTGATTTCGAGGTGCTTTCAGCGGAGTTGCACGTTTAGTGCGGGGGCGTAATACACTTGAGGAGTTGACCATGAAACCAGGAAGTGCATGGATCGATTTCGGCAGGCGGCGTCGCGGGTTTCGATTTTCTCCAACAGACTTGATCGCCATCGTCGTCTGTGCCGTCGTAACGCTGGCCACGTTGTCGATTCTGGAAGAGATCGCATGGCTGCTCCCTATCACGCTGGGGCACTTCTTCCTGTTCTGTAACGTGTTTCGTGTCCGTCGCGAGTTCGAACTATTCTGGGCGGGAGTTTTCGTGTTGAACGTTGCCTGCTGGGCGCTGGCTGGTCAGTTTGACTGGCTCAGAATCCTCGCAGTTCAAACGCCCCTGACAGCAATCCTGATCATTACAACGTGCATCCGCCCAGACTATCACGGCATCTTCTGTGCGAAGGTCGTTGATTCAACTCCGTGATCGCCATACAGAATCATGGCCGACATACGTCGCCCTTATGGGCGAGTTGATCGGGGCTTTCAATCCGAGATGCAACATCGCCTGGTTGACAGATTTCAGCCAACCTGCTTCAATCCCATGAACGCATCAACTATCGTCAATGCACGCAGGCTGACTGTGGATTGTGCGTTGCTGCCTTTGTGAGTCCCACCCCAGTTTAAAAGCGATTTTCCGCTCAGATCGCTTCAGGATGGTTTCGATGAAACCGCACGCCGGTCCGCGTCGGCAATTTCTGAAGTCCACCGGTATCGCCGGGATTGGTCTTTTCTGGCAGCAGACGCTCAGCCGAATCGCTGCGGCGAAGACGAATGGGACTGCCAAGTCGGTCATTCTGATCTTCAACTGTGGTGCCCCCAGCCACATCGATCTCTGGGATCCCAAGCCAAACGCTCCCGACACGGTCCGGGGCCCCTACCGTCCGATTGCGACATCGGCCCCGGGTGTACAGATTTCGGAATTACTGCCAGGCCTTGCCCGCCACGCTCATCGGTTTTCCATCATTCGCAGCGTCCATCACACTCATGCGGGGCACAATTCGGGGATGCACTGGTCCATCGTCGGTCGACCGTATCGAATGGACAGTACACTGATCAATCCGAGCCGCAATGATGTCCCGAGCTTTGGCACGCTTGCCGGATGGCTGGCTCAGAGAGAAGGAAACAGCGGTCCACTTCCACCGTACGTGATTACTCCTGCCCCGCATTGTGACAGTACCGTCTATCTGACTCCGGGACAGTTCGGTGGATGCCTTGGTCCGGCCTACGATCCGCTGGTACTGAATGCAGATCCGAATGCAGCGGATTTCTCCGTTCCCAACCTGGCCCCGGTCAGTGACGTCACTTCACAGCGGCAGATCGAACGGCAAACACTGCTTGGCCAACTGGGACAATGCGGGATTCCGGTTCTCGCGGCTGGCTCGGACGATTTCGAAATTCACCGGGCGAAGGCACTTTCGCTGATGGGATCGAGTGCAGCTCGCGACGCTTTTGATCTTACGCGTGAATCGGCCGCCACGCGTGACCGGTACGGTCGGCACACATGGGGACAGTCGCATTTGCTGGCCCGGCGACTGGTCGAAGCGGGCGTCCGGTTCGTCACGACGGTTAATGGGCAGAGCATCATCTGGGACACACATCAGGACAATTTCGGACGACTGGAGAAAACCCTGGTCCCACCGATGGAACGAGCGTTTGCGACGCTGCTCGACGACCTTGTTGAGCGAGGGTTGCTGGATTCGACGCTGGTCGTCTGGATGGGCGATTTTGGAAGAACTCCAACGATCAATACCAATGCAGGCCGCGATCACTGGCCGCAATGCTATTCCATGGTGATGGCTGGAGGCGGAATTCGAGGAGGCCAGGTCATCGGCGAATCTGACAGCATCGGAGCCTTTCCCAAATCGCGTCCGATTAAACCTGCCGACATTCACGCCACCGTGTTCAATGCTCTCGGTTACGATTCCCGACAAATCACCTATCACATGACCGACGGTCGACCGATGCTGTTATCGGAAGGCGAAGTGATTCGTGAATTGCTGTAGTCGACATTGTCTGCTGGTCGAGTCGCCCCGCGAATTCAAGCACACAACAGATTGACGTCTGCCAATGTGTCTGGTTAACCTGCCAAAAAGTTTGATCATTACAAGTGACAGGAAACCTCGCATGCTTCATCGTCGCGATGCCATGATGCGTCTTGGACAGTTTGGACTGGGAAGTGTTTCCCTGCCTGGACTGTTGCGAGCGGAACAGACGCGAGGGAAATCGACACCATCTCGAACAGGCTCAGCCAAGTCCTGCATCCTGATTTATCTCTGGGGTGGTCCTCCGCAACAGGATATGTGGGACATGAAGCCGCTGGCGGCCGAAGGGATCCGCAGCCAGTTTCAACCAATTCCGACGGTCGTTCCCGGCATTGACGTTTGTGAACACATGCCGCTGTTTGCACGTCACACAGACAAGACCACAATCATTCGTTCGCTGACGCACGACAGCAACAATCATGAACCAAGTGTTTATCGAACGTTGACGGGTCGAATTAACAACACGCTGGTTGTGCCGAGAAACCAGCGAAATCGAAATGACTTCCCCAATCTCGGCTCTGTCGTATCGTACTTTACTCCACTGGGAGCGATGCCTGCGGCGGCAACTATTCCGCGACCGATCGGTCATGATGGATCAACCTATTCAGGCACCTATGCGGGCTTCCTCGGTGGGCGTTACGATCCGATGGAGGTCGCGGCCGCAGAGGAAACAAAAGAAAAACCAACGCACTCGATCGTGTTACCCCCCGAGATCAGCGAGACTCGGTTGCTGGCTCGGCGAGGCATGCTCAATGTGATCGAAGAGATGGATCAGCGATACCTGTCGGAAAAAGGAGCCAGGGGACTGGACAGCTATCGCGAACAGGCATTTGGCATGCTCTCATCTCCAGTGGCGAAGCGAGCCTTCAACCTGGATCTGGAAGATCCGCGAACCCGAGATCGCTACGGCCGCAACGAGTATGGCGAAAGCATCTTGCTGGCCCGGCGCCTGGTAGAATCTGGAGTGCGGCTCGTCACGATCAGTTGGATGTACATCCAGAAGGGGGGCAACGTCGCCAATGTCTGGGACAATCACGGCCCGTTCGAAGGTCTGACAGGGACCAACATGCTGAAGGCTCACTACTGCCTGCCATCTCTTGACCAGGGTTTCTCAGCATTGATGGACGACTTGAAGTCGCGAGGCCTGCTGGATGAAACACTGGTTGCGATGTGGGGCGAATTCGGCCGGACTCCCAAGCTGAATGCCAGCCAGGGGCGAGACCACTGGGGAGCCTGTCAATCAGCAGTCCTGGCAGGCGGGGGCATTCGGGGCGGTCAAGTCTACGGAAGCAGCGACAAAGACGCTGCGTACCCTGCTACCAATCCGGTTTCTCCAGAAGATATGCTGGCCACGGTCTATCATGCACTGGGAATTCCAGAAGACGCCGAATTGCGAGATCCCTTGAATCGACCGCATCGTCTGGTCGACGGCAGACCTTTGACAGAGCTGTTCGGCTAGCCTAAAGACGGATGCGAGCTGAATCAGGTGCAGGCGAAAATGCGGGGCGGCATCCGCACCGAATCATCCGTTGTCCGTTAAATTCCGGAATCGCTTCGCCGATCAATTCGGCGAGGTGTGCAAGGCGATTCTTGGATTCCATCTTGTGCTGCTTACAATTAAGTTGATGCGCGATCATTTTTAGAATGGTTGGCTGCCACTCCTACGTGTACGATTTCCAAGTCAATTCAACTGCCGAACAAAGGGTCTACCCCCTTTTGAAACGGGTTCATAGGTATCGATGTCGACCTCACACACAATTGAGTCTTCATTATGCAACTGAAGTATCCAGGCGGTGCCCTCGAAATCTCGACGGGATTCTGGATTCTCCTGGGCGTTGGAGGTATTTGGATCGCATTCTATCAAGTTCCGATAGCGTGGTATGTTTACGCTGTCATCATCACGGCATCGTTTGCATTGGGAATCTGGTTTCAAATACGTGCTGCGGGCTATGCCTTCATAGTCGTCAACATTTTTCTTGCCGCCGTCGGTACGCTTGCATTAGTGCTCAAAGGGCCTTCAACGAATCTCATCCTGAAGATTCTTGGGAGCATTTACTGTGTGGTGCATTGTCTTGAATGGTTACGAACTCTGAGGGAGCAGAACGAAGAACGGCCATATCGTAGTCCATAGCACAGATGGCAGAAGTGGATCGTCCCGCTGCGATCAGTCGCCCCTGCGATGAGTCAACGTATGGCCTGCCATGGACTGCTGCAAGAGGCGATGTGATCAGCACGCATCGCATATTCGATGTTTCCTTTCCGGTTGATTTCAGGGATCGGACTCAGGAAGATCTTTTGTCCGTACCCGAAATCGAAAACATTGACCTGAAAGGTGAGTTTGTGAGCAGACAATTGTCGAACCGCAACCTGCATCCAAGTTTGTGGCTGGTCCTGTTGGGAGCGTTGACCATGCTCAATACGTCAGTCGTGCTCGCGGAAGTTCGCAAGGAAACGCTGACATACAAGACCGTGGGTGACCTGAAAATACAGGCGGATGTCTTCCGTCACGATGATGACAAACTTCGCCCCGTGGTCGTCTGGCTGCATGGCGGGGCGCTGATCAACGGGCACCGCGAAGGAATCGATAACCGATTGAAAACGGCCATGCTCGACGCCGGATACATCGTGGTATCGCTCGATTATCGCCTGGCTCCTGAGACTCAACTGCCTGAAGTCATTGCTGACGTTGAGGACGCATTTCGCTGGATTCACTCCAAAGGGCCTGATCTATTTCGAGCCGATGTCAAGCGGATTGCGGTGACTGGCGGGTCAGCAGGGGGTTACCTGACATTGACTTGCGGCTTTCGCATCAAGCCACGGCCTCAGGCACTGGTGGCTTATTGGGGGTATGGGGATTTGGTCGGGCCGTGGTACAGTGACCCGAGCCCTCATCCCGCTCACAATCAGATCAAGGTGACTCGTGAAGAAGCCTGGCAGCAGGTCTCTGGCCCTGCAATCTCCGACGCCCGCCAGCGCAAAGGGAATGGCAGTGCTTTTTACCAGTACTGCCGGCAGCATGGAGCCTGGCCCAAGGCGGTCTCGGGCTGGGATCCGAAGACCGAGCCTGAGAAGTTCTATCCATTCATGGCTTTGAAAAACGTCACCCCGGATTATCCGCCAACGCTCATGATTCATGGTGAGATCGATACCGATGTCCCCTACGAACAGTCGGTCCTGATGGCAGCCGAGTTCAAACGGCATGGCGTTGAACACCGGCTGATCGGCCTGCCCGGAGGTGAGCATGGATTGGCTGGGGCTGACAAAAAGCTGATCGACGATGCTCATCTGGCTGCTCACGAATTCATTCGCAGCCACTTGGGGAAACCTTGAGCGTAGTTGCTCACTACGATGTCGTCTGGATACTCTGGCGGCAGCCTTAACTGAATACCTGTCGATACCGGAATTCCTATGTCTTCGTCACCTGATTATCTGTCTCGCGCATCTGGCCCCACGCAGGAACATGCCTACCGACGTGGCCCCCGGATCGTCGCGATCGAAACACTGATCCCTCACGACATCATGGCTGGCCTGATGTTGCTGAGAATCCATACCGATGCCGGGACTGTCGATGGAGAGCCAGTGATTGGCCACGGCGAGACGTACTATATCCCGCACGCGGTCGCTGCAACGCTGCATGACTGGATGTCACGCCGTCTGCTGGGAGCCGATGCCACGGCGATCGAAAGTCACTGGCGTTTCTTGTTTGAGCGAGGAATCGCGTTTGGCGTTCGCGGCTGCGAAATGCGAGCCATTTCGGCCATTGACCTGGCCCTGTGGGATATCCTTGGACAATTGACTCGGCAGCCGATCTGGAAACTGCTGGGTGGTCCAGTTCGTGACACAATCCCGGTTTACAACAGTTGTGGCGGCCCGACATATGGCAGACGCCCCAAGGGGGCACCTGATGCTCAAGGGTGGCCGGGGCATGGAGATCTCGGCAAGCCCGGTCCGCTGGAAGACAACTATAACAGCGTCTTCCATGCGGGTGATCTGGCCGAGGAATTGCTTGCCGAAGGTTACACGGCAATGAAACTCTGGTCGCTTGATCAGATTTATCGAGCAACCGGCGGGCATCGTGTTTCCTGGCCCGACCTTCAGCAGGCACTTCAACCGATGCACGAAATTCGTGAGCGGGTCGGATTGAAGATGGAATTGATGCTCGACGGCCATGGATTTTTCTCACTCGCCGCCGCCTTACGTATCGCTGAGGCCATGCGAGAGATCAAGCCGCTCTGGATGGAAGACGTGATTCGGCCTGACAGTATCGAAGCGATCGCTGATTTCCGAGATCGTGCTGGAGTCCCAATCGCAGTCAGCGAAATGCTCGTCAGCCGCGAAGATTATCGCTTGGTTCTTCAGCAGCGAGCTGCGGATTACACGATGATCGACCCGACATGGGTCGGGGGAATCAGTGAATCTCGTCGAGCTGCCGAACTGGCACAGGTCTTCAATGTTCCGACGCTGATGCACGACTGCACCGGTCCGCTGACCTTGTTCGCGGGGCTGCAGATTTCGGCGAGTTGTGCAAATGTTACCTATCAGGAGACCGTCCGGGCTCATATCAAAACTCTGTATCCGCTGCTGATTGATCAGCCGCCTGTCATCAAGTCGGGGTCAATCGCCTTGCCAGAACGACCAGGAATGGGAGTCCGTTTGCTGCCTGAACTCTTCACGCCGGACCATCCCGGGTATCGCATCACTCGGCTGTAATTCAACGGCACGTCAGTAGTCGAGGCGAAGCATTCGGTCAGCGAACGCTGAGGCCTGATCGTAGGCATCCCCCAACGGCCACGTATGCTGGTTCAGTTCTGCGGATTCCACGATCACGCCGTGTTTCATGGCTTTGGCAACGAGTTCCCGAGTCCGTTCACGCATCAGTTCGCCATGATCGGCGAAGATGAAGAACGGGCAAATGTTTTGAGTCGGCTCGTTGTCCCAGGGGAGCATCGTGTCGCTGCGCAGTTCGTTGTTGGCGACGCCAGCTCCGAGAATCGCGCAGGTAATCTCGGTCGACACGTTTTGATACTGCGACGGGATTGTCTTATCCGCGTCACACAGTGAGACCTTTTTGTAGTCAGCCTTCCCGTAGAGAAATCTCGGTGTAGACCTGAGTCGATTGATCAGCATGCCGGGAACCTCGCTCCCTTTACTGTGACCGAAGCAGCAGATTCTTTCTGGATCAAGACGGTACCGCTTCGCATTTCCCTTCACGTGGCGAATGAAGCAGGCAGCGAATTGATCGCCGTAATAATCGTAACCCTTGTGGTACCCACCGACAGGGTCGTTAAAGTATTGCTGGTGGATAATCGCCATGTTCTTCATGGCAAATGCCTGGACCAGATACCTGTTTTCAAGCGCGAAATAGGTCTCACGCCCTTTTTCATTCGAGGCATAATTCGTCAGCACGCCAACCGCGGGGCCGTAAACAGGATAGATGATGTCAAAGGTATTGACTTTGTCTGCGTCGGCTTCATTGAAGGGTTTGTCGAGTTGTCGAGCGATTTCCTGCCGAAACGGAGTCGGGATATCACCATAGCGGAACCACGTTACGTCGCGTTCCACAGTAAACCCGGGCATCAGCGTAAAATAGTCGCTTGCATAGGTATCTGTCTTGCTCGTTGCCATGGACGTTCGCGGGCCCGGGATGACGCCATCGGCTGCGTCACGGGCATCGGCCGTGAGTTGCACGACGTAGCGCTCCAGGTCGGTCCCCGCAAGTTTTTTGTCTTTGAAATCCGCAACGATAACGGTGAATTTTCTGCGGATCAGATCGTCAAGAATTGCCTTGTGGTGTTGAGCTGACAAGGCGAGTTGTTTGCGGCCCGTGTTGATTGCATAGATGGCAGCGTTTGCTTTCGGTCCCTTGTTGAAGTGAACATCGAATTTCACTCCGTTCTTGACCGTGGAAACGTGTCCTTCGCTGGCAACATCAATCGGTGAAATGAGTTCGCGAGAAAAAGTCACATCATTGGAAGGCAGATTGAGTGCGGCTTGGCTGGCGGTGAGATCATCGTTCCCTACGGATGCTCTCACCAGAAGTGACAAGATCCCGGCAGCCACGAACATTACCAATGTCGATCGAGTGTCGTTCATGGCGCGCTGGCCTCAGGGGGCATGACTGGCGGAAAATGAACAATCGCGAGTCCATTACCCGACATGTTTGAGCTTGGTCACGCGACCAGCAGTGACCCATTCGACGACGTAGATATTTCCAGTCTTGTCCCAGCAGGCGTCGTGTGGGTGAACGAAACGGCCATCCTGCCACTGTGAAGGCTGGCCGCGCATCCTGAATCCGTTCAGAGCTTGCTTTGTCCAATCGGGATCATAACCCAGATGGACGATGACCTTATTGTCCTTGTCCAGAATAGTGACTCGTGCATGCAGGTCCGGAACCAGCAGTTCCTTGCCTCGAATATCAAAGTGAGCGGGGAAGCTGACGGTATCTTTCACCAGGCGTTCAGGCTGCGGTGTGCCATCGAGCGCAAAGTATTGCAGGCGGGCATTTGCTCGGTCGGCCACGACGATCGCTGGCGGATTTCCCGGGCGGTTATCCAGCCAGATTCCATGTGGCGTCTGAAACTGCCCGACCTCTTTGCCGCCTCCACCCCATGTTCTGACCCACTTGAGGTCCTTGTCATACTGGTGGATGAAGTTACTGCCATAACCATCGGCAACATAGAACCCGCCATCGGGGGCAAAGGCGATGTTTGTCGGATTAAATTGATTGACGTCTCGATATCGCCCTGATTCCTTCGGCTGCTGAAACTCCCAGACCTTTTCACCCTTCAAGGTCATTTTCGTGACTTTGCGATGAGGAGCGTTGAATGTCAGATAAAGAAACTCTTCACCCCCATCGTTGCGAATATCAATTCCGTGCCCGCCCCCCGCATACTCTTTGCCGAATGACGTGACAAATTTGCCGCTCGGTTCAAACACGGCGATCGTATCGACACCCGCCGGCGCGCGATGCTTGATATAGATCAGGCCTGTGGCATCTACGGCGACGCCATGCGTGTCCTGCCATTTGATGTGATCAGGAACTTTTCCCCATCCGTGGTGACACTCGTACTTGTGACCTTCAATACCGATGACTGCGGGCTTGGATCCAGCCTTGTCTTCGGCATGAACAAACGGAGCGCCAGCAATCGTCACCGCAGCAGCGCCCGCAGTTGCCAGGAATTCACGTCGGTTGGATTGTTCGTGGGAACCAGAGAGCTGTGATTCGGACATTGGAAACTCCTGCAGTAGTAATCCTCGGAATCAACATGTCTTGGATTGTATCGCCAAAACGATCAAAACTCTCGATATGGACTTACACAGGAAAAGCATGCGCATTTCGAAAGAGCGTGGGAGTCTAAGCGAGAAGCGTTGTGGATGGTCGAACAGCAGCAGCTTTCGGTAGCGGAAGTTGCGCGTCGCCTTGGGATTAAGGCGAATTTGCTGTACCGA
>CAXBSB010000170.1:0-17221 GCA_963977965.1 uncultured Schlesneria sp.
TGGCATACGCAACGAACGAGAGTGGACGGTATGGCTGAACCTCTTGATCTGGCAGAAGTTTGGGTGAATGAACGTACCGTGTCAATGTCTGTGTCCACCACAAATGCGGAAACAATCAATACAACAGGTCGCGCTGCGGTAAGAAATATTTCACGAAATACGGAACAGCCGCGATCGTTGGATCAGATGCTGGAAGAAGGGGACGCCTCTTTCCACGGGAATGAGCATCAGGCCGTTTCTGTACTCCTTTAATCCGTCAGTTTCCAAAAACAGTTCGGGGACCAGAATGGCCGACGGAGTCAGTTGTCTCATCACGAATACCGAAAGACACGGCCTTGTCGCGGACTCCAAACCTCCAAAACCGTGGCACCCGAGCGACCAGATCAGAGAGAAAAACAATAATACGAATTCGCGTGACCTGCAGTGTTCAGTCTGTCACACATCAAATTCGAGGTCAGTCTTCAGTATCCTCCGTGTCTGTGGTGTGAGTGAGATCGAATCCCGCATATCCGTTGACTGGGCCGAGAGTGATCGTGCGCTGGTCATCCGTGAACGAGATCGATCGAGTGAAGCTCTCTTTATGAGCCATGTAAGAAGGGAATTCGAAGTTTGTAACGGCAGCAGGCATTGGAATCGGAAGCGGGCCGATCGAGGTCTGGTAACGGTGTTCAATCAGCAGGGATGAACCAACGATTCGCCATCGCGTCGGATACTTGAATTTTACACCCTCGTACTCACAAGTTCGATCAGCGTAAAACGTGATCGTCCGATTGCTTTTTGACAACACAAGGGGAAAATCCCACGTGCCGAGCAACATCTGTTCAGAATGCGACAGGGGATCTTCCTGTTCAACTGGCTGAAACGCACATGCAAACAGAAAAAAGCCCAGTAATCCTGCGGCAATCCATCGAACCGCGATGAATATCCGGCGACGGGTAAATTTCGCGCACGCCGTCGTCGACGCGAATTCTGAAAATTGCGATGTCTTTTCAACGTCCATGTTCCGCCTTTTTTCAAGACAACATCTTTCAATCGAATTCCGGCCTCTTTAATTCAACCGATCACTTTCTTCCTGTTTGTCTGCAGATCGATAGAGATCGTAACTCGATTGCGCTCCAAGAGGACCGAGAGTCAAGACGCGTCCGTCACGGGAGAACTTGATCGTACGAGCGTAGTTCCGTTTAACAGCCATGAACGATGGAATCTCGAAGTCAGTCACGGCGGCGGGCAACGGAAATGGAATAAAAATCCGACGCGAAACAATGCTTTCAAGTTTTCTAACTTCAAATTCCAGCACCAGCGATGAATCGACGACTCGCCATCGACCACCAGGAATTTGGTGCACTGCATGTCGTTCAAATGTTCGGTCTGAGTGAAAGGTCATTGAGGGCACGAAACCCTGTTGCGATACCGGAAAATCCCACGTGCCGACCAACATCTGCTCTGTAGGCGACAGCGGATCTTCCTGCTTACTCGGTTGAATCAAATACGCAAACAGAACAATGCCCAGCAATCCTGCGGCAATCGATCGAACCGCGATCAGCACCCGGCGACGTGTGGAATTCGTGCACGCTGGCACCGACGTGCTTTCCGATAATTGCGATGTGTTTTCAATGTCCATGTTCCGCCATTTTCCAGAAAACACCATTCAATCGAATTCTGGCCTCTTTAATTCAACTTATCGCAATCTTGCCGTCTGGCCGTAGATCGATAGAGGTCGTAACTCGCTTGCGATCCGAGAGGGCCGAGAGGCAAAGCGGTCACTGCGCACGGCGTCCGTGCCGTTCGTCATATCAAATTCAGAAGGGCAGAACGATGGGGGGCAGGACGATAAAAGAAATCTGAATCGTTATTCTTCATCGTTCTGCCCCCCATCGTTCTGCCAATGTCTGACTCTCGAAATTGAAGAATCCTGCGGCAGTCCTATGGCCCCGAACGACCGACGTCATTGTACTGCGAGATTTGGCTTGCCACCGCGCAAAACGTATTTCTGAATCTTTCCGGTCGCGGTTTTCGGCAAGTCTGTCACGAACGAAAAACGGTGTGGGACTTTGAAATGGGCAAGATGCTCGCGGCAAAATGCGTTCAGATCACTCTCGGTCGTAGTAGCTCCTGATTTCCTGACAACAAATGCCACGGGAGTTTCACCCCATTTTTCATCCGGCATACCGACCACGGCCGACTCCTGCACATCCGGATGCCTCAGCAGGATTCCTTCCACTTCAACCGAGGAGATATTTTCACCGCCGCTGATAATCACATCTTTCCAGCGATCCCGAATCTCGATGTAGCCATCGGGATGAACGACAGCCGCATCACCGCTGTGAAACCAGCCATTGCGAATGGCTTTTGCCGTCGCCTCGGGATCATTGTAGTAACCCGCCATCACGGCATTTCCGCGAATGATGATTTCACCCATCGTTGTTCCATCCTTGGGAACTTCGCGACCGTCATCGCCCACTACGCGCACTTCGGCGTTGCCCAGGTATTCCACTCCTTGTCGCGCCTTGATCGTGGCCCGATCTCGCAAATCCAATTGATCGTGTTCTGGCCGGGGTTCGCTGATGGTGACGATTGGCGACACTTCGGTCAGGCCGTATACGTGTCGAATTTCCCAACCGAGTTCCCCTTCCACTCGCTCGATCGTCGCCGCTGCCGGGGGAGCACCAGCTGTGAAAACTCGAATTCCTCGAGGAGCCTTCTCACGCAATTCTGCAGGAGCGTTTGCAATCCCGATCAAAACCGTCGGCGCAGCACAGAGCAGGGTAATTTGTTCACTTGCCAGTGTTTCGAAGATCAGTTGCGGGTCAGCTTTTCCAAGGCAGACATGTCGCCCGCCGACGGCCGTCATCGTCCAGACAAATGTCCAGCCATTGGCGTGAAACATCGGCAGCACCCACAGATACCGGTCGGCGGCGGTGATGTGAGTGTGCATCAGATGCCCCATGATGTTCAGGGCAGTACTGCGATGCGTGACCATGACACCTTTGGGATTGGCCGTCGTCCCGCTGGTGTAGTTGATCGCGATCGTACTGGTTTCACAGATCTCGGGCGCATCAAACTGGGGTTCGGCAGAGGCCAGCAGCGATTCGTAATCCAGCCAGCCGGGCTTACTGCCCGAGAACGCCACAAAATATCGGACGCCGGGAATCTGATCGCGAATCCGGTCAACTTCATCCAGATACTGGGCATGAACACAGACCATGCTCGTACCGCTGTGTTTCAGAATGTAGGCAAAGTCGGTGGCGTTCAGTCGGTAATTGATCGGTACCACGATCGCACCGATCTGCGGAACTGCATAAAACGATTCCAGGTGCGAATGCGTATTCGGCGAAATACTGGCGACTCGATCACCCGCCTGGATCCCGAGTTTCTGCAGGGCCGCAGACCACCGGTCACACCGTTCGAAGAATTCTCGATAGGTCAACCGGAGTGTCCCGTCAACAACCCCTACGCGATCGGGGTAAAGTCGGCGAGCGCGACGGGCAAAATCGAGAGGCGAAAGCGGTGTCTCCATGGAGAGTTCCCAGGTTGAATGGCCACAAAAATGCGAAGCGATTGGGACATTGGTATAGCGTTCCCAATGGGTATCCGCCACTGCTTCACCGGGGCATCTGGAGCAGCCTGGAAGGCCTCAAGTGGTCGTCCACAGGTCGCGAATGAAATGGGCAGTCTTGATCAAAAACCCGTCGCCGCCCTCTGTCGTGATCGGGCTGCGTACTTTTTTTCAATCTGCAAACGCTAGGAAACAGGCAGTTTCTTGCGTTGCCGCTTTTCGGGGCCAAAAACGGCACGCAGGTTGCGACTGCGAGGTTTTGTCGAAATGACTTCGACTTGACCGCAGCATGGATGCAATCAAGAACACGAAATAACCCGAGCGGTCGTTTCCACCAAGGGTAGATCGGCTGGAGGTGTAGCCGGAGACGGTCCGATGACCGTAGCCGGGCGAGCGCCTATGCTTCCAGTCGACTACTCTTTCTTTGTTTCGGGGTTCGACGCGACACGTACCCGCACTAATTGCCGAACGTCTTCTTCAAGCGTTCACGGTGGTACGCCAGCCGTTCCTCAGAAGACATCTTCGCAAAATCAGGATTGTCAGTCTTCGCACCGCCTGAAGTTTGGCGTGGCGATTCCACTTTCGCTTCATTTGCCACTGGCGAAGCGGCTTCCACTTTCGCTGCGGGCGGAAGACTGATCGTCACGCCACTGCCGCCATAACTCATCACATTCGTCTGCAGCAGCAGATCCTGTTCGAGTGGTCGATGAGGGGGCGTGCCGAGCTTTTGCAGCACGGCGTGATACGCCCGCACGGCTTCTTCCGGTTCGATCACACCATCCGCAATCAGCTTCAGAAATTCGATAAAGGCGAGCTGGTTTTCGGCACTGTTGATCTTACGGCCAAACAGCGCAGCACGGCCTCCGTATTTCTTCGCCTGATGCAACAGCTGGAACGCATCCAGAGTCGTTCCCGCAGCACCGCCCAGCACCCCAACCACCAGATGCGGGTCGTACTGCACCAGTTCTTCCATCGCCTGCGGACCGTGATACACAATCTTCAGAAAGACAGGACGTCCGGCTGATGCGACACCAGCCAGCGTACGGGCAATCAGATCATTGATAAAACCGGGCAGCTTGTCTGGAGAGACCGCTTCGGGACGATTCGGATCAAAGACTTCCAGAAAGTGACGAAACCCTTTTCGCTCAGCTTCTTCTCGAAACTGCTTGTAGAGCTGCAATGTCTCCAGATCGTGAGTCTGGTCATTATTGAAGGTGACCGAGTACAACCCCAGGTTGGCGCCGATCCGTCGTTCATCCGTCGAGCAATCGAGGTGACCGCATTGCATGTGATCAATACTGGCCGTTCGAAAAGGTCGAGCAGGTTCGGTATGAACTCGACCACCTCGAGGGAGATGCACATCGGTGGCATCATTCGCGCGGGCTGCGGGAGTCACGTGCGAGTTTTCGAAGAGCTTCTCGCGAACGGCGAGTTGCTCACAGGTGCTGGCTGACATCAGAACGATATCTACGATTCCCTGATCAATCACCTGCCGGATCTGGTCTCGATATTCAGCCAGCGTCTTGAACCGCAATTCCCCCTGATGGTCTTCAGGAGATCCCCCTTTTCGAGTCACTCCGGGTGCCGACATTCCAAATGCCATGTCAGCATCTTTGGCATCGGCGATAATGAAATCCTTAGCCCCCGAGGGATCGGCGTGAATCGAGCGAAGCTTGGCATCCAGGGATTTTTCAACGGGCATTTTTCAGATTTTCCGGGGAACGCATTCAGACTGAAGGTGGCTAAGTCGGTAACGGTGGAGCTGGAATGGCGGGAGGCCGTGGGGGCCGCAGTCGCTGAGGCATCGCCGGAACCTGCTCAATCATCTCATTCGGCAGTCCAGTCCGTTTGCGCAAAGTGAATCCGTCATAAAGGGATCCCGTCGCGGTTCTGGCTTCGTACCGCAACTGATCTCCTTCAATCGAAATCACCTGGAACAATTGCACATCTTCTGCAACACGCTGGAATTGCGGCCGAAACGGCTTTTCCAGGTCATACATTTTCGGACCACTCACAGAAACCACATAAACCGTCCCGGCACTTTCGCTACGACCGGTGACACCGACAGCTTCGTTCTTTTCGGCGGCGACTCGTCCATCGACAAGCCCCGATCGTGCATAAGTATGATCATGGCCCTGCAGCACCAGATCCACCCGGTACCGGTCAAAAATGGGCTGCCATTGGGCTCGAAGTTTGGCGTTGTCACGAAGTCGGGTTGCCGAATAAATCGGGTGATGGAATGTGATCACCGTCCATCGACATGGGTTATCTTTAAGAATCAGGTCCAGCCACTTCGCCTGTTCGGCCTGCTTCTCGTTGGAATTCAAGGAGACGATTCGAGTCCCCTGGAAATCGATGTAGTACGCGGTCTCCCCCAACCCCTCAATGCTGTTTTCCGGCAGCGCGAACTGCGGCTTCCAGAATTCCGTCAGCGCTGATGTCGATCCTGCAGCGAGCTTGGACTGATATTCGTGATTTCCAGGCGTGGGAATACTCGGAATCATGGCGTTCAGCCAGCCGCCCGCCTGAAACCATTCCCCCCATTCCGCGTCACGTGTCGAGTTATTGACGAGGTCGCCGGCATGGATCAGAAATCGCGCACCGGGCGCAGTGATCGCAGCCTCGCGAATCACGCGTGACCAGAGCGGCTTGATTTCGGTCTGAGCATCCCCAAAGTAGACGAATGAAAACGGCTCGGGATCAAGACTGGCAGTCGTAAAATGAAACCACTCAGACCAATTCGAACCATCTCCAACGCGATAGGCATATTTTGTGTCGGGAACCAGAGCCTGAAACTCGACGGAGTGATAATGCGCCGTAGCCAGATCAGTCGTCAGTGCTGACGTTCTGGCCTTCAGTTGACGTGCCCGCTTCACAAACTGCCCGTTGTCACCTGCCACTGCGATTTCAGCGAGGCCCGTCTTTACCGTGGGGTCTGTTCGCCAGGTCACGGCCTGCGAGCGAGCTGGATCCCCGGCCCAGGTCAGGATGATCCGGTCAGGGCGGGCGGTTGGCTGATGAATTGCGGCAGCCCCCGCTTGCCTGGCTCTGGCAATTTCCGCGACAGCAGACGGTGCAGAGTCTTGCACCGTAGAAGCAGGAAGTGCAACGTCAGCCGCGGGCGTTTCCGCACATCCCGTCGAAAGGACCACCATCAATGCCAAACCACACCACGAAATACTCGCGGCAAATCGCAGTTTGATCAGCACGTATGTCCTTTCGTTAAGAACGCTTTGCCGGGCAGATGAACACCATGTCCGCGTTCATCGTGCCCGGATAACGTGAGCTCAACACGGTTTGTTATTCAACTTTTCCAAGCAACTTTTCCAGTTGCTTGGTCAATTCTTCACCGCGGGCTTTCAGAGTGACCACTTTCCCCTCTTTGTCGACCAGGATCGCGGCGGGAATCGCATTGATGCCATAGAACTGTGCCATCGGATGATTCCACCCCTTGTTGGTCTGAATCGTTTCGTCGTACATCTGAGCCCACGGAAGTTCCTGAGCTTCGATGAATTTGTCGAGCGGAGCGCGAGAACGATCGAGGCTGATACCAACGACATCAAATCCCTTATCGTGGTATTTCTTGTAGTTCTCTTTCACGTTTGGCAGTTCGGCGATGCAGGGACCACACCAGGTCGCCCAGAAGTCCACGAGTACCACTTTGCCTCGGTACGAATCCCAGTCCAGTTCGCCACCACCCAGGACTTTGCCTTCCAGATTCATAAAGTTGCCCGGAAGGCGTACACGGCGAGCAATTCCTTCGAAGCGAGTTGCATTCTCTTGAAACTTTGGATTGTCGGATTCTTTGGAAAGCTTGACGAGGCTGTCATACAAAGCCCCCGCTTCTTCAGCATGACCTTTGTTCGCCAGAACATCACCGAGTTGCGTTGCGTCGCGCATCGACATGGGGGAAAACTTCGTTTCGGTCACAGCAGCGATAAATTCTTCTGCCAGTTTCTTCCGTTCTGCTTCCGGTGCATCCCCCACATTCGCGATACGAATGGGCGACCAATAGGGTTCAATGGCTTTGACCACCGCGGCACGTTCATCGGCTCGATGTTTCACAGCCGCTTCCATCGCCTCCTTGGCGGAATCACCGATGCTGTTCATCGCCAGCAACGTCAGTGCACTCATTTTCATCTGGACAGCCTGAACTGCCACCTTTTCGGTCACGTCCTGCTTCAAGACCTTGTCGCCAGCAGAGATGAAAGCACGTTGTACCTTGATGGCAAAGTCAATTCGTTCTTTCTGACTGGCGAATTTTGGCTGCCGTTCCTTGAGGTTATCGATGAATTTGAAAATCTCTTCCGGTGTCCCGTCAGGAACTTCAAAGTTGGTGTCATCGTCGGCCTTCGCCGCTTCCTTGGTGTCTTCGGCCATCGATGGTGCCAGGCCGATATTCAACGAAAATGTCAACAACGCAGCCGCAGCGGGCAGCAATCCAAGTAAGCTCTTCCATCGCAACGAAAGCATTGCAGACTCCAGGTAAATAAATGAATTCCTCTTCGCGATTCAGGCGGACACATGAAGATACAACGAAATCAGGTTCCATTGCCAGACCTGCATCAGCCAATTCCGATGATTTGTCGCGAGGAGTGGGCTGCGGTTCTCAGACCGAAAGTTTCCTCGTACGTTTGGGTGCTGCGATCAACGAGGCCGCGTCGTTAGTCACTCAAAAGCCATGACGCCTGGATACCTGAAGTTTTGCTAAAGGGATTTGTGCAGCAACCGACTTCAAAAAAGCCGCTAAACAAATCTCAGATCGCTCCACAGGGCAAGCTGAAGTCGCTATGCTCGATTCAAGACAGCTTGTCACAAAGCGCCGAATGCGGTGCAGCATCCTACAAATCCAAGGCTCTTGCACCCGGAACTCGGGTTGCAATCCTCTCCCTCACGTTTCTGAAAAGAAGGAAACCAATGTTACGTCTTACGCCGCGTACGTTCCTCCCAGCAATCCTCGGCCTTGTCCTGCTGGGCTGTGGACAAAGCAAGCCCGATCAGAAACCAACTCCACCACCCAATTCAGGTCCAACGGCTACAACACCTGGGGCAAAGGGGGATAAGCCAGCGGAAACCAAGACAGAAACGGCAACCAAGCCCACCGGTGGGAATACGGCGACAGCAGCCAATGCAGGTACACCTGCCGGCGCTTCTTCAGCTTTCAGCGAAGCAGCTTACCTTGCTGATGATGTCGTAGGACTGATCGTTGCCAATCCCCGTCGCGTCACGGACTGGGACGTTTACAAGATGGTCAAGGCAGAAGAAGGGATGCTGCCTCCTGAAGCCGCAATGCAGTTGGAACAGATGCCAATTCCGCCTGAGGCCATCGAGCGATTAGTCATCGTGTTCGACCAGGCGTTTGTGAACAAGGCTGCTTCGACTGCTGGACTCGAAGTCAAAGGAGAGACGGATGATTCTCCACCAGTTCCAACGGTCATTGGAACATTGGCAAACGACACCGCTGTCGAAGGGCTGCTGGCAATCTTTGGCGAAGAGCAAGAAGTCGACGGGGTGAAGTTGCATGCCAGCCCACTCGGAGCGGCTTTGTGGATCTCTGACGATAAGAAGACGATTCTGGTAGGTTCCACGACCAGCATCGTGAAATCACTGGCGACCAAAAAGGCCGGCAAAGCCAGTACCTCAAAAGTCGTCTCTCAGATCAATGCGACAGCCGATCTGTCGATCGCATTCGCGCTCGATTCACAAGCAGCCTTGATCGAACAGGGACTTCAGTTGGCTCAGGGAGTTCCAGGTCTTGGATTGATCCAGCAGGTCCACGGTCTGGCGATTCATTTCAGCATCACCGGCAAACCCGGATCCAAGATGCTGGAACTCGTTGCAACCGCTGCAGACGAAGACGCTGGCAAACAGATTCTGGACATCCTCACTCCTCTGCTTGACAATGGTAAGGAGAGTGCAAAAGCCCAGTTGACGGGTGTTGCCGCAACCAGCGACGATTCCGATAAACCTGCTATTGCGATCGTAGAGCAGATTGTTGGATCAGCCACAATTCAACAGACTGGAAAGAACGTCGCCTTCTCGACGGCGATTCCTGCTGGTTTTGACAAACTTCCGGAGACGCTGAAGCCTGCCATTGAGAAAGCTCGCAACGCTGCAAAACAGAGCGCCAAGAAAAACAACCTCAAGCAAATCGGGCTGGCATTTCATAATTATCATGGCACATTCAAGGGATTCCCTGGTGCAGGAAAATCTGCCGACGGGAAGGCTGGATTAAGCTGGCGAGTCCACCTGCTGCCATTCATCGATCAATCCGCACTGTATCAAGAGTTCAAGCTGGATGAACCGTGGGACAGTGAAACCAACAAGGCGCTGATTGAACAGATGCCCGAGATCTTCAAGACCGAAGGGGTCGAAGAAGCAGGCAAAACGTCCATCCATGTCATCACGGGTCCAGGGGCACCGTTTGCAAAGGATGCGGCGCCTAAGATCTCTGCCTTCTTGGATGGAACATCAAACACCATCCTCGTTGTGCAAGCGGGTGCAGACACTGCCGACGTCTGGACCAAGCCAGGAGGACTGGACTTCGATCCGAAAGATCCGCTGAAGGCGCTCGGCAAGCTGGGTGAGTCCTTCCTGGCTCTCCTTGGCGACGGCAGTGTTCGTTCGATTTCGATCAAGATCGAAGCGGAAAACCTGCGACGATTGTTCCAGTTGGCTGATGGTGAAGTCATCACAGACTTCTAGTGAATCGTCAAAGGAAAAATTGGGTTTGATGATCGGGAGGGCGAAGCTCCTCGCCTTCCCGTTTTGCCTGCACAGCAGGTTGTCAGGGGCTGGCTACGCCATCGAAAGCACCAACAAACATAGGCTTGGCCCTCAAATTGGGAGGGTGAGGCGGTGAGGCTCCCGCCGAACCGTCTTCAAAGTAGGAAATGTCATACCCATTCGCGGCTCGGCAGGAGCCTCGCCCTCCCGTTTTGCCTGCAACACATCAGGTTGGCAGGGACTGGCTACTCCAACGCAAGCACCAATAAACGTGAGCCTCTCAAATTGGGAGGGTGAGGCGCCTCGTCCTCCCATCACACTGAACGCCCGTTTTAGCTATGACAAACCACGAGAGTCATCTTGATTTGATGACGCCGGACGAGCTTGTTGTTCGTCCGGCGTTTTTTGTTGATACAATCCAATCAGACAGAATCTGCGACCAATGTCGTTGTGACGAAAAAAAATCGTACGCACTTCGCGCACCTCTCAAGCGACTGGAAATCCAATCATGCGATCCTGGAATTGTCGAACATGGATAGTTCTCGCCATCGGTATCTGCCTCGGCTGCGGTAAGCCCGCGGTCGAAAAGCCACCTGCAACTCAAGAAGTACCGAAAGTTGCAACGGCTCCAGCGACTCGTGAAACTCCAACTCTCATTCCAACTCCCGCCGAGACTTCCGGCGACGGTTCCGAAATCAAGAAGGGACCACCAGCAGCACCCGGCATTACCACCACTCCAACCGAAAAGGCAGCGATCCCTGAAGCGGCTTACCTGTCGGAAGATGTCGTGGGCATGATCGTCAGCCATCCGCGACGGATCATGGAACTGCCCGTGGTTCAGATGCTGAAGAAGGCGGGATTAACAGATGAGCTTGAGCAGCAATCGGGGCTGAAGACCATTGCCGAATCGATCGAACGAGCGACTTTGATCATCGATCAGGCTTCGGTCGACATTTTCGCCCGCGCGATGGGATTCGAAATCCGAACTGTCGAATCCGGTCCGCAGAAGAAAGCTGTTGTGCCCGTCAAAAATAATCTCAAAGAGATTGGATTGGCATTCCATAATCATGAAGGCGTTTTTCAAACGCTTCCGCGGGCTGATGGCACAGGTGATGGCAAGAAGACAGGGCTAAGCTGGCGCGTCCATCTGCTCCCTTATCTGGATCAGCAGGAACTGTATGACCAGTTTCATTTCGACGAACCCTGGGACAGCGAACACAATAAGACTCTGATCGAAAAGATGCCCGCAGTCTTCAAGTCACCGGGTGTTGAAGACGTTGGAAAGACCTCGTTTCACGTCTTTGCAGATGAGAATTCGGCCGTCAGCACGCGAAAAGGAATGCGGTTCGCCGATATTTCCGATGGGACATCGAATACCATCCTGTGCGTTGCTGCAGGTGCAGATACCGCCGAAGCCTGGACCAAGCCAGGAGGACTCGCCTTCGATCCCAAGGCTCCGCGAAAGTCGCTGGGAAATGTCGGGAAAGAATTGTGGGTCGTCATGTGCGATGGGTCAACAACAAGAATCTCGCCCGAACTCGACGATACGACATTCGCAAACTTGATCACGATCAATGACGGAAATGCTGTCGGACAATTCTCTGCGAATCAACCGACCGAAGAGCCTCGTCCGCCGATGATTCTCACGTTTGTCGCCGTTGACCGCGGCGAGTTCCTGAAGGAGTTCCTTCGCTCGCATGAAGATGTCGTAGTCGAAGGACAGACGTTACACAAAAACGAATTCCATGCGGTTTGCTTCATCAACGACAAAACAGCCCTCTGCGGTTCAATCGCGTCCGTCACGAAGATGATTCAGACTCAACAGTCCGGGAAAGCCGCGTCTCCAGAATTCCTGAAACAGCTTGAGTCCGGCGCTGATTTTTCGGTCGCGTTCGATCTGAAATCTCAGGCAACGATGATGGATCAGATTGTGGAAGCGATTCCTGGCCTCTCTTTGGCCCAGCAACTGGAGCAGGTTGGACTGCAGTTCAATTTATCTGGAAAGGTCGGAGCAAAACTTCTGGAACTGATCCTGATCTCCAACGATGAAGTGGCGGCCAATGCCTTGCTACAAATTGCAGATGCGGGACTGACACAGGTCACGCAAGTCCTGAATCCGGCACAAGCCCCCGCAGGTACTGAGCAGCATCAGATCCTGGAACTGGCCACATTGGCTGCAAAATCCACGACTGTCAAACAAGAGGGAAGTCGCATTGAGTTAATGATTCCTGTGCCAGAGGGATTTGAAAAACTTCCGGAGTTGCTGAAGCCCTCGATCGAAAACTCCGTCAAAGCCGCCGCACGCGTCAAACGCATGAATTCTCTCAGGCAGCTCGCACTGGCCCTTCACAATTACCACGACACCCACGGGCGTTTTCCTGCAGCGGGAGGTCCGGCAGAAGGAAAGTCGGGATTGAGCTGGCGCGTACATCTGCTGCCGATGCTCGACGAAGCAACTCTTTATCAGCAGTTCAATTTGAACGAACCATGGGATAGCGAGACCAATAAGAAGCTGATTGAAAAAATGCCCGCGATCTTCCAATTCAAGGGCGTCGACGCAGGCAAGACAACGTTCCATGTGTTCACTGGCCCCGGGGCACCGTTCGCGGAGAATGCCGCTCCAACGATGGGCCAGTTCAACGATGGGATCTCACGAACGCTGCTCGTTGTTGAAGCCGCTGCCGATAAGGCCGAGATCTGGACCAAGCCAGGGGGCCTCGACTTCGATCCCAAGAACCCCATCAAGGCACTCGGAAAACTGCTCGAGGATGAGTTTCTGGCAGCGATCGCTGATGGTTCCGTCCGAGCCATCCACAAATCCGTCAAACCCGAGAATCTTCGTCGCCTGATTCAGCATCAGGACGGCGAAGCGATCGAGTAAGATATCCAGAGCGAACACTCCAACGTAACCGCACCCCGAACTTTGTTCGGGGTGCAGTCATTGTCAGTTCTTGATGAAGTCATGAGATCGAGCGACATTTCGGGTGTCTCCAACTGAGGAGTGGCGTCCCGACGCGACCCGCACTAAAAATCGCCCATCACCTCACCCCCCGCTCGGGTCGCCAGGCTCTGCCACAGCAGGTAATCGATGTTTTCGCTGATGAATCGCGACGATCCATCACACATCAACACATGCACTCCGCCCGTGTGACGACTGCGTGCGGCAGTCAAACCCGAGCTATGGCTGTTGTTTCCGCAGTCGAATTGCTTCGCGTTCGGCGTCAAACCATGATTATAAAGGGTGTCGCCAAAGTGACCGTTCAACCATTTGGCGCCCCGCGTCCCTGACCAGGTTCCGGCACCGGGGATACATGTCGCAGGACTGGTATCGTTGGCCGCCGTGTACGGCCCGCCTGACGTCTGCGATGTGGAGAGATTGAGAACTTCCAGGTTCGGGTTAGACGAAACCGCGCCCGATGCGGCCGCGGCTGCGGGACCATCACCCAGCAGTTCTTCGCTCATGGCAACGGTATTGGAAAGACCATCCATCACATCGCGGAATTTGACGATGCCCGACAGCTTCGGATCAAACATGACGCCATCACCCGCACGGATGTAGCGGACTGTCGGGTTCGAACCGCTTCCGGTGCAGACAACATAGTTCGTCGGCCCGTAAGAGTTCCCCGGAATCGCTCCGGAATCGCTGGGGCACAGGAACATCGGTACTCGCGTCATCGCGGCAGTGACATTCTGTGTAAACGGAGCCACGGGAGGCTCAACAAACGTTGGAGCAGTGTTGAAATCAATGAGGTTATACAGATTCGCCGCATCGAAATAGGGCATCAGTTGAGCGTGCGCCGAGAACACCATTGGGAAGCCTGTACGGCCCGGTGGAAAGCTTCCTATGCTTGATTCATAATTGTGAAGAGCCAATCCAAACTGCTTCAGATTGTTTCGGCATTGAGTTCGCCGAGCCGCTTCGCGAGCCTGTTGAACGGCAGGCAGCAGCAGGGCAATCAAAACAGCGATGATGGCAATAACAACCAGGAGTTCTATCAACGTAAATCCGCGCCTACGGCGGCGCAATTGTTGTGCAGACATGAGTTTTCCCCCTCAGGAAACACATTAGTCCCCGCGATTCTCGCAGGAATTTCGAACTCGTCAGACGGTCTGAAATGATGCTCAACTGCAACTCAGCTTGAACATCAGCGCAAAGCAAGAGGCTCCGGCAGTCCCGTCACAAAGAAGGCGACGACATGAGCGCACTGGCGCTGCCACGCGTCAGACGAGTACCTCAGGGGGAGGAACGGTGGGTCGCTCGCGACCACCACATGGGGATACCGAAAAGGCTGTCAGCCATTCCACAGAAACGGCATCTGTCAGCGATGACAACGATGCCACGAGAATCCTCGGTTGAGCACATACCAGATACAACGGTGTCTGGCCGGGTCCACAGGGACATTCACTGACCGAGTCGATCACTTCGTGCGACGGGATTTGTCCGTGTGCCTGGAGCGAGTTGCTCTTCGACTTGCAGCAACTTTGGGTAACGACCGGCTTTGTCGCACAGCAACCACGACCGGGGAGACTTGCGGTTTTTTGAGCACAACAACATTTGCCTGCCGCCTTCACATCAGCAGAGCACCGGCACCCCTTGGAAAGACCTGCCGCATTGAAACCTCCCACAGGAAGCCCAATGTTTGCGAGCAGATAAACGCCAAGAACAGCGTATTTCAGGAAACCGTAACGTCGTCCCACAGTACCACGCGCACCAACTCCATCTCCGCGCGACATTCGCGCATTTGAGAGGATCTTCAGAACGTGTTGGCAGATATTCATCGGTGGGACAACAGGGAGGTCGCAAGCCATGCCAGCGTCAGTCTAACAACTTGTACCACGTCTTCAAATCGAACCGGGGGCGAGTGAGGGCGAGTGACACGGCCGTCGCTTGTTTCAAAGTCGTGAATTCAGCAGGGTCACCCGATTGCCGACGAGGTGACACTCAACGCGGGAGGGCGAGGCGGCGAGGCTCCCGCCGAGCCGCGATTGGACATTAGGCTTCCCGATTCGAAGACGGTTCGGCTGGAGCCTCACCCTCCCGCTTCGCCACGGCAGCGCATTGGAACATGACCCGCGGCTGCGGTGAACCGATTGTTAGCAGCGATTCTGTTGGTCGACACCTCCGAGGCCGAACGCCTTGGCGTTAACGCCATGTTAGCCGGTCTCCACGCCGGCGTCGCGCCTACAGATCCTGTTCGCAGCTTCGAGATCCCTGCCGTCGACGAAGATTCGATATCGAATGTCATTTCGGTTTGCGAATACTGGTGCATCCCGGTGGGTTGGATTGATTCCGACTCGAACGAGGCGGGCCACCAAGTCATCTGCCTTGGCCTTCTCCGAAAACCAGGTCAGAAGATGACTACGCGCCATCGACTCGCGATCGAGTCGAGCGAAGAAGTCGTCGCAAGCAGCGGATTCTGAAGAGAAGTTGCCGAGGATCCGGTGCGAACCACGTTCGAGATACGAAACCTCCCATGAAGGTCCGCTTCGACGAAGACAATAGCAGTCGTCCTGGCCTGCACCTTCGTCGATGGTCTCGATCTTGTACATCAAGGGGTTGATACCTTCGCAGGTCAAACGCTCAAGAAGTTCCTTCGAGTCCATGCGGTGCCGCTCAGATCCGGTTAACGAACGACCAAGGCAACTTGCCCGCGATCAACGACGGACTTCCATTCAACACACCAGCACTTTGAACCACCTGCGGCTGCGGTTCAAGTTGAACGCGATTTCTCCGTCCAAGCCGCTTACCATTGAAGAACTTCATCTGCTAACCCGGTTGCGGCGGGCGAGTATCCATTTCAAAAACCCATGATCGGCAACCCGGGTTCAGCGTTTTGTTCGGCCACCTTCTTTTTCAGGGGTGGTTCGGATGAAGACGAGAGTTTTGGGATCGCCACCAGAACTGGAAAAGAACTTCGTTGGACGGTGAATCGGCCCACCGCCGATTACCAAGAGCACGTCGCCGCGAAGTCGGTAGAGGCACTTGTTGTCCGGAAGCTTTGTATCACCGGATCGAAGCTCGACCCAGTCCATGTATTGACTCGGCTCATCTTTTGAGATGATCAGTTTGCCGATCCAAACTGGCAATCGCTTTTCACCGGCCGCGGCGGACATTTCAATGTCAGTGCCTTTAATCGACAAAAAGATCGCCTGGGTATCGGTAACGTCGGCCTGCCAAGTCCCGTCCAAGGCATCCTTGGCACTGGTTCCTCGGTCGTCAGCCAATGCGACGGTGTGACAGGCTAGCATGACAACCATGCTCGTAAACCGAAACATTCGCAGCAATCCGTGCATCAGTAGTTCCTTTGATTTGCGGACGAACGCAAAGCTGACCGATGGCGGCGGCCAGTGACGGTCGAACTGCAAACTGATGAGGCCCGCCGCCATTCGGTCCAGCGTCTTGTTCGGTCAAAATCGTTCGTAATTGAACTCGCCGTCATACGTCCCGTCTGTCTGCCAGTGAATGTTCACGTATCCGAAAACGAGCGGCCGCTGATATGTCCATTGACCGCTGTCGTAAACCGTAGTGGGTGGACCGAGGACTGCCCGCACCTCATCCTGCGTCATTCCCTTCTGCAATCTACGCAACCGCTCCGATGGCACAGGGTCCGAAAATGCCCGAAAGCAAAACGCCGCCAATGTCCCCAAGACAAGCACTGCTAAGAGAACTGGAACGAGGCGTTTCATGCTTTGACCGAACTTGTATTTCTTTCAACAGAATGCATTGAGAATACTTTGCAGCCAAAAGATGTCAAATCCTTTCTAATCTTGGAGTTGATGTTGTTTTTGACGCGTGAATTGACCGAGCAAATCTTGCACGGCAGAATTTGTGGGCATGAAGCTCCTCGATGAATATGAAGCAGCCGGGTGCCCCCGGTTGGCTGCTCTGAGCCTACCGGGGTGACGAAGTCACAGGAAGTTGGAAAGTCTGAAAATGCG
>CAXBSB010000171.1:0-17217 GCA_963977965.1 uncultured Schlesneria sp.
ATCACCTTCAACAGCACGCTCGATAGTGTGGCGGTTGAAACGAATTCGCTGCTGGTGAACACCGCCGGAACAACCACGTTCAACGGTTTGGTGGGGAATACGGATCGTCTGTCGACACTGACGACGAATCCCGGCGGTTCAACAGTGATCAATACGTCAAGCATCAAGACGGTAACCGATCAGACGTACAACGATGCCGTGAAGCTCGACACAAACACAGCACTCGACAGCAGCACCAGCGGCAACATCACATTCAACAGCACCCTCGACAGCGTGACGGGCGAGACCAATTCCCTGCTGGTAAACACTGCGGGAACGACCACGTTCAACGGCCTCGTTGGAAATACAGATCGACTTTCGACCTTGACGACGAATGCCGGTGGCGCGACCATCATCAATACGTCGAGTATCAAGACAGTGACGAATCAGATATTTAACGATGCCGTGAAACTGGATTCATCCACGACACTGGACAGCAGCACCAATGGCAACATTACGTTCAATAGCACCCTGGACAGCACGACAGGTGAAAACAATTCCCTGCTCGTGAACACCTCCGGGACAACCACGTTCAATGGCCTGGTCGGGAACACAGATCGACTGGCGACGCTGACAACGAACGCCAGTGGTTCGACCGTCATCAATACGTCGAGTGTCAAGACGGTGACCGATCAGACATTCAACGACGCTGTGAAACTGGACACCGACACGACTCTGGATAGTAGCTCAAGCGGACACGTCACGTTTAACAGCACGTTGGACAGCGTCCCAGGTGAAACGAATTCGCTGCTGGTGAACACCTCTGGAATAACGACGTTCAACGACTTGGTAGGGAACGCAGATCGCCTGTCGACATTGACGACGAACGCTGGAGGTTCGACGGTGATTAATACGTCGAGCATCAAGACGGTGACAAACCAGACGTATAACGATGCGGTGAAGCTGGATACGAATACGACTCTCGACAGCAGCACCAGCGGCAACATCACATTCAACAGCACACTCGACAGTGTCGCAGCTGAGACGAACTCACTGCTGGTCAATACTTCCGGAACAACCACGTTCAATGGTCTCATAGGAAATACGGATCGCCTGTCAACACTGACGACGAACGCTGGTGGCTCGACCGTCATCAATACGTCGAGTGTCAAGACGGTGACCGACCAGATTTACAATGATGCTGTGAAACTCGACTCCTCCACGACTCTGGACAGTAGCACCAGCGGAAACATTACGTTCAACAGCACCCTGGACAGTGTGACTGGTGAGAACAATTCACTGCTCGTGAATACTTCCGGGGTAACAACCTTCAACGGCCTGGTAGGAAGTACAGATCGCCTGTCGACGCTGACGACGAACGCTGGTGGTTCGACGGTCATCAATACGTCAAGCGTCAAAACGGTGACGACTCAGACGTACAATGACGCGGTGAAACTCGATACGAACACGACGCTGGACAGCAGTTCGACCGGCAACATCACATTCAACAGCACTCTGGACAGTGTGACAGGTGAAACGAATTCTCTGCTTGTGAATACGTCTGGTACGACAACCTTCAACGGCCTCGTCGGAAATACGGATCGTCTGTCGACGCTGACGACGAATGCTGGTGGCTCGACGGTCATCAATACGTCGAGCATCAAAACGGTGACCGACCAGACTTACAACGATGCCGTAAAGCTGGACACGAACACGACTCTGGACAGCAGCACAAACGGGAACATTACATTCAACAGCACACTGGACAGCGTCACTGGTGAAACCAATTCGCTGCTGGTGAACACTTCGGGAACAACCACATTCAACGGCCTGGCAGGGAACACGGATCGTCTTTCTACCCTGACGACAGACGCCGGTGGTACGACCGTGATCAATACATCGAGCGTCAAAACACTCACCGACCAGCTGTACAACGATAATGTCGTCGTCGCAACGACCTCAACGTTGACCGGCGTCAATGTGACGTTCAATGGAAATCTCGACGCTCTTGTCGCCGGGGGGCAAGGACTGACGGTGAATGCGTCGGGAACGACTACATTTGGTGACTCCGCCAGCGATTCCGTCGGAACAACGAAGCTCCAATTCCTGACAACCGACAGCGCTGGCACGACTCGCATCAATGCTGCACATGTTTCTACAACCGGGGATCAGACCTACCACGATAGCGTGGTCATCGGAAACTCAACGACGCTCCTCAGCCAGAACACGACATTTGATCAATTGCTTGATGCTGCAAATGCGGGCGTTCAGGATCTGACCTTAAGCTCCACAGGCAACATCCTCTTCACGGGGGCTGTTGGCAGTAACACCCAACTGGGAGATATCGTTGTCACCACGGCGGTCAATGTGACCGAATCCGCAGGCATTTCGGCAACGAGTTTCACTCAACTGGCGGGTAGCGGGCAAACGACCTTTAATGGTGCAATGACAACGACAGCACTTACGGGTATTCAGGTCACCAGTAATGTGATCACGGTCAACGCCGCGATGACAACGTCGGGTTCCGGTGTGGTCACGTTTACGAATGCTGGCTTGCTGACGATCAACGGAAATATCGCCTCGGATGGTGCGGTGACACAGAACGGTGCGGGACTCGTCACCATCACGGAACCGCGTTCGATCACCACGACCGGTGATACGGTGAGTTTCGCGACAGGCGTGACCCTCAGTGGCAGTGGTGGCAACCTGGTGATTGACACCACTGTGTCGGGAAATACCGCGGGAGCAAATGTCTCGTTCCTCAGTACCGTACACGGAGCTACGGCCGGGGCGACTGCCGAAAGCCTGACAATCAATGCTGGTACGTCTGGCGACATTGTCTTCGTCGGCGCCGTGGACTCGCTTGGGACCATCACGATCACGAACAGCAACAACACGACATTCCAGAACACGTTGCAGGCTGGTACGGTCTTGATTTCGGACACGACGAATACGGTCGCATTCCAGGCAAATACGACTCTGTCGACACTGACGACAACCAATCAGCCGTATAATGTCACATTCGGAAAAGCGGGCGGCCCGGTCGTTACCGACTCTATCACGAATACTGTTAACTTCCTGAATACAGGAACCGTGACCGTCGGCCTGAACGGGGGAGACAGTGTTACATTCCAGAGCGGGATGACCCATACCGTCAGCCAGACCAACATTACAGGGACGCTGACTGCGATCAGTGGTGGTGTCAACCTGGGGACAACAGCCCTGAACGGAACGGTTCGAACACAGGGTCAGCAGGTAACTGTCCAGGCACTGACCCTGACTGGAAACGGACTGTTCGATTCAGCATTTGGAAACGCCACGGGGGCCAACGTGACGTTTGGATCGTCGGTCGACGCCAGCACTGCCGGCGTGCAGAATCTGACGATCAACACCGGAACGGCGGGAGATATTCTCTTCACCGGGGCCGTCGGAAGTGGGACCCGACTTGGTGATATCGTCATTACCAACGCCCATAATGTCACAGAGCAAGGTGGCATCGTGGCGGCCAGTCTGACGCAGTCGGCCGGAACCGGTACAACGACGCTGAACGGCACGACAAATACCAATACAGCGACCGGGATCGCGCTGACGACCAATGTCATTACGATCAATAACACCGTCACAACGACGGGATCAGGTGGCGTGCGACTGACGAATGCTGGCCTGCTGACCATTAACGCCAACATCAGTTCCGATGGAAGTGTCACTCAAGACGGTGCAGGGCTCGTCACGATTACATCGCCTGTGAATGACACGCGATTGATTACTACGACGGGCGACGCAGTTTCGTTCCTGCGAGCCGTTACGGAAGTTGGCAGCGGTGGTCAGTTGTCGATTGATACCACAGCGGGTGGTCACACGGCAGGAGCTAACGTCACATTCAGCAGTACTCTGAATGCCACGAATGCGGGAACGGTTGCCGAACGCCTGTTAATCAATTCGGGGGCTGGTGGTGATGTCCTCTTTACAGGATCCGTCGGTGGAACGACACGGCTCGGTTCGGTGGTCATCACGTCAGCCCATAACGTCACCGAATCGGCAGGGATCAAGGCGGCAGATCTGACGCAAATCACAGGGACCGGATTGACGAAACTGGACGGTGTCGTCGACACGAATTCGGCAACAGGGATTTCGCTGACGAATGGAACGATCACTGTCAATAACGTCGCGACCGCAATAAACCAGATCGCACTGAAGGCGATCAACGCGAATGGGAATATCAATCTCAATTCGACAATTCAGACGACACAGCCAAATGGCCAGGTTTCACTGACTGCCGTTCACGGAGGAGTGACCAACGGTGCAGCAGTCAATACGATCAACGTCATCACAAACTCACTGGTCGTGCAAACAACCCAGGGAATTGGCAGCAGTACTGCAATACAGACAGATGTTTCACACTTCGCGGCTCATAACACCGGGACTGGAAGTATCCGCGTTGATAACCTCGGAAACCGCCTTCTGACCATCGATTCGGTCGGTGGGGTTAACGGGATCACCAACGACGGTGCGTCGACGGGCAATATCACCATTACAAACACTGGTTCGATACTGGTCTCGGCCATTCAATCCGCGACGAACGCACCGATTACAAATTCCACCGGCGGTGATATCACGCTGCTCACCAAAGGCGGATCTTTCAACATCACGGTCAATTCACCAATTACGGCCTTGAATGGAAACGGCAACGTCACGCTGAACGCTGGTCACAACGTCATTGTGAACGACACTCAGGTCACAAATGACATCTCGCTGACAGGAACGGGCACGGTTTCTCTGACTGCTGCGAATACGGTGATTTTGGGCAGTATGGATCCCAACTCTACGCCTGATACGACTCAGCATACTGTCGCGAATGATGTCGTGATCAAGACTGGCACGGGAAGTATTACGAACACGTTGCCACTGATTTACAACATTCAGTCGCCGCAAATTTCTGCGACCGGGGACGTCGTTCTGAGCGGTGATTTCGGGCGACCAGGCGAGCACAATTTCGTAATCACGGTTTATTGGGGTGACGGAACATCAACGACGCAGGTCTTTGCTGACCCTGGACACTTCAGCTTCACTCATACGTTTCATGGCAATCCGAATATTGGCGACCAGTCGGCACCGATCCTGATCAATGTGCAAGTGGCTCACGATTCCCATGTCATCCTGCATGCACTGAATGTCAACACGCCCACTGAATCTGTACCGGATATCGGAGTCTCTTCACCACCGCCGGTTCCGAACCCGAACATCAATACGGATCTGAGCAGCGCGATTTACAACTCGCATGATCCAAACTATGCCACGCTTCATCCGAAAGTTCTGACAGCCACAGGCAACGTGGACAATCCCGGGACGGTAGTCTTCCAGGACATTTCGGTTCGCGCGACTGCGGTTCCTGTACCGGGCGAAGGCCTGGCGTCGTTCCCGTACGACGTCACACCACCTGTGATCTATCTGCATTTCCCAGAGCAGATCACTCCGGTTGATGTGCATGGGATTGCCGCTCCTCCGCCAAGTCAGAGTGACACGGCGCGGCTGGAAATTTCCAGCGGCGAAGACGGGATTGCATCGCAACGTATCGTATATCTCGA
Source organism: uncultured Schlesneria sp. (assembly GCA_963977965.1). Taxonomy (GTDB): domain Bacteria; phylum Planctomycetota; class Planctomycetia; order Planctomycetales; family Planctomycetaceae; genus Schlesneria. The sequence continues at coordinate 5,565 of CAXBSB010000171.1, forward strand.
AATTCTGCGAGCAGATGGTTCCGTCGACAAGCAGTATCAGCTTGACGAAGCAGTGCTTGATGACCTGATGAAGTTGATTTCTGAGCTTCCTGATGGAAAGTACCGGTTCCAGTTGCAGGAGCCTGGTGAATCACGCCAGCGTTTGTTACTCGACGTGTTCGATGTCCGCCAAGGGAAAATCGTTGATGAAAGTGATGACGGAGATCGCCCACCATCGTCTAACAATCGTCAGCAGAGAATGTTGCCCGGTTCAATGGGAGATGAACCGGCTGATGCTGAAGAAGCCATTCGCGCAGCGTCGCAGATGCCGGTATCGATGGCTCGTCCGGGTTCGGACTTCGATTCGCTGAGCTTCTCTGACGCGACTGAGGTTCCCGGGCAGCGCGTCGCTCAAGCAAATCCAGAATCGTCAAACGATTCCGGATGGCAAGGCTGGTCTTCGATGGCTGCTCGCAGCGCCTGGAAACGAGCCGAAGCTTTGACAGACAGCTTTGTTGAGCAGACGCGCGACGGTCGCGCTGAGGAGTGGTCTCAGGTCGAGCCAGCCGTTTCAGAGAGCCCTGAAGCGGGTGATCAGTCCGGGGCCGCAGATTCAGAGGCTTCTCCTGCCGGGTCGGTGGTCCTCGTAGGCGCCTCGATCGCAGGACTGCCAATCCCGACGACAGTGAAGGAAAAAGCCGTTCGAGTCGTTTCAAACGGACTTTCCCGTGCCGCTCGACTATTCCGCAAATTTGGAACGAAGGCAAAATAACGAGGAATCTGCTCGATGGTTCAGATTCGAGATTCAAAAAAATCGCCAGGATTCTCGATTCGGTGTGGTGTAACGGTAGTCGATCTGGCAAAGATAGAGATCATTGAAAATCCGGGATCGCGTTTTGAAATCAGAGCACGTGCGTTCTGTTCGATGAGGAATCGGAGGTACGCCGCGTCTCGTTGATGATCAGCGAGCGAAACATGAGTTTCATCGACGGATTGTGATGATGGCATGATCGATGATTGGGATGCACGACCGGCAGGGTGAAGCCGGAACGTGTGGAGGTGGCTGATGATCAGGTGTCCGAGTTGCAACAAAAAGATCCTCGGTGAGGATCTGGTGTCAGGCGTATGCTCGAATTGTCAGCATCGCCTGTCCGTAAGCGACTCTGCGTCTGGATCTGGAGAAATTCACGCGACTCTTGCGACTGAGGTCTCGAAGCCACCGTTGATCGATTCTGTCAGTGGTGGGCTTTCAGGTTTTGAACAGAGTGCATTTGAATCTCAGGAGCAATTTGCATCACCGGATTCAGACGGCGATTCCAGCATCGAAAAGACGATGCAGTCCGATGAGTTCATCGGCGATCTCTCTGATCCCGGTGCTGCGATTTCGGCAACCGGTTCGATTTCACACGAAGCTCAGCGCCCCGACACGACGTTCGACAGCGGCTACGCCAACGACTCGGACGAAAGTCAGCAGACATACGTCTCGGACGAGTTTGAAGCTCCAGGTGACGCGGGCGGTTCTTCGTTCGAAGGAGCAGCAACCGTCGACTCGACGGAAATCGCCGGATCCAATAATTCGGACAAAACCTACGTCGCTGATGACGACGATGAGCCCGACGCTGATCCTGAAGCGGCCTTCCGTACCATCGTCGGAGACTTGTCACAATCGTTCGGAATGTCGGACGACGCCGAAGGTGACGCCGACAAGACATTCGTTGCCGAAGATTTTGTCGAGCCTGACGATCCCGAAGCTGCCGCTCGGACGATGGTGAGCGAAGAGTTTTCGATGGATTCGCTCGATGGAGGCGATGCTGACAAGACCTTCGTATCTGAGGAAGTCCCCGAATCGCTGTTGAAGACAGTCGAATCGGTCTGGGGCGATCCTGAATCCGTCGACAACGTTAAGCCCGAGATGACGATGAAGGCCAAAGAGGCCCGTCACGTCAAATCTCCCAAGCAGACGCTTGTCATCAAGACAAAAGCATTTTCGGAACTGCAGGCAGGTCCGATTTCCGTCGATGGTGACGAACCGGAATATGAACTGATCAAGGTGCTCGGCGAAGGGGGGATGGGGGTCGTCTACGATGCCCGTCAGACTTCGATCGATCGTAATGTCGCCGTCAAGATGCTGAAGGCGGCCACGGCTGGAAATGAAAAGCAGCGAGCTAAATTCCTTGCCGAAGCAGTGGTGACAGGCGACCTCGATCACCCGAACATTGTTCCGATTTACGATGTCGGTGCCAACTCTCAGGGTGCACTCTTCTATTCCATGAAGAAAGTCCAGGGGACACCCTGGCTCAAGGTGATTCAGAAGAAGTCGGTGGTCGAGAATCTCGACATTCTGATGCGTGTTGCTGACGCCGTCGGGTTTGCTCACGCACGCGGGATTGTGCACCGCGACCTGAAGCCTGAAAACATCATGCTGGGTGAGTTCGGGGAAGTCCTGGTGATGGACTGGGGACTTGCACAGGCCTCGAAATCGTTCCGCAAATCTCGCAGCATTACTGAAACGAATACGATGGGGGGGACGCCAGCCTACATGGCCCCTGAAATGGCAACCGGCCCCATCGAAAAGATCACTGCGGCCAGCGATGTCTATCTGATCGGAGCCATGCTGTATGAAATCATTACGGGAGGTCCACCGCACGTCGCCAAGAATGCGATGAAGTGCCTGATGGCTGCCGCCCGCAACGAGATTGCTCCGACCGATAAAACCGGTGAGCTTGTCGACATTGCGATGAAAGCAATGGCGACGAATCCGGCCGACCGATACCAGGATGTCAAATCGTTTCAGGCGGCAATCCGCGAATACCAGTCTCACTCGGAAAGTATCGTCCTGTCGTCGCGAGCTGAAGACGACTTGAAGGAAGCACGCCAGTCCGACGACTACCAGCACTTCTCACGAGCCCTCTTCGGTTTTCAGGAAGCTCACGATCTCTGGCCGGGCAATAAGCGAGCGTTTTCAGGTATCTCTGAGGCCCAACTGGCGTACGCAGACAGCGCACGGCGAAAGGGCGACTATGACCTGGGGCTTTCGCTGCTCGATGCCAATAATCCAGACCACAAGATTCTGCGCAGCGAATTGCTGGCAGCCCAGGATGAACGCGTAGCGCGTCAGAAGAGACTTGTTTTCCTGAAGCGAATGGCGGGTGGACTTGCTGCCGCCGTCTTTATGATCGTCAGTACCGCAGCAGTATTGATTTACCATGCCCAGCAGGAAGCGGTTGTTGCGCGCGACAAGGCTGTTGAATCGCAAAAGCAAGAAGAGATTGCGAAAGCGCAGGCGCTGGAAGACCGTGATAAGGCGAAGGTCGCGGAAGGCATCGCGAAAGAGGCTGAAGCTGTGGCTATCGCGGCTCAGGCAGAAGAGGCAAACGCCAAGGCCCGCGCCCTCATCGATCGCGATAAAGCTGTGGCGGCTGAAAAAGTCGCACTCGAAGCCAAGAAACTGGAAGAAGCAGCCAAGGCTGATGCCCTGTACGAGGCGTACATTTCGAAAATCGGACTGGCCGCATCACAGATTGACAAAAATGCCTTTGACGCCGCCCGCGATGTTTTGAAGACTTGCCAGCCGGAACTTCGCAACTGGGAGTGGGGTCGACTGATGTACCTCTGCTCGCAGAGCGAAAAGGATTTCGATGCCAAGGCGCCGCTGGATGCCCTGGCCGTAACACGTGATTCAAAGCTGATTGCCACCGGCGGATGGGATGCCAAGGTCCGCATCTTCGATCGAGAATCGGGGAAGGTCCTGCATACATTGGAGCATGGCGGTGAATACGTCCACGCCGTTGCGTTTGCTCCTGACGGAAAGACGCTGGCGACAGGCGGCAATGATCCTCAGGCTTTCGTCACCCTGTGGGATGTCGAAACGGGAAAGCAGATCAAATCATTTAAAGGCCACGACGATTCTGTCGTCAGTGTTGCCTTTTCGAATGATGGATCTCGCCTGTTGACGGGATCCTATGACAAGACCGCGCGACTGTGGAATGTTCAGTCCGGGGAAGAGCTTCTGGCTTTGAAGAGACACACGTGGTGGGTCTGGACAGCAGCCTTCTCACGAGATGACGAGCGGATCGTCACGGCGGGACAGGACGGGACTGCGATCGTTTGGGATGCCAAGACTGGCAAAACCCTGTTCCCACCATTCCGCGGACATCATGGGCCTGTCTACTCGGCAACATTCACTCCCGATGGAACACATGTTGTCACCGGGGGCTATGATCGCAGAATTCTGATTTGGGATCCGCGAGAAATTGAGCCCGAAAACTTCAAGAACCTCGCGTCCGAAGGTGGCGTGATTCCGCCGGCAAAATTCCAGTCGCTGGACGGTCACACGGACGCTGTTCGATCGGTCGCTTTTGCGCCGGGTGCCGACAAGACGCTGTTAGTCAGCGCAGGGCAGGATCACACTGTCCGGATCTGGGATTTTCCTCATCGAACGGCAATCAAGGCGTTTCGAGGTCACGGCGGCAGTGTCCATGCAGCCTCAATTCTGACCGACGGAAAAGCGGTCTTGTCGGCGGCTCATGATGGAGTCGTCCGTGAATGGAGCATCGACAACTACGAAGAACTTCGCACGTTGCAGGGACGCATCTTGTCAGGCCACCAGGACGCAATCCTTGGCGCGGCCTATTCCAAAGATCAGAAGCAGATCATCACGGCCAGCCGCGATAGAACGGCGCGGACCTGGAACACGGGGACGGGTAAACCGGAAATGAAATTCGAGGAAGGTCACGCCTACCTCGCATCCACCGCAATCTTCTTTCCCGATGGACGCCGCTTGCTCACGTCAGCCGTCGACAATACCACGCGTTTGTGGGATGTCACCACTGGCGGACAGTTGTTGCGGATGGATCACACCGGCCGTAGTGCGGCTGCTGCAGTGACATCAGACGGTCGTCTTGTGGCCACAGGTGGGGATGACAAGTCTGTGCAATTGTGGGATGCCAGAACAGGTGCACTCCTGAAAAAGCTGCCAGGACACATCGCGGAAGTGACAACGCTGGCATTCTCACCAGATCATCTTCAACTTGCCTCAGGCGATGCCAAGGGACACGTTCGTGTCTGGAACGTAGAAACGGGAGAGGCACTGGCCAACCTTGAAGGACATACTCGCAAGATTTCTGCCATCGCCTACACCCCTGATGGCAATCGAATCCTGACAGCCAGCCTCGACAAGACTGTTGGTCAGTGGGATGCGAAAACAGCCAAAGAACTTCCCAAGATTTCGCTGCGTCACCCCGATGCCGTGTTGACGATGAAAGTGCTACCAAATCGATCTGATCGAGTGGTGACGAGCTGTTCCGTCCTGAAGAAAAACGGCCCTCAAGAAGTTGCGGAAAGCCATCTGACCGTCTGGAATCTGGAAACGGCACAACCCGAACTGACAATCCCTCCATTTGCAGGAGATATCTTCTCGATTGATATTTCCCGCGATGGAACCACGTTGATCGGTGCAAACTCCGCTGATCGAACTGTCCGTAAGTGGGATCTCGTCTCCGGAGCCGAAATTCAGTCGCCATCGCGAGACGGTAAGCTCGGTCCGGCTGTGGATCTGAAGCAGGTCGGGGGTTTGCTGTGGTCCACGGCCTTTTTGCCGGGTACAGACGATATTCTGACCGTCGGCGGTAGTGACGCTCGCCTATGGAATACCAAAACTCTGCCTGTCACGGAACGACTCAGCTTCAGTTCGCACCGAGCAGTCGCTTCGGCCCATTTCTCGCCTGACGGCAATCTTGTTGTCACGGGTAGCTGGGACAATTCTGCCAAGATCTGGGACGCGAAGACAGGACATGTGATTCACAAGCTCACCGGACACGACAGTCTCGTCAATACTGCCTGTTTTTCGCCCGACGGAACGTTGATTCTGACAGCCAGCGATGACGGAACCGCACGAATCTGGTCGGTTGAGTCGGGCAAGGTGACGGCCGTTCTGCAGGGGCACACGGACCGGGTTCGGTTCGCGATCTATTCCCCGGACGGACAATTAATCGTCACGACTTCGAGCGATAAGACCGCTCGATTGTGGGATGCCAAGACCCATGCATTCGTCCGTGAGTTCCGTGGGCATGAGTGGGCGGTTCTTTGTGCTGACTTTACGAAAGACGGCAAATGGCTCGTGACAGGTAGTGACGACAAAGAAGCGAGAATCTGGGATGTGAAGACGGCCGAGGTCCTTCACAAGTTGAAAGGCCATACCGCCAGCGTCACCAGCGTCTCGTTTTCACCAGATGCGGCTCGAGTCCTGACCGGAAGCCACGATCAGTCGGCCAAGTTGTGGGACATCGGCGGCAAAGAAATCCTGACGCTCAGCCGCCACACCGAGGACGTGACAAGTGTCGCGTTCTCACCCGATGGCAATCAGATCCTCACCAGCAGCCGCGATGGCACTGCAGTGATCTGGCTCTCGAAACCGTGGGGTAAACCCGCTGGTGTCAGTAGCGTTATCCCGTCCGACAAGTAGTCCAGCGCCAACTCTTGCGATTGCGAATCACTGCTTATTGTGATTCACGCTGCTTGCGCAATGCGAGAATCACCGCCTCGTCGAGTTGCTTCAGACCTTCGTCAGGAGTGATGTTGTAGAAACCGATCTGGTAATGCACGATCTTTCCATCGTGACCGATGACAACCCACAGCGGCAGGGGTGAACCAAGAGTTCGCGGATCACCAAACTGGGCCACCAAGGTTCCATCATCGACGGCAACATCGTAAGCCAGATTCATGAACTCGATCAGCTTTTTCATGGACCTGATGGCGACAGCGGTGTTGCCACGCTCCGCGGCCACATTGACGCCGATCACTTTCACGCCAAGCTTTTTCCGCTTGCCGTTCAAGAAATCGAGATAGCCAATCTGACCGTAGGGCTCTGTCAGATTTTCGTTTCGGTATTCCCAGAAATGTAGAACAACGACTTTGCCCTGGGTTTCACTGGCAGGCATCACAGTCCCGTCCGCGAGTGTGAATTGCGACTTCGGAGCTGGCTGACCGATAAACTTTTTGGCGAGTCCCGCGACTCCCTCAAGTCGTCGAGCCTGTTGCTGCAGATCGCGAGCGATAACTCCTGCAAGCTTTGACCACATGGTTCCTTCGGATTGCTGTTCGATCTTTCCAATCATCTCCTGAGCAGAAGTCAGTTGTGGTGAGGTCAATTCCACCACCTTCTGCTCGCCCGTTCGCCCCAGTGATGCTTGCAATTGTCGCAGCGATCCGAAAGCGGTCTGTGATTTAGCAAAATCTGCAGCGGCCAGCGCCTTCTGCGACTGCAGTTCCAACTTCAGTTGGAATTCATCGCCGCGTCCCATGAATACGCGATGCTCTGCCTGCACCAGAATGCCAGATGCGGCATCAATCGTAAGCGTCTGCGACCGACCAAGGTTTGAGGCAACTTCGACCTGCCAGCAGTCACGATCCTTGATCTTTCGCTTACGGGAAACGCGGTACTCCAGTCGACCATCGGACCATGATCCGTCGGCCTGCAACTTGTCCTGAAATTCAAAAACAGGTGAGCGGACGCCGATCGGGTTAGCAACGCCGTCGTGTGTGTACAGCACTCGAATCAATTGGCCTTTGGAAGTGCTGGCAGGGGTGAACGAACCAAACCGTTCAGGCCACGTCCAGCCACCTGCACCACGCTCTTCCAGACTCCACATGACTTGCAGCGAACCATCGTCAGCAGTTGTAGTCACCGCCGTCACTGAGAACGTCTTGGGCTCACTGGTCGGTGATTTGGATTGCTGGATAACTGCCCCCGTATATTGGAGTTCGGTACCGGCCGGAACGTTTCCCAAGGCCGATCCTGCAACCGTCATCATGCAACCGACGAGAAAGAGATTCACTCGCCACATCCTTTCGACACGAAGAGTCCGAACACTGAGAATCGGTGGGAAGCGTAACACCTCACGGGACTGGAATTCAACCTGCCCAAGCAATTGGTTCCACCAAGGTGTCTCGAGTCTCACTCGGTGCAATCCTCTGAAAAGCGACGCGGTTGTGTGCACGCTCAGGCGTATTGAGATGGGCGTGAGTTATCAACTGTTTTCGCACACGACGTCAGCCCTACCCCAAATTTTACCTATGTCTCCAAACATGCAAACAGCATCTATGCAGCCGCCACGTTATGAAGTCCTTTTTCCCGCACGTTTCAGGAACCGGAATGTCGTCGAACGGACAATCCATTCTCCAATTCGAGGACACATTTGACAGAGCGTGAAGATAGGACGTAATGCTGGAAAATTGACAATCAGGTCTGGACGGTCCTGCTTGATCCCTTTAACGACAGCATTCGCAACGGCCTCGGCTGTTGTGGACCCGACATACCATGGAGTGCCACGGCCGACGCGTTTGCGGATGACTTCATAGACACCGCCGTCTGATGCAAACCCAGGGCAGATCGCCGTGGCGCTGATTCCCGTCCCGTGATATTCACATCGCAGCGATTGCGTGAAAGCAATCATTCCTGCTTTGGTGGCACCGTACGTGGCACCAAACGCAGGGCCCTGCTTTCCGGCAATCGACGCCATGTTGACAATATGTCCAGACCCGGCCTTAACCATATGAGGTAATACCAGCCGGGTCAGAATCAATGTCCCCGTGAGATTGACGTCAATCGTCCGATGTATGTCCTGTGGGTCAATCTCGTGATAGGACCGAAAGGCCTCAATCCCGGCGTTATTGACAAGTACGTCGATGGATCCGAATTCGGACAGAGTCCGGTCAACGAGTTGCTGCAATTGAGAATCGTCAGAGACATCCGTAGGGACCGCGATGGCTTTCACACCGAGTTCCCGCATTTCGAGAGCGACGGCTTCAAGCAATTCAGGGGAACGAGCCGCCAGAACCAGATTCATTCCTTGTCGAGCAAGTGCACGGGCAACTCGAACACCAAGTCCGGCTGACGCTCCCGTGACAATTGCGCAGCGTCCATTCAAGTTTTTCATTCGGATCTCGAATCCTCTTTCAGTCATCGTTTGCGGCAACAACTTCTGTCGTTGTCGTGTCTCGTTACGCGGCTGACCGATTGCCAGCGATTACCGATTCCAATTCTTGGGCGATTTCGTTGTTCAACGTCGATTCCAGATCGATCAGGATGTTCGCGACTGTCGAGCCATCCATCAGACGATGGTCGTACGAGAGTGTGACTCGACTCGTGCGAGACTCGTCGAGAGGCCCATAGGTCAGATTACTGGTCAGGAAGGCGGGTGGGTCCTGGATTTCGACGCCTTTTCCCGCCAACGTCGTCAGAAAAAACGTACCGACCCGTTTCGCGCGCTTCGTCCCTGTGAAATTCAGATTCCACCACCACAGACACCTGCGTAGAAATGTTGGCAGACCGCTCAACCGCCACTGTTGCAGAAAGATCTTTTCCACGGACTCTGACTGGTACCGGTCAAGCTGTTGCTGCATCTGCGAAAGTGACTGCTGGTCCGGCTGTACAAATCGTGACCAGAACAACCACGGCTCACCCCGATGCTGCCGCTCGGTCGCCAGCATGGCAACGCTGTGGGGATATTCGAACAGATGCGGCCATGGCCATTCAATATAGGCTTGCCGTAACACAGGATGCTTTTGTGCGACAATCGCAAACGCTTTGATGAACAGCAGCGACCAGGAGATCCGTACCGGCAATCGTGATCGCACGTCAGCGATGTGACTCAGATCACATCGCCGATCATGAGCACACGTGGGAACCCGCCGGTTGTAGTGCAACACGTCGATGGTGAGTCGACGGCTTCGAGAAATCGCGATTCGTCGTGATCGAGGAATTTCAGGCATCCGTGCCCCTCCGAAAAAATTGGTGACACGTTTTAGCACGGATTTGTGGAAGTCGAAAGGGGTGACACCAGCCTGTTCCGCCCCGTTCCGTTCATTTCTGCGTCGCGAACGAAAGAATTTGGTGGCAGGCGCCCATAAACATATTACATTTGGCAGACAATGTTTAGCGATTGGGCAAGTCTGTCGTCGACAAAGGTCATGCACCATGCTGGGTTTTCGATACCTCAAGGTTCCTGCAACTCAGTACGTCCTCCAGTACAAGTCAGGGAAAGTCATTCGACAGGGAGCGGGGCTTTCGTTCTGGTATTTCGCTCCCACATCGGTCATCGCTCAGATTCCAATCTCCAGCGTCGACGTCCCATTCGCCTTCGCCGAAGTCTCTGCTGACTTTCAGGAAGTGACAGTGCAGGGCAACCTGACATATCGCGTGGCAGATCCGGCTCGCCTGGCAACGCTGCTTGATTACACGGTCGATCTTTGGGGACGATACCGCAGCGAGGATCCATCAAAGATCGGGGAACGGCTCGTCCAGGCGATGCAGACCGCAGCCCGATCATTCATTCAAGCTCAGCCCTTGCGACAACTTTTGGGTGCGTCAGACGGACTCGTCGAAAAAATCACTACGTCGCTGAGTCAGTCTCCGTCGGTTCTTCAGTTGGGTGTTGAAGTTCTGGAAGTGACGGTGGCATCCATCAAGGCTGACCCTGAGATGGCCAAAGCGCTGCAGGCGGAAGCCCGTGAGCAATTGCTCAAGCAGGCTGATGAAGCGATCTATGCGCGACGCAATGCCTCTGTCGAACTGGAGCGGACGATTCGAGAAAATGAGCTTCAGACCGAGATTGTTGTCGCCCAAAAACAGCGGCAGGTACGTGAAACTCAGATGCAGGCCGAAATCGCCGTTGAGCAGCAGCGGAGTTCACTGGTCGAAACCCGGGTTTCAAATGAACGTAAAGAGGCTGAAGCTCGCGGTGCTGCACTGCAGTCGATCCTGGCACCCGTTCGGGATCTCGACTGGCGTACGTTGCTGGCCATGCAGGGTGGTGCCGACGCATCGACCATGATCTCTTCGGCATTCGATCAGCTTTCGCGTAATGCCGAAAAAATTGGCCAACTGAATATTTCACCAGACCTGTTGCAGTCACTGCTACAGGACAAGAATTAAATTTCGAATAACGTGTCGTGCCGTTCATCAAGCATTCATCCGGGGAGTACGCCACGTGGGAACTACGTTTTCTCCTCGCATCACCATCGTCACTCGCGAAACCCGAATGAAAGGGTTATTGAAGCGCTGGTCGACGAAAGGAATGATGGAATTCAGTTTCAAGCGAGCCCGCGTGGCCGCGGCAGTTCAGTCCGGTGACATGTCGCTTGCTGACACAATCCAGTCGAAGGATGAAGACGCAGATTTTGAAGACCTCGAAGTGGAAGACCAGACGTATCAGAATTCGGTGGCATTTCTGACGAAAGAACTCGATTTCGGCATGCCTGTTCACGTCATCGACCGCGCCTATGTGCCGATGTACGACTTCGGATTGTGTCAGGCCGTCGTCGTTGTGGGTCAGGATGGACTGGTCGCGAATACGGCAAAATACGTGGGAGACGTCCCTATCGTCGGAGTGAATCCCGATCCAGCACGATTTGACGGCGTGCTGCTGCCATTTCACATCGATCGAGCACGTGCAGCCGTTTCACGCATCCTGAACGGTCAGGCAAAGACACGCTCGGTCACATTGGCCGAAGTGACGTTACACGACGGGCAATCAATGCTGGCCTTCAATGACTTGTTCATCGGGGTCAAATCGCATGTTTCCGCGCGGTACCAGATTCGTCTTGGTGAAAATGCAGAATCGCAGTCCTCGAGCGGCGTGCTGGTTTCAACAGGAGCAGGTTCGACGGGCTGGAT
>CAXBSB010000172.1:0-17077 GCA_963977965.1 uncultured Schlesneria sp.
CCTACAGTGACTCCAGCAGCACCCGCCGCACCAGCAACCCCTGCGCTGCAAGCAGCCCCTGCACCTGTCACTCCAGCCCCGACGGCTCCGGCCACACTCGCACCCCCCGCGGCTCCGGCGGCCGCACCTGCGACACCAAAAGCGGCTGAGCCGAATGCTTCGGCGAGTCTGCCGCCGCTGTCAGGAACTCCGCTTCCAGTGACGCCTGCCAAGGGAGTTCCTGCTCCTGCCGCGGCACCTGCGTTGCTGCCAGATGAAACCGAAGCAAAGCCAATGCCAGCCGTTGCACCTGTGATCGCAGCGCCAGCACCAGCTCCGTTGGCTCCACCGGCTGAAGAAGAACCAGCGCTTGAGGATGCACCAACCCTGCCTCCTGAAGCTCCCAGTCCATCGCTTCCGCCGGCACCTGCCATGCCGAAGTAATGTGATCGCAAAATCGTAAAAATCGCTGGACTTTCAAGGTGCATAGACCACTTTGAAAGTTCAGCGATTTCTTTTTTGCGTCTTGATTCAAAGCATGTCGCGTCAAGATCCACTTTCACCATTCTGTCTCTGGGATAGAGTGTTGACAACTATTGTTGTGTCGATAGTCTGGCATCTGCTCATATCAGTTTTCTTTTCTGCGTCGTCGTTTTGGCTTCTGCCAGGTCGTCGATTTCATTTCGTTTTGTGGTTTTTCCAAGGGAGAACGTCATGCAGCGCATTCGCATGCGGCGGGGGTCGCATCAGGCGACTCGTGCAGGTTTTACTCTGATTGAACTGCTGGTGGTGATTGCCATCATTGCGGTTCTCATCGCACTCTTGTTGCCGGCTGTTCAACAGGCTCGTGAGGCCGCACGCCGAACTCAGTGTCGCAACCACATGAAGCAGCTAGGCCTGGCACTACATAACCACCACGATGTTTATAACTTTTTCCCATCGGGCGGCAGCGGTTGGTGGCGAGCTCCAGACATGGTCTCGGCCGGAACTCCAGAAGTTGCCCCGCGTCAACGTGCCGGGTGGGGATATCAGGTTCTGCCGTACATCGAACAGGCAATTGTCTGGAGAGGTGGCAGCCAGACAACGGTTGCTGCTCAGCAGCAATTGATGATTTCTGCAGTCATTCCCGGAATGTACTGCCCATCGCGCCGTTCCCCTACGGCACTTCCGTCGACAGGCGCCTGGTACGATCCACAGGGAACCTACCCGCACGGAACAACAGACTATGCAGGCAATGGCGGGACTGGATCTGATGGGTTTGTCACTCAGACGAACGACGACCAGACCGGGACGGTCATGCGTTTCCGAGATATGATCGATGGTACTTCCAATGTCATCGCGCTGGGAGAGAAGCGTCTGGATGACCGATCTCTGGGAAATTATCAGGGGGACGATAACGAAGGATACACTTCAGGCTGGGATCACGATGTGATTCGATTCACAAATGTCCAGCCGCGTGTTGATTCCAACAACGGTGGCTGGGGTGAACAACGGTTCGGTTCCATCCACACTCAAATGTTCAATGCACTGTTCGCTGACGGTTCTGTGCGGTCGATCAGTTACGACATTGACGGAAACCTCTTTAGTCTGCTGGGACGACGCAACGACGGGCAAGCCGTGTCTCCCCCGTGATTTCAACTCGGAATCCCCTCTCCCGTGGCGCACCTGAGTCTGCTGCAGAGTTGTTTTCTCTGCGGAGTTGGAAAGTGCGCCTTTCGTAACTCTGTTTTCAGGCATCTTTTGGGGTCTGACCATGCATCTGCGACGAATCGCTTGTTCACTTTCTATATTGTTGACGCTGATTATTGGTTGCAGCGACTCGAAGGTTCCCCAGGGAGTGATTCTCAAGGGACGATTAATTAACAATGGAAAGCCCATGGAACTCGTCCGTCCTGATATTGGTTTGGGAATGGTGGAAATCCAGTTGATCCCTGCCCCAGGTACCAAAGGGGCCGACGAGAATTCACGTGCAGATAAAGACGGGAAGTTTGAAATCCGTGGGCCAGGCAAGGGAATTCCGGCCGGGACTTACAAACTTGCCGTTCGTCATTGGAAGGAAGGAATGGGGAAGAAAGACGAACTCGAAGGCCGGTTTGACCGAGATAAGACCCCCATTTTGCTCGAAGTTCCGGCCAAGGCCGCGGGCGGAACGCACGATGTCGGTGATATCGAACTTTCGACCTATGATGCCCCCATCAAAAACTGAGATCTTTCGATCCTGATTTCAGTCGGGATCGAAAACAGTCCACATTTTCGTTTTCAGGACTTCTCGACGAGGCGAGCCAACAAAACCGCTGCGCCCCGAGATCCAACTGAGCATTTTCTGAATCTTGGAACCCCTCTTTCGGTCCCAGATTGGGAATTTGGTGCCAGAACACTTCAGTGATAACTGTAAAGTTCGGCCCGACATGATTACGATTCACAGTGTCCGGCAGATCGGCTGCCGGATACAGCCTCATCACAGATTTGCCGCATCACTGTTATGCTGCCAGGAGAGACGTATGAGTCGACAAGGGTCACGTCGCGAGTTCATTAAAAACACTACGGCGATCGGCGCCGCAGTATTCGTCGGAGGTTCCGTCGATCTGCGAGGTCAGGAACGATCTGCCAACGAGCAACTCAACGTCGCCAGTTTTGGCGTGGGTGGCAAAGGGGGAAGTGATTCGGCCAATGCAGCGACGTTTGGTAACGTCGTCGCGATCTGCGATGTCGACCGCAATACCCTCGAAAGCAAGGGGAAGTCGAAGGGATTCGAAAACGCCGAACGGTTCACTGATTATCGCGAACTTCTGGCCAAATATGGCAAGAAAATTGATATCGCGACTGTGAGTACTCCTGACCACATGCACGGGCCGATTACGCTCGCTGCAATGCGTCTGGGGATCAGTTGCTACACCCAGAAGCCTTTGACCCGAACGATCTACGAAGCTCGTCTGTTGGCCCAGGTGGCCAAAGAGACCGGCGTTTGCACTCAGATGGGGAACCAGGGCACGGCCTTGGATTCGTCACGCGAAGCGATCGCTCAGATCCAGTCGGGAGTTCTCGGCACTCTGAAAGAAGTGTACGCATGGTCGAACCGTCCTGTTTGGGCACAAGGCCCAGGTCGACGCATGGATCTTGCCAAGTTCAGTGCTCAGGCCAAGAAGGACGATCCCGAAGGCGCTGATAAGCTGATCGAGAAGAAGAAGGAAGAAATTGCCAAGGCGATGGAACGCGTTGACTGGAAAAACTGGCTGGGTGTGGCTCCCCCGCGTGAGTTCTGGCCTGGCATCTATCACACGTTCCAGCATCGTGGCTGGTGGGACTTCGGAACCGGTGCTCTGGGCGATATGGCCTGTCACCAGTTGACCGTTCCATTCGCTTCGTGCGGTTTGCGAGATCCGATCTCGGTCGTCGCCAAGTCGTCCGGGCACGATTTCGACAGTTTCCCAGCAAGCTCGATCATCAAGTTCGAGTTCCCGGAAACGAAAGAACGTCCCGCAATTCCGTTCTGGTGGTATGACCGCAAGGGGAACAAGCCGCCGATGGAAGTCTTCAGCAAGTACGGCATCACCAATGTTTCCGACAGCGGTGTCATGATCATTGGTGAAAAGGGTGCCTTCTACAGCTCAGACGACTATTGCGGTCGTTACGAGTTGAAGGGTGTCGAAAAGGTCAAGGTCGACTACGAAAAGGCTGAAGACAAGGGGAACTTCGACATCAACAACATGTACGAGTTGTTCCGCGCGAAGCGAGCTGGCGATCCCAAGATCTGCAAGTCGAACTTCGTCGATCGTGCAGGTCCTTTGACCGAAACCATCCTGTTGGGCAATCTCGCAGTCTGGGCCGCCGCAACTGGCGGTGCCAATGGCGAGATGGGCGATTGGGGTGAAAAGGTTGAATGGGATGCCAAGAACCTGAAGGTCACCAACCTGGCTTCGCTCAAGACGCCAAAGGTTGCTGATCTCATCAAGCCAGTCTACGCCGAAGGGCATCGACTGGACTAAGGTAGATTGAGGAATTGGGCGCACGTATCTGGCGTGCGCCCATTTTTTATTGAGTTTGAACAAGGGCGAGAATGATGTTGACGTTGAATCGGTCGAGTGGACTCCTGGCGTGCGTCGGTGCCGGACTTCTGATGGTTTCGGGCTGTGGAAAGCAGCCAGAATCGGGAAATCAATCTCCAACACCTCCTCCTGCCAGCGGTCCCTCGAAAGCAAACGTCACCCCATCCCATCCCAACGTTTCTGGCACAAAGCCCCAGCCTGAAGTTGAGTCGACAAGCAAAGCCACAGCCAAGGCTGCCGATGTTGAAGCCGCTCGGGCTCGCATTGACGCTTTGGGGACACGCGCAGAATACTCGCCCGAAGAGGGGGATCTGCTGACCGAAATCGTCATTCAGGACGGTTCGAAACTGACTGCCGAAGACTTGGCGCTGTTTGGCAAGCTCACCGATCTGGAAAAACTTCAGATCTTCAATTGTCGAACGTTGAACGACGAAATGGCTGCTCAACTCAGCGGATTGAAGAATCTGACGACGCTGGCGATGACAAACTCGGTCATTAACGATGCCACCGCTGAAATGATCGTCAAGTCGTTCCCAAACCTCGTTGACCTTGACCTGTCGTCGAATACGAATATGACCAATGGGCTGGTCAAAATCATCAGCGAACTGAGCAAGCTTGAACGCCTGACTCTGGTGCAAAACAAAGTCAACGATATTGGAGCTCAGCGACTCTCCAAGCTGAAGGGCCTGAAGTCTCTCGATCTACGCGGCAACATGGAATCTGGAGATATGGCACTGGAAATCGTTGCTGATCTTCCTAAGTTAACCGCGTTCAAACATCGCAGTACTGCTGTCTCCGACAGTGGACTAGAATACCTGGGACGAAACCAATCGATTGAATCGCTGCTGCTGCAGGATTTTATTATTTCGGATCGTTCGGGTGAGTTCCTGGCAAAGCTCGGCAAGCTTTCGCAACTGGAGATTTTCCGCTGCCAGGGGTTTGGTTCTGATGGCGTTGTCGCACTCAAGGGGATGGGGCTGACCCGCTTGACGTTGCGCGATTTGCCAAATGTTGATGACCGGGCGATGGACGTCTTCAACGATCTTCCGAAGCTCCGTCGTCTTTATCTGCACGAACTGGCGTCAGTGAGTGACTCTGGTTTGAAAAATCTTGAAGGTCTGAAATCCCTGGAGTTACTCGATATCTGGACGGTTCCTCAGATGTCGGATGCAACGATCGACGTGATCGCAGCACTTCCCAAGTTGAAGGAACTCTCCATCCGAGCCACCAACGTCACAGATGCAGCCGTTGAGAAATTGATTGGGATGACGAACCTGCAATCTCTGACGTTTAAGGAAAACGGTTCCGTAACGGCCGAAGGCTTAAAGAAGCTCAGCACCAGAAAATGGTCCAAGCTTGACGTCGGCACCAAAGAATAGCGACAGGCGTCCAAATCCAATGAATTGCTAAAAGCCCACCGAACTCACGGTGGGCTTTTGCATTGATTTGATTGACGACTTTACCGGAGAAAAAGAGCATCTGATTCCCGGCAAGCGCGGGTCGCGCGTCCGCGTCGCGTCGGAACATCGGCAGGACGATGCTCCATGATGACTGTGAGACGCTATCTAACCGGGATTCGCTCTGATTTTATTGTTGCGGTCCTCATGTCGTTTCTTCTGCCAACACTGCAGGCCATATGCAAACAAGGCGGAAAGGATCATAAAGTCAGTGATCACCATGACCACAATGGCGGGCGAAGTTCCCAGCAGGCTGAAGGCCGGGCACGAGAGAAACATCAGAATTGTGCCGAACGAATAAACGGCGAGCGAATGTTGACCACAGCAGATAAACGGTGCCGCGAATTTCGATCGCCAGATCGGAGCGCTGGGATCGGGTAATACTTGCGTTCCCATGAATGCCAGTACCAGGAAGTGAATCAGGCGTATCGGCCCCAGCGAGTTCTTGTTACTGAACGAAATGATTCCCCTGATAACATCGTCATCGAGCGAAATTGCCCAGGGAACTCCGAGGCTGTTCCTTCGAATCAGTAGGCAAAAAAAGAGAAAACCAGTTCCAAGGACCAGAATCGTAAATCGTAAAATCTCCGAACACGACAGCCGTGATCGCAGCGTACCGAAGTAAATCCCGATGAAGAACAGAAACTGCCATGCGAAAGGATTGAAGAACCAACCCAGGTTGACGCGATGACTTGGCAGCTGAAGTTCGGGAAAAGCCTGCGCTCCGAGATAGAGAATAATCGACATCATCCAGGCGATTAACGGGGTCCGGCGTAACCCTGACAACATGGCGGGTGCAAACGGCGTTATGATCGCATAAAACGCCAGGACATCGAGACCGTAAACCTGGTAGTACATCGGCAATGTCCAGAGCACCCACTTGAGTGTCCCCTCGCTCAACCGTAACTCGTCAATCAAGACGGGGGCAATCGGTCCAAAAGAGATGCCGACTGCGATCGCGATCAACGTTGTCACGACAAACGACAAGTACACCGTCAATCCGCGTCGTATCGCCTTCTGCTGGCAGGCAAGAAAGCCTTCTTCGTCCATTCGCTTTGTGTAGGCACGACCGAAAACGAATCCCGACAGAAAAACAAACAGTTCTGCGGCATCGGACAGGCCGTTGGATGCCAGGGTGTAGAATCTTAACCACCGAACGCCCGAATGATCTTCAACGTGATCAACGAGTACCAGCAGCAACGCAAAGCCGCGCAAGAAATCCAGACGTAGATCTCGCGATGAGATTCGCTTCAGCGAAGATTCCGTTACGTCCGCCATCACGGCCTCTAAAGTCAAATGTTGCCCAATCAAAAGCGTTGGCTGAAGCAATTGTAAACAGGGATGCCTGCCAAAGTCGTCCACGTTCGTGTTTTTCACTCATTCCTGAATAACGACGACAGAATGCGTCCTGATCGGCTTTGCATGGCATGGCAGCATGGACGTTTTGTCAGCTACTCGGCACGATATAGGATTGAGTAATCCGGTTCGAACAGACTTGCTTTTGGGGACACGATTGTTGTGGAGAGTACACTGATTGTTCCAGCGGTGGCCCCGCATCTGAAAACGATCGCGGTGATGCCGGCATATAACGCTGCCCGGACACTGGAACGGACTGTGAAAGACATTCCTGCAGGCTCCGTCGATGAAGTCATCATTGTCGACGACTGCAGCCGCGACAATACGGTGGAGATTGCCGAACAGCTTGGACTGACTGTCTACCGTCACGAGAAGAATCTTGGCTACGGCGGCAATCAGAAGACGTGTTACAAACACGCACTGGAACGGGGCGCGGAAGTCGTGGTGATGATTCACCCCGACTACCAGTATGACAGCCGAGTGATTCCGGCTGCGGTTGAAATTATTCGACTGGGAATCTGCGACTTTATCATGGGTTCTCGCATTCGAACCCGACGCGAGGCGCTGGAAGGTGGCATGCCACCGTGGAAGTACATCGCCAACCGCTGCCTGACCCTGGTCGAAAACATCGCACTGGGACAAAACTTGGGCGATTTCCACAGCGGTTTTCGAGCGTACCGACGTGAGGTTCTCGAGACGATTCCGTACAACGACAATTCGAATGATTTCGTATTCGACAGTGAATTCCTGGCTCAGGCGGTTCATTTCGGATTCAAGATCGGGGATATCCCAGTTCCCGTGCGCTACTTTGACGAGGCAAGCAGTATCAACTTCCGCCGGAGTGTCACCTACGGGTTGGCGACATTGGGAGTTTTGGCAAAGTACTGGGCTCGCCAGTTGCGCATTTACAATTCACCACTGTTTGTTTCAGCGGGGCGTCGCGACGGTACAGAGAGATCGCATCCGATTTAGTTGGCGTCTCGCGTCGACCCGCATTTGTAACCTTGTTCAGTCGCAATCTCACCAAGAATGAAAGCAAGCGGGGGCGAATCGATTACCGATACACCCCCGCTTGCTTTCCATGCGATTCTGTAGCCGACTACTCGCCCAAGATTCCTTTGGCGAGTTTCTTCAGGGCTTCGTTTTCGATCTGCCGAACCCGTTCGCGCGTCAGTCCCATGGACTCACCGATTTCTTTCAGCGTCCGAGGTTCGGCATCGTCCAGGCCGAAACGCATCCGCAGGATCATCGCTTCGCGCGGATCCATGGTGTCGAGCATCCGGAAGACGTGCTTCAGATTGTCAGTATCAAGCAGTTCGTCTTCGGGGCCTTTCATGCGCTCATCAGCGACCATGTCACTCATGGTCCAGCCACCTTCTTCGTCGTCAGTCTGAGGCGTGCTGTTGTAGAGTTGAATTGCAGCACGCACGATACTGAGCTTCTTCTTCGGCAGCCCCAGTTCCTTCGCAACTTCTTCCTGCGTTGGAGGGCGACCGAGTTCATCGTCGAGTTTGGCTGTGGCACGTCGCCACTTGGTCAGCAACTCCACCATGTATGCCGGGATACGGATGGTTTTTGCCGAGTTGATCAGTGATCGTTTGATCGACTGCTTGATCCAGTAGCTGGCATAGGTACTGAATCGCGTATTCATATCCGGATCGAAACCTTCGACGGCACGCAGCAAGCCGAGGTTCCCTTCTTCGATCAGATCCTGCAGCGGCAGGCCCTTGCCCGTGTATGCACGTGCGATGTTGACCACCAGTCGCAGGTTGGCCCGGACCATACGATCTCGGGCTTCCTTTTCACCATTGGCGATCTGGTTGGCGAGTTCTTTCTCTTCACGCGCTGTCAGCAACCTGGTTTCGTTGATTTCACGAAGATAGGTTTCCAGCGGAGTCTGAACGGCTGCGGAGATAATTGGGCGGACTCGGGTCGCTTTAGCCATCTTGTATACTGCCAGTCAGGTGGGTGGTGTTAACCTTTGCCACCTCCTGTGGCGATCGTCGAGCTGCGAACCGCAGCGATGTTCAATTTATTTATCGGAAGTGGACACAAGAAATTCCAAAGGTTGACACCCGATTCGTGAGAAACGGTCAGGGAAAATGGGTGGACGGCGCAATAATAACGGCCCTCCGGAACGTTCCGGCGGGCCGTGTTGTTTTCAGAATTCTTTTGTCGGCGCGTCCTTGACTTCACCCAAAACTGAACTACCCAATCGATCGCTTTAAATGACAAAGGCGGACCAGTTGGCCCGCCTTTGTAGACTCACATGGAGTTCTAATTACTCAGCAGCTTCGCCACCACCGAGGCTAAACAGCGGGCCTGATGAGCCTTCCGTTCCACCCTTCAGTTCGGTACGAGGCTTTGGTGCCTGTGGTGCACTGCCATCCGCCTTCGGTTCCTCACCAGCAGGAATCTCGATATTGGTACGGCGGCTGAGTCCGATTTTGCGTTCATTGGCGTCAATACGCAAGATGCGGACGTCGAGGTCCTGGCCGACTTTGACGAATGTTTCTGGATTTTCGACCTTCTGGTCTGACAATTCGGAAACGTGCAGAAGTCCTTCGAGTTCCGGCTCCAGTTCCACAAACACACCAAAGTTGGTGATCTTGGTGACCTTGCCGACAACCTGAGCACCGGGCTGGTACTTCTCGGGGATCAGGGTTTCCCATGGATCCTCGGTCAGTTGCTTCAGGCCCAGTGCGATTCGCTTGCGTTCCTGATCAACAGACAGCACCTGGCACGTGATGGGATCGCCCTTCTTGAGAAGTTCGTTCGCGTGCGAAATCTTGCGGGTCCAGCTCATGTCGCTGACATGCAGCAAACCATCGACACCTTCTTCGAGCTCGATGAAGGCACCGTAGTTCGTCAGGTTGCGGACAGTACCGCTGACGAGAGCCCCAGGTGGGTACTTGGCTGCAACCTGATCCCATGGATTCGATTGAGCCTGCTTCATACCCAGCGAGATTTCCTGCTTGTCCTTGTTGATGCCGAGGACAACCACATCGACTTCGTCGCCAGGATTGACCAGTTCGGTTGGGTGATTAACTCGCTTGGTCCAGGACATTTCGCTGATGTGAACGAGGCCTTCGATGCCATCTTCGAGCTTGACGAACGCACCGTAGGACATGACGTTGACAACTTCGCCGCGGACACGAGTGCCGACGGGGAACTTGGCTTCGACATTGTCCCAGGGGCTGGCTTCTTTCTGCTTCAATCCGAGCGCGATCTTTTCCTTTTCGCGATCGACGTGCAGAATCATGACTTCGACTTCCTGGTCGATCTTCACCATCTCGGTTGGATGGTTGATGCGGCCCCAGCTCATGTCGGTGATGTGCAGCAGACCATCGATACCGCCCAGGTCAACGAATGCACCGAAGTCGGCGATATTCTTGACCACACCACGGCGAACCTGACCTTCGGTGATTTCGGACAGCAACGCCTTCTTCATCTGTTCGCGTTGCAGTTCGATCAACCGACGACGTGAAACAACGATGTTTCGGCGAGCTTCGTCGATCTTCAGGATCAGACACTCGATCGTCTTGCCACGATAAGCGTCGATGTCCTGTGGACGACGGATGTCGACCTGGCTGGCGGGCAGGAAGACGTTCACGCCGATGTTGACCAGCAGACCACCCTTGATCTTCTTGAGGACTTCCCCTTTGACGATGTCCCCTTCCTTGTGGGAACTGATGATCTTTTCCCACTCGCGAATCCGATCTGCCTTCTTTTTCGAGAGCAGAATCAATCCGAATTCGTCTTCAATTTCTTCGAGCAATACCGAGACTCGCTGTCCCGGAATTGGTTGCTCGTCGGTTTCAGACCATTCCTCGATGGGAACGATCCCTTCGCTCTTGTATCCGATATCGATCAGAACTTCATCGCCTTCAACGCGAACAACGACCCCTTCCAGCACGGCGTTGACGTCGTAGCCTTCGTCCTTGTGGTTGTATTCCTTCAGCAGTTCCAGCTCGACTGCATCGGCATCGGCCAACGACAGGCCAAACGCGGCTTCGAGATCCTCATCACTCACATTGAATTCACGAATCAAGTTCCGATCAACCATTCTGATCCCATCATGAAAAATCACGGAACTGTCGAAGAGATTGTCGCAGACAATCCCCAGCTTCAGAACCGCCGAACGTCGCCACCAACCAGCGCAGCCTGTTCGTAGTAAAAGGTGGACTCTCGACCTCACCGAAAAGGACGTTCCCTTTCAGTCCGCAAAGTCGAAGAGGGGGATTCTAGCAGACGTTGTGGAAATTCATCCAGCATCGTCGGCATCATTTTTTGCGATTCTGGCAAGGGATCGCACAAATTCTTCGAATTGAGATCCCCTATCGGCAAAATTCCTGAACCAGTCATAGCTTGCGCAGCCTGGAGAAAGCAGAATCACGTCTTCCGACGAAGATTCTGACACTGCCCAGTCAAATGCTTCGCGAAATGATCGAAGTTCAGGCGAAACCAGGCAGGAATGGCCGGTTTCTGAGTTGATGATCTTGCGCAGAGTTCCAGAAGTCTGCCCCATCAAGGCGACCCCCTTTGCTCGCCGGGCAATCTCCTTTCCCATGTCGGTCAAATCAACCTGCTTGTCATAGCCCCCCGCGAGCAAAATCACAGGCCGCTCGAAAGCTTGCAGTCCAACGATCGCTGATTCCGGAGTTGTCGCCAGCGAATCGTTGTAAAATGAACGCCCATCGACATCTGCGATCCACTGCAGTCGATGCGGCAGAGGTTGGTAATTGGTAATTCCTTCGCGAATGGCATCGATTGAAGCACCTGCTCGTAGTGCAGCACAACAGGCCGCAAGTGCGTTTGCCAGATTGTGGCGGCCCGGAAGTTTCAACCAGGCGCAAAGCGGCAATTCATCGTCGCGATTCTGGAAATGAACCCGAGCTCGCCGGTCCAAACCAGAAAATACGCCAAACTGCACCGTGTGCGCGCAATCTCCGATTCCAAACAGAAGTCGCTCGCCGCGAACACTCCACGAAGAAACGTCAGTGTCTTCCGCATTAAGCACGGCTGTATCCGTCGGCTTCTGCCACCGCAGCATTGTCTGCTTGGCCCAGCGGTAGTGCTCCAGCGTGTCATGCCAGTCGAGGTGATTCGCAGAGAAATTCGTGATGACGGAAATTGCAGGGCTGACCTGCAGTCGATCGAGATCTGTTAACTGAAAACTGCTTAGTTCGAGAACGACGACGTCATTTGGCTGGATTCGTTCAATCTCTGGCAGCAGGCTGACACCAATGTTGCCGCCAAGCCAGGCCGTGCGTCCGGAGTTCTTCAGGATCGAGTGAATGAGGGCTGTGGTTGTGGACTTCCCATTGCTTCCCGTAACAGCAACGACCGGCGCGGGATTCCACTGCCAGAACAGGTTCATCTCACTCGTAATTGGAACGCCCGCGCCTTGTGCCGCTAGCAGATATGGGTTGTCACGGCGTACGGCGGGATTTGCGACG
Source organism: uncultured Schlesneria sp. (assembly GCA_963977965.1). GTDB lineage: Bacteria > Planctomycetota > Planctomycetia > Planctomycetales > Planctomycetaceae > Schlesneria. The sequence continues at coordinate 12,298 of CAXBSB010000172.1, forward strand.
ACCAAGTCTGATTGCTGAAAATCAACAACCTCGTGCCCCCCAAGCTTGAACTCGATCGATGGGATGTCAGCGAGTTCTCCAAGGGCATCCGAAAGCTTGTCTGCAGGCCGGGTATCGGTGACCGTGACCTTGGCACCGCGCGAAGCCAGGAAACGAACGACTCCTGAACCTCCGCCGAACGAACCGAGACCCATCACGAGGATTCGCTGGTCTCGGTAGTCGCGCTGAAAGTGATCAGGAGTCATGAATGGTCAAGAATCAGCCAAAAAGTCTAGGCACGAGTCCGAGCTGGTGGACGAGTTCCGCCTGGGGGACTTGGGGCGACGGGACCTGAGCCGTATGCACCGCCTTGCATTCCCGCTTTTCTCGGATTCTTCTTCCCAGGACCTGGCGCCGGGCCTGGTCCCATTCCGGGCATACCCCCAGGATAGAGACCACTCCCATCCAATGCCCCCGTCGTTTCTCTCGGGGCGTCCTTCAGGTAGAGATAACCCTTTCGCTCTTCGTCAACACCTTGTTTCAGTTGCTGCTCTGTTCGGGTATCCGATCCGGAGTCCAGTTTTTTCAACTCACCAAAGTTCGTCAGCACCAGAACTTCAGCCGGGGTACCGACACGAGCGGTCTTACTTCGTTCTGGCTTTAACTTCAGATCGGGATGCTGATCGACCGAAATCTCGATGTCACTCGCTGCATCAACCAGCATGTCATTGGTTTCAAAGGTGACTTCTTTTTCTTCGAACGATGGGGTTGCCGGATCCAGAACAAGAGTCTTCTTCTTGGCACCGATAAAGTTTCCAATCGACAATTTGTCGATGGTATCCGCCAGAATTGTTCCCAGTTCGGAATGCCATTCGAAAATCGAAACCGTCGTCGTCATCTTCTTATTTCGATCAACATCCTTGACGAAATACTTCACGGATTGTGGAACCGTGGCGACGTTAGAAATGTTGCTGAAGCCCGTTTCACGAACTTCGCCCGTTCGAACACTTTCATGTTCAACTTCTTCGTGCGGGCGGCCAAAATTCGGATTCCTCAATTTGAGTTGCAGGCGATACCGATAGGCCATTCCCGGTTCAACATCAAAATCGAAGTATCGGAACAGGTACAATCGTCCACTGGCGGTGAGGCGATTCTTGATGTCCGCTGCTCCCATACGCGGCCCACCAGCCCCTTCGTTCATATAACTGGCCATCGAATTCATCATGCTGTTGGCGTCAGAGGATGAAATCGCGTTTCGCGCCATTTGACGCATATCATTCACCACAGCACCCGTCGCACCGGGGCGAAGGAATCCGCTTTTCTGGACCCCTTGTGGTGTCTGAGACATCAGTTTTTCGGCCTCTTCAACCAGCTTGGCCTGCAACTTCATTTCTCGCTGCATTTCTTCTTCACTCAGGCGGAACTGTTTGATGTTGGGGTGCGTTGCCAGATCCCCCCAGTAGCGCAGCAAACGATAAGGAAGCGGCATCGTAAAGACCGCATCCTGGAGGTCTGACGGAACCGGATCAGGATCAAAGTCGGCAGTTTCTCTCAGAATTTCCATGGCGGTGTCGATATTCACCGTTTCCCATTTGTCATCACTTGGCCACGGATTCGGGCCAGGTACCGCCGTCTGACGCTGCAGGACGAAGTCCGTATATTCAACCAGCGAACTCGCTTCTGCATAGCTCAAATTCAAGGCTTTCATCACACGTTCGATCTGTTCCTTGATCGGAACAATGGCACGCACTGCGACAAATCGCTTGCCACGCGCTTCGATTCCAGAAGAAGCCATTTGCATCCCCGAACCTTCCATCGTCGGCGGAGGTGCGGAGCCATGTCCACCTGATGGGGCAGGTGGCCGTCGGGGGCCGGATTGCGGCGGCTGAGCGACTTTGATGCCCATGGGTGATGGACCCGAGGAACCTCCGCCATGTGCCCCGGCAGCGACAGGCCCGGTGCCCGGACCTGTCGTGGCCGGATTTCCAGCGACTGGCTTCAGCGTTGAATCGGGGGAATCTGTCGTTCCGGTTGCTGGTGCCGTGCCCGTCCCGGCTCCCCCTGCCATTGCGTTAGCGGGATCCAGCATCCCCTTGTTCATCGTATTGACCTGCAGCACGCACTCACCACCTTCGGCGATCAGGTACACCGGCACCACCAGGTCTGGCTCACGCGCTTTCTCTCTCTTTCGATAAAGCGGCCAGAACATGGGTGTTGCGAACTCGTACTTCGAAGTCGAAACCCCTGCCAGAACTTCTTGAGCCTGCCCGTTAAAGTTCACCAGAGCAAATTGCTCAGCTTTCGCGGCTGGCCAGACATTCTGAGGCGACGTGATCTTGTCACTGGCCGTCGTTACAAGAGTCTTTAATTGCTCGGGTGTCTTGTCAGTGCGTGACCACGAGGTCGTACTCAGCACAGTGAGTACGATCAGCATGATGAATCCCATGCCGATTTTTTCACCATGATTGATGAACAATCCCTTGAAATCGATGTTCTTCAGCTTTTTCATGACAAGTTCCTTTGCTCAGTTTTCTTCAACGAGCGAAATCGGAAGCCTATTTCAAATTAAACTATCAAACATCAATTGGCAGTCCCTGGCTTGGGCTCTGCAGGTTTAGGCTCTGTCGCATTCGGCTCTGCAGCTTTTGGTGCATCTGCTTTGGGTTCAGCAGGTTTCGATGGATCTGGATTGGCAGGGTCGGTCGGTGCAGCAGGTGTACCATTGCTTGGTGCTGGTGCTGCTGGGTCACTGGGCGTGGTCGCAGGCGCTGCAGGATTCGCAGGAACTGCGCTTGCGGGAGTTCCCCCGGCTGCAGCAGGTTGAGCGGGCTGTCCTGCTGGAGCAGCAGGCTGTCCTGCAGCGGGAACCGCGGTGGCTGGAGCCGCTTCCGGTTTCACTTCTTTGTACAACGTGAAGATCCCGGCGATGGAAACGCGAGCCATGAACGGTTCCTGCAGAGCGTTTTCCAGCAACGCAATTGCAGCCTGAGCCTGATTCATTGTCGCGGAATTCGCCGCATCAGGATTGTTCGGATCAAAAGAAACAGCCCCCGGTGTACTTCCCGGGCCGCTCGAAGGAACGCCCATTGGCAACGTTCCCCCAAAGGTACTCATTCCACTACCGCCGCCACCGCCGCCACCGCCCGTGCTGGAGAGCAATGACTGCAAGTTGATCGCACCACTGGAACCTCCACCGCCGCCTCCAGGGCCTGGGCCAAATGTCCCCCCGCCGCCGACACCACCGTTGCTTTCAATTTCGTTGTCGTGAATCCGAACCATCTGAACTCGGATAACTTCTACAGGCCATGGTGACTTGCCGCTCGCAGACAATTCTGCGATCAATCCGGGAATCTTTTGATGATCCATGACGAGAGTCATGTAGAAACCACGGGTTTTAAAGGGCAGGGCAGCGTCGTCTTCGATATAGCGACGAGGCCCGGCAGCAGCACTGGCGGCACCTGGCCCACCACTCGACCCACCACCACCGTGTGCCGCACTCGGTCCAGCAGTCGGCCCGGACATTGGCATTCCACCACCCGGACCCGAACCGAAACCTCCGCCGATTCCGTTACTTTTCCCCGAACCATCGTCACCCACGTCTTCTTTAACATCCCACTCTGACGTGGCGATACCGGTTCCACCGGGACGTTGTCCGCCACCAAAGTCACTGGTTCCTCCGAAACTACCGGAATTCGGTGGTTGAGGACCTCCACCACCATGAGCCCCTCCGCCTGGCATTGCGCCTGGACCACCAGCAGACCCGCCAGGCCCACCTGAGCCACCGGCCGGCTTTCGTTGCGCTGCAGGAACTCCACCAGGCCGCTGGATCCCGCACCCCGGGAGTGTGGGCCACGGTGAGTGCGGCGACGGCGTCGCGGTCCATGTCGGTGTTCACGGACCCGGGAACGACGTACTGCTTCCGGGCCCGGACCCGGGACGTCGCGGGGAACCTCAGCGCCTGGTCGACCCCTCGGTGCACCACGGTGCCGGTCGATGATGCGTCCCTGAGAGCGTCAGCGCAGTGGGATCGGGGGCCGGCCAACGGCTGGCTGGCCGGGACGTATTCCTCGGCGAGGGCCAAGGGCGCCACCCTGACCCGTGGCGTGGCCGCCGTCCGTCAGATCGGTGTGATCGCCACGACGTGCCCCGGGTGCGGTTCGATCGCGGTCTACATCGGAGCCAGCAAGGTGGGCGTGCTGAACCTGTCCGCGGCCTCGACCACCCAACGGCGCCTGGTCACCACCGCCCGATTCGCTTCTAGCAGGACCGGGGCGATCAGACTGATCACGCTGACCAATGGGCTGGTCAAGATCGACGGCCTCGCGATGGAGCTCGTGTACGAGCGGGGGCGCCTCGTCATGGGCGCGCCCGGACCCCTGCCGTGCACGCCGGCGGGCATTGTCGAACTGTTGGCTTCGTATCAGGTTCCCGTCGAAGGGCGCCACGTCGTGGTCATCGGTCGCGGTCTCACCATCGGACGTCCATTGGCATTGTTGCTCGCCATGCGCCGGCCGGGATGCAACGCGGCCGTGACGGTGGTGCACACGGGTGTCGAGGACATGGCCTCGCTCACGCGCAGCGCCGACGTGATCGTGGCTGCGGCCGGCGTGGCCGGCCTGGTGACGCCCGACATGGTTCGCCCGGGCGCCGTCGTCGTCGGCGCGGGTACCAGTTGGCAGGGTACAAAGTTGATGAGTGACGTCGCCCCTGAAGTTGCTGAGGTTGCGGGTTGGATCACACCGCGTATCGGTGGCGTGGGGCCGATGACCCGTGCCATGCTGTTGCGCAACGCTGTGCAGGC
>CAXBSB010000173.1:0-16934 GCA_963977965.1 uncultured Schlesneria sp.
TGTCGAAGTCTTCCTTCGTGCTCTTCGTGTGCTTCGTGGTAGTAGATCACTCGTCCTTCGCAAGAATCTGTTGACCACGAAGCACACGGAGAGCACGAAGGGGGAGTGCAGCGCTGGATGCGTACCAACCCCTGACCTCGACACCCGAGAAGTAGTAGAAACGCAGAGGACGAGCCACAAACTATCGTTCATGTTTGCCCGCGATAATCAAATCATTTTGACTTGTGAACTTTGTACGCGAAAACAGTATCTGGATCGATCAACCAGGATTCGCCAGACCGCTCGAATCTCAGCAGTTCCTTGCCAGTGACGTCAACGACGTCACTGAATTTGATTCCTGCTAGTCCAGGCTTCTGGGATTCCAGTTCGCCCATTTCGAAATAGAGATCAACGAGAGATCCAGCGAACGCCTGCTTCAAGCCCGCCAGGCTTTGAGTTCGTTCTTCGCTGGTATGCGTCGGCTTCTCCTTCTGCGCAAAGACGGTCCCAAATCCGGACAGGCTGCAAGCTGCGACGAGGGCCACAGCCAACAAGCCACTACGAACTGGCCATGAATCCAGTCCGAACGAGCGAGATCGGTTCATGAAGATCTTTCCATTGAGTTCGGTGACGAAGAGTGAAATACGACCCGCACTAACCTAACGGTGCCGTCGAAAACTGGGGCGAACGTGAACCCTTGAGACATGGACGGCATACGGATAGTGATGGAAGCCTCGATTGTGATATCGAGCGACATATCCCACGCGTCCCCCGTAATACGGTCGGCTTCTCGAATACGGCATCGAACTCGCTGAAGCCACAGTCTTGCCGTACCTTCCAGCCGCCAGTTGAGCCTGCTGAGACGCTTGAGCCAGTTGTTTCTTGGCCGATTGAACAGCCGGGTCTTGCGAGACCGATTCCAGTGCGTCTTTCATCGCCGAAGCTTCAACCGAATGAGTGGCTGCCTGCCGGCTGACGATGGCTTTGATCTTCGGATCGTGATTGATCGCCTCGTTGGCGATTTGCCCGACCTGATGAGACTTCGCCTTGAGTTCCGACTTGATCGAAGCCAGGTTTCCTGCCGGGTCACCTGCGTTGGTCAATGTGACGATCTTTTCTCGAAGGACCTGACACTGCTGATACAGGTCACGAAATTCCGGATTCTTTTCTTTCAATCGAGCGATTACGTCGGTCCGAGCCGACTCGTAGTCATGCACCGCCTGCACATGCGATGACTTGGCAGACGTCACCGCGGAAGAGTTCTCTGCCTTCGCATGAGCCTGCCGCACCGTTCGATTCAAATTCGACTGAGCAGCAGCAACGCGAACCCGAGCCGCAATCATCGCCGCATTCGCTCGCTGAACAGCCGCATTCCTGTTCGCATAGGCACGATACCCACGGTTCACTCGATAACTTCGATGTCCGTAGTACGCATCCGCGGAAGAGGCTGATGCCACAATACCGAGGATGGCGATCAGCATCATCAACAATGGCCGACGGCAGGTTTTGTCTACCTGCAACGAAGCAAACCCTCTGAAAATCCGCATGATGATCCTCCTCGCAAAGTAATCACCGATTCAGCAAATTCAATCGCCATTCAGTTCCACGAATCTCGTATGTCACCGATGAGTCTACGGAGTTCGTTGCCTGAGGTTAATCACCTTGTTCAGGACTTACGGAATTGTCATCCGTACCGGCATAGCGACGAGTTGTCGTGTCAGATGAATACGGAAAAGTGACGCATTGAGGATTTAACACCGACCAGAAGAAAGTCGGCTGATTGGATACTGAAAACTTCGCCAGAATCAATTCGGATCAAAGCATGGAATACGGGTTACCACAGGGGACACAGGGGGACCACAGAGGAAAACTGGCGACATCGTTGCGGGGCTGCAGCGGTGCGGCACGCCCCAGAGGCATTGCGATGGGCATGGTCAATCGTCACTTTTCTGCACCGATCCTGGACTCATCGACGCGTGAAGCGCCCCCGGAAAAAGGTGTATTTGGATCGCCAATCTGCTTGTCCCCCACTGCGTTGTTCATTCGTATGCGACTGGTCATTTCGTATTGTGCAACGAAAAAAGCGACCGCTGAACGTTGTTCAGCGGTCGCTTTAATTTCTTATCCGACGTCAGCGATCAATCAGGCATTCGAAGGTTGTTCAGCCGCGGGAGCAGCGACGACCTGCAAGCCTGGGACGGTAATCCCGGTGATCTTGACGCGTGTGTATTTCTGGCGATGGCCGGTGTGACGCTTTGATGCGTTGCGGCGTTTGAATTTCTGGATCTCCAGCTTGATCCCCTTGTATTCAGCAACGACGACTTCAGCCGTTACCGTCGCTCCGTCGATCACTGGACGACCAACGACACTGTCGCCGCCGCCATTGGCCAGCAGGACTTTTTCGAAGGTCAGGGTTTCACCGTCCTTGGCTTCACTGCGCAAATCGACGGCCAACACGTCCCCCTGACGGACCTTATATTGCCGACTACCATCTTCAAATACCGCGAACATGCGAGTAACACCTTGTAACGGTCAAAGAAACGAAACGGACCCAACAAACCACTCGCTCGAAACGGAAATGCCGCTCCGCGCGAAACAGCGGAATTCTGAAAGGATACTCGATCAGGCTTTTGATTTCGAGCCTGCGGGCGGCAGAATCTTGACCTCGTTGCCAAGATCGCTCGTGCAGTGGAACTGCAGGTGCTCCGGACCGACCCCCGTCATGGCGTTCACGCTGATACTGACGCTGTAAACTTCTTCCAAGTTTGTGATATCACGACGTTTACGGTTATTCAGGAACGCAGCAACCCGTTCGTGAACATCAACCGTCACGCGAGACACGTCTTCACGGTTGGCATGAGTCATCAGCAGCCGCATGACGTCGATCGCCATACTTTCAGCCGTTTTGACCTGTCCAGTCCCTGTGCAGCACGGACAATCCTCGTAAACGCTGCGTCGCAGCGATGGCCGGATCCGCTGCCGAGTCATCTCGATCAGCCCGAAAGGACTGATTCGCATGATCTTCGTGCGTGCCCGATCCCGGCGAACGGCGTCCGCCAGGGCTCGTTCCACCCCTCGACGATGCCGTTCTTCCCGCATGTCGATGAAGTCGTTGACGATCACACCACCCAGGTCGCGCAAACGGATCTGGCGGCTGATTTCTGCAGCAGCCTTCAAGTTAACCTGGTACGCGTTTTCTTCGGCATCGTCATCCATGCGGAAGTTGCCGCTGTTCACGTCGATGGCGACCAGCGCTTCCGTCTGATCGATGACAATCGAACCGCCACCCTTCAGTGGAACATGGCGATGCTGAATCCGAGTGATTTCCTGTTCGATATCGTATTGATGGAACAGCGGTTCACGCCCGTCGTACAATTTGACGCTGTCAACATGACGCGGCAGAACGATGTTCATGAACTCGCGAGCCCGCTCGAAGGCGCGAGGCTCATCGATCCAGATTGAGTCGATTTCCGCACTGTAAATGTCGCGGATCGTGCGGATGATCATGTCGCTCTCTTCGTAGATGTCTACGGGAGCAGGGAACTTCTTGATTCGTCCGACGATGACAGTCCACAGTCGCAACAGGTAGTTCAAATCTCGCTGCAAATCGGCTTGTGATCGGTCGACCCCAGCCGTCCGGATGATGAAGCCCAGGCCTTCCGGTGGATTGAGATCTCGCAGGATTCGCTTCAGTCGACGACGTGCGTCTTCATCAGCAATCTTGCGGCTGACACCCACTCGCTGCAGGCCTGGCATCAGAACGAGATAGCGTCCCGGGATACTGATATACGTGGAAAGGGTCGGGCCTTTTGATCCGATCCCACCCTTGATGACCTGAACAAGGACTTCGCTGCCGCGTGTGAAGATCTCCTGGATAGGAGGCTTTCCACGTGCACTACGTTCATTCACACGACCACGCGACTTCTCACGGCCTCGTCGAGGATCCGGGGAGTCATCCGCATCACCGGAATCGTCGTCGTCATCTTCTTCAACGTCGCTTTCGCCGTTGACCAGATGCTTGTAGTACTGGAATTCAACGTCGCTGACGTGCAGAAAACCGTTTCGGCCGACACCGAAATCGATAAAGGCAGCCTGAATCGACGGCTCGATATTGACCACGCGACCTTTGTAGATGTTGCCGACGTAGTTCTCGAGGCTGTTACGTTCGACGTAAAGCTCTTCGAGAATCCCGTCCTCCACAATGGCGATCCGACTTTCCTCTGGCTGGAGGACGTTGATCAGCATTTCCTTCTTCATCGCTCACCCTTATTTGAGGGCAAGTGCGAGGACTACCGGTTAATCGCGTGACACCTGCCTGCAGATCGGCGGCACAAAAGGCCGGGCCAATCAGCGGAAATGAACGGGGAATCTCCACAAAGGAAGGCCCGCACGAGACAGATGGTCGACGAACGATACGCGACAGACCAAGGTGCAAAGCAGCCTCAGAGAATTCACTCTGACAGGCCGACCGGCAGTAACCTGATTCGACAAGCGGGGCATCCAGTGAAAACGTCGGAACTGGAGAGAGCATTCGCACAGCACCGCGATGCTGGCCACCCATCTCCGAGTTTCCTGTCACTGGTTTTCGAGAAATCCCCTGCAGAGACGCCCCGGCGTGCAACGACGAATTCATCGTGATCGCTACGGCATCCGGCGAAATGGAATTCGCTGGACAGGGCGAGATTTGCTTGTTCGGCAGTTCTGCTGCAATCGGCGCGCGACGTTCCTCAGCAAGGATCGAATTCTGATCCGCTGAAATGGAACATCCTGATCGGACGAAGTTCGCGTTGAACTCAAAGCGTCCGATGTCGCCAGGCACACAAAATCGCACTCTACCAAGACCCAAGAAATTGTTTTGTTCGAGCTCATTCATGCGATGGGTCACAACCACATCGCAACCTCACAGGACCGCCCGAGTTCACCATCCTAACGTATATCAATCCAACTGCATGAACTCGGGACAAAGTTTTTTCAATTCCCCCCACAGGTAATTCTCGACGTCGCGAGCCACTTCCAAACTGCTGGCTCGTTCCGCGATTGCAACCGCACGTTCGATCGTCAGGTTGCGAATTACCTCTTTCAACTCCGGAATCGCATGCGGCGTCACACTGATCTGCCGAAGTCCAAGCCCAATCAAGAGAGGGATGAACATCGGATCAGAACTCATTTGACCGCAAACCGAAACCGAAATGTTATTCCGCTTGGCTGCTTCGGCCACCATCCGAATCAGCCGCAATATCGAAGGATCTCCCGATCGGTACAGACCAGCAACCGCCTGATCTGCGCGATCGACTGCGAGAGTGTACTGAATCAGGTCATTGGTCCCAAGCGAGAAAAAGTCGACTTCCCGTGCAAATTCTTCTGCCATCACGGCCGCGGCGGGAACCTCGACCATCATTCCAAGTGGAATATCGCGGCGGAATTCAACCCCCTGCTCTTCCAGATCCTCCACGACATCGCTGAGAACCATCTTCGCCTGCCGAAACTCCAGCAGCGTCGAAATCAACGGAAACATAATCCGCAAGTCGCCCAGAACTGCTGCCCGCAAGGCCGCTCGCAACTGCGTCTTGAACAACTGTAAGTGCTGAAGGCTCAAGCGAATACTGCGAACACTGAGTGCCGGATTGACGCTCTCGGGATAGTCCGCCCGCAAGGCGCCCGGCATCTTGTCGGACCCCAGATCCAGGGTACGGATAATAACCGGTTGATCCGGAAACGCCTTCAAGACCTGACAGTATGCCCGGTAGTGATCGTCTTCGGTCGGCTCCCGATTGGACTCCAGATACAGGAACTCCGTTCGATAGAGACCGATCCCGGCAGCCCCCTTGTCGCGACATGGTTCCGCTTCGCCCGGGAATTCGATGTTTCCCATCAACTGGATTGGAACACCGTCTTTGGTTTCACAAGGAACAGACCTCAGCGACTGCAGCCGCTTTTCGTGACTGCGAAATCTCGCTTCGGAATCGCGGTATTTGGCGAGCGTTTCGGCATCGGGCTCGATAATCACCACGCCGTGGCTACCGTCGATGATGATCGTCTGCGCACCAGAGACTTCATCAAGGAACGAACCAATCCCAACAACTGCGGGGATTTCGAGTGCTCCCGCCAGAATCGCGGTATGGCTCGTGTGACCGCCGACTTCGGTTGCGAAACCGAGCACAAATTTGCGATCCAGATTCGCGGTTTCGCTCGGGGTCAGATTGTTTGCCAGCACCAGAACGGGTGCGGTCAGATTCGAGAGCTCTTCGCGACGTTCGCCAAGCAGGTGGCGAAGCATTCGCTTTTCCAGGTCATAAATATCGATGGAACGTTCTGCCAGATACTGACCGCCCAGGTCACGCAGCCGTTTGGCGTACTGCCTTAGCACCTGACTGGCGGCGAATTCCGGGGAGTTCTTCTGACGGATTCGCTCTTCAATCTGCGTCACCAGTTGTTCGTCGCGTGCGAGCAGCAGGTGAGCTGAGAAAATGGCTGCATACTGGTCGCCAAGGCGTTCCCGAGCCAGTTTTTCGTTGAGCGTGATTTCCTGGCAGGTGGCATCCAGGGCGGCACGGAATCGTGTCAGCTCGATTTCGATGGCATTGGCAGAAATCAACTGCTGTGGAATTCGGAAACTTTCGGTTCCAAACACCATTGCTGGCCCGATAGCGACACCGGGCGAAACGGGGATTCCACGTTTAATCAGCATGCAGATATGTTCAGATCAGGGCACCATGGAAGTCGGAAATACCACCGTCGACGGGAATTCGAAGTGCGTGAGAAATGCGGCCTGGAGCGATCAGGGCCGATCAAAATCCCTCGAATTCGGACCCGATCAGTTCCGTCAATTGTTCCACGGCCTGGGTCGCGTCTTCACCTGTGGCATCGATCTCCAGTTCCATCCCCGGTTCGGCTCCGAGAGTCAGCAGGTGCAACAGGCTCTTTGCATCAACGCGATTGGAACCTCGCGTCACAAACACCTGGCTGCGGAACGATTGCGCTTTCCGCGCAATTAACTCCAACGGGCGCATATGCAGCCCCTTGGAGTTACGAACCGTCACCATTGCTCGTTGCATTGCCGTCGTCACGATGCCACCAGTCGGCTTTTCCGAAGTGAAAGGGTTAGCCCCGAATTATCTGTTCAGGCGATCTGCGAGGCCGGTTGACCCCACAGATCCGTAGCGAAATTCCAGACGGATCAGAAGACACGGATTGAGCCAGGAACTCAACAAAAAACTTGATCAGATTTCGTTGTTGTCAGCTTCCTTGAGCAAGTCCCAGACCGCTTCTGCGGTTCGAGACTGTCGCAGGAACTTGCAGAAGTTGTCGTTGCGAAGATGACGCGAAATGTTTTCCAACCCGCGCAGGTGGTCACCTGGACGATCTGGAGGAGAAACAAGGAGGAACATAATGAAAACAGGTTCGCCATCCAGGCTGGCAAAATCGACCCCTTCGGGGGCCAGAGCAATCGCGGCGACAAGTTTGTCGACGGACGGGTGCTTCGTGTGAGGGACGGCAACTCCGCGACCGATCCCGGTAGAACCCAATTCTTCTCGCTTCAGAATTGCGGCAACAATTCCAGCTTCATCAGCAGCGTTAATGCTGCCAGCGTCGCGCAAACCGGCCACCATGGCTCGGATAGCGTCCTCTTTCGTTCCGACCCGCAGGTCCGGAATGATGGACGACGAAACAACGAAGTCACACAACTTCATGAAGATCCTCTCTTTACTTATGCCAGTTCACATGGAGGGCGCGGTCCCCAGTCCCTGGAAACAACCCTGTCGACACATCCACGCACACCTGAACGGTGTCTGCCGATGTGCTTTACAAGGACTCCGCGCACCAATTTTCAGACTTATTCGCCAGCATCACCAGCCTTCTGCGCCAAATCGCTCAGGCCAGGGCTTCCTTTGTGATCCTGAAGTTTTTCTTTGTATTTCCGCAATTGCTGCTCCATTTTGTGGAGCGCACCGTCAAAGGCTGTGGTGACTTCGCTGTCAGTTTCGGCCGCCACGAGATCGTGACGATGTTCGGCGTCGACCAGGATTTCCACCTTGGACTTGCCGTTCGTGAAATCAACAGTAATCGAAATAGATGTCACTCGATCGAAATACGTCAGCAGCTTTTCTGCCTTACCAGTCATGTATTCCTGAGCGGCGGAACTCACACTGCCGTGCCGACTTGTGATCGCAACTTGCACCGAAACCACTCCTCTCCAAAACGTTAATCAGCCGCCATCAAGGACATAACCACCGTTTCCGACGATAGCGGACCGATTCTATGCAGCACTCCAGCATGGTCAATCGACCATTCCAGTAGTCTAAACTTGAGTAATCGCAAAAGGATACGCCAGATTTCCGAAGACGGTGCCAAGAAATCACAGACGCCTGACCGCAGAGTCTAGCATTCCGCACACCGGTTGGAAACTTTACGATCCCGCTGGAAGCCGAAAAGTCTAGAATGTTGAACTTCTGCCTGAAGTAACAATATCGATGCAGTACGCGAAGAGTATTCGACGGTCCTGAATTTCGAAACTTGCCGGGTGAGAAAACGAGTGGCAACCGCGCCAAATCCTCTCTTCACCAAATTTGAACAACCTGATATCAGGTGATTTCGTTTCCGCCGAAGCTCGCTGCGGAACATTTTAAAAGTTTCGACCAAATTCCATTGTGAACGACTGTTGAGGGCGTGCGATGAAATCGCAGGTGCATCAAATCCAATTGAAAATCGCAGTAGTTTGCCTGGGACTCATCGCGTTTGCTGCCCCCGGCTGTGCAATCGGCAGCAAAACAATGTCGATCGACAGTACATCAAGAATGCCTTGGCTTGGCCTTGAATTAAAGGGCCGAAAGCCAAAATCGGACGGACCTCCCTTTCGTTCCGTTCGTAATGAAAATGGTGACAAATCGCGAATCGATACTTTGGGCCGCAAGAGCAGCGATGACAACGATTCATCCGCCAAATCGTCGATGGCGCTGCCGTTAACAGACCGTAATCTGTTGTCCGATGAAGGGAAACGGGATAAAACCGAAATCGACTTCCAGTAACTCTTCGGTGGGCGCCTTTCTGAGAATTCAGCAGAACAACATTCCGGTGCTTGAATCTGGCCCAAACTTGTGTGGAATTTTGAAGAACCAGCTTCTCGCGAATGAGAATTCTGGTATGATTCTTCCACGTTGATCATATGACATTCCTCCCTTGGAATTTCCGCCATGCAATCGGGCGTTCTCGCCAACCGGTTGATCGGAATCATCCTGACAGTCAGCATGCTGACACCGTCGTGGATTGGGGGAACCTGCTGCTGTTTTCAAAAGCTGATCCGTAAAAGTGGTTCGTGCTGTGCAGCAAAGACCTCGGTGGCAAAGCCCTCTTCTGCCAGAAAAGCATGTTGTGCAAATCGGCCTGCATCACCAGCACTTTCACTCGCTGATCAGCAAACGAAAGAATGTCATCCCGTCTCGCCGTGCCGTTGTCGCCATAAGGCTGAAAACGTCACAGTCGTTGCTTCGCGTCAGTTTGAACTGAAACAAGCAACACAATGGGTGACCCCGGCCACTCCGATTACTCTTGCGATGCCACTGCATTCCGTCACACGTTGGCAGGTAGCGACGAGGCCCGGTGCTCCGCCTGATGCCCCGACTCGCTGCGCGCTCCTCTGCCGCTGGGTGGCATGACGGATTGTTCGCAATCGGTCATCCGCTCGTTTCCGATTTGAGCGGACAGCTTGAACCTCTGAAACAATTCGCTTCCGTCTTTTGTGCTCCAGACGATTGTTCTGAGCTCCGTTGAATTCATTTGAACTCTGAAAGGTTTCTCACATGTCCATTTCCCGATTGAGCATCGTTTGTTCCGCTGTTCTGGCAATTGGCCTGGTTGCTTATGCCGCTGAAGAAAAGGCCAAGGCCTTCAAGGCGACCTGCCCGATTTCCGGCAAACCTGCCTTGGAAGACAAGACCGCTGACTACAAAGGTGGCAAGGTCTACTTCTGCTGCGGTAACTGCCCAGGTGCCTTCACGAAAGACACCGCCAAGTATGCGACCAAGGCCAATCACCAGCTGGCTGCAACCGGCCAGGCCACTCAAGGCAAGTGCCCGCTTTCCGGTGGTCCTCTGAATGCAGATAAAACAGTTGACGTCGGCGGGGTCAAAGTGACTTTCTGCTGCGAAAAGTGCCAGGGCAAAGTCGCCGAAGCCAAGGGCGATGAACAAGCCGCACTCGTCTTCAGCGACGCCGCGTTCGCCAAGGGATTTGAAGTGAAGAAGGCGAAGTAATTCGCTCACGAATCTGGCAGCCCAAAGGAACTCTCCTTTGGGCTGTTTGTTTTTACAGACGGGAAATCCTTGTCCGTCCGAAATCAGTTGCCCACGGCATCATGGGTTGACCGTTGGTTCGCCATCCGTCGAGACATCCTGAAGATCTATTCCCGCCTTGTTGGAAATCAGAATGGGATAGCGACCGTTTGCCTGAATTGATCCGCCCGTCATTTCCAGATGCGATGTACCACTCACAGCCAGCCCTGCCCTGCCGTTGTTGACGCAGTTCACGTTTTCCAGTTTCACGTTGCTGCACATGTTCTGAGCGTGCAGACCATCGAATCGGAAGTCACGCAGAGTCAGATCAACGATCCGGACATTTTCGACCTGATACAGCGAAAGGCCTGTTTGCTCGGCTGAGTAGTAAATGGACTGAGTTGCAGGGGGATGGTCTTCATCCGACTTGAGATAAAGGCTCCCTTCCCACGACGTCCATTCCCCCACTTTCAGGTTCTGGAAGGGGTGATCAGCAGCATTTTCGCGGCGATATTCGGTGAGTGGTTGTCCGTCTTGTACCAGGCGGTAGTAACCCTTCCGAGTCAGCGTTAACTTCCAGAGATCAGGCCCAGACTTACGCCATCCTTCTGGAGGAACCTGCCTGAGCCCACTGAGGATCGCGCCGTTTCCGTTAATTGTGAAGGGGAAGTTGGCAGACCCGCTGTGTCGCTTTCCCGTCAGCGAAAGAGAATCGTAATAAACCGCTCCGGGACGCGTCAGTACTATCTGGTCACCGAAACGAGCCACTTCCATGGCCCGCTTCAATGTGCGTACAGGTCCGCTCGTCGAGTCAGTCACATGGTCGAGTAAGCCATCGTAGCGATCATCGCCGATCGAATTGTCGACAAAAACATCCCGCGCCAGGACAGGGAACGTATGGAAAGAGGCCACAAAAGCGATGATCAGGAGATGTCGCATGAAAGTCAGCCTCCTCGATTCAGACGGAATATCAGCGCGGATTCCTATTCGGCAATCGATATCGTGATCGGCCGCACTATTTGCAGTGAACAGTGAATTCGCGATGGAACGACGAAACCACAAAACATCCTGTCAGTTTCACCGGAGATCCCATCTGTAGCAGATGAAAAGTTTTGGTAATGCTCATCAACTGCTGGCAATTCGTGCCGATTCTGGATTGACCTCACAAGCTTATCGGCAATCTGAGATTCGTCCGCCGCCGATGGCGCGACCTGTAAATCTGCTCCGCGGCTTCGAACGCGTCAGACCGACGATTCACGCCTCAATGAATCGTCGCAGCACCGCATTGACGGCCTGCGGTTGTTCCATCGGGGCCATGTGTCCGGCATCCGCGATGAGGGCGAATTCAGCGCCCGGGATCATTTCGGCAAACGACTTCATTTCGCTGGCGGGTGAAATGGCATCGTGTTCACCGCAGACGACCAGTGTCGGCAGGTTCAGTGTCGGCAGCCACGCCGTCACGTCGGGACGGACTGCCATGCCTCGATGCGCCGCGGCGATCGCGACGGGATTGGATGTCATCACCATCTGTCGGACACTCGCCACAATTGCGGGACAACGATCGGAACTGCATTGCGCGAACAGCTTCGGCATCATCGCCCAGGCGACTGGTTCCGGACCTTCCCGCAACACGATGTCAGCCATCTTCAGTCGGTTTGCTGCAGCCTCAGCAGAATCGGCGGCTGCTCGCGTGTCACAGACGATCAGCCTCGAAAGCCGGTTCCGATGACGCTGTGCAAATTGCCAGGCGATGTAACCGCCCATCGATAGCCCGCAGAAGATCACCGGACCTTCGACCGCGAGGGCATCCAGCAGTTCGGCAAGGTCGTCAGCGAACTGTTCCATGGAAACGGAATAGAGTGCTCCATCGGTTCCGCCGAACCCGCGCAGATCAGGAGCGATTACGCGATGAGTCCTGGAAAACTCTTCGATCTGCGCCTGCCACATCGAGTGATTGAGCGGGAACCCATGCACGAACAGAATAACCGGTCCGAGTCCTTCGTCGGCAACTCGAAACTGCACGCCATTGACCTGGATATTACGTAGCATCCGCAGGAACCCAGAATGAGTGAATCACCAGCATGCAGGCACCGACGACCAGATAAATGTCTGCGCAGTTAAACGTCGCCCAGTGGAACGAATCATTGAAGAACCAGAAGTCCAGGAAGTCTCGCACGGCGTAGACGATGGCTCCTGAGTCATCCTTATACCGGTGCAAGCCGAGTCGATCGAACAGATTTCCCAGCGTTCCGGCCAGCAGCAGGCCTGTTACGACCGTCAGCCAGCGTGAGGCAATCGCCTGACGGTTCCACAGGAAATAGGCAATCGCCGCGATGGCGACAAAACTGAGTGATGCAAACAGCCATGTCTGACCTTGGCCCATCCCCCACAACGCCCCGTGATTGAATGTGGTTGCCAGTTCAAACCGGATGGAGACTCCGGCAATCTGACCCTTCCAGACCGGGGTCACTCCCGGATAACCGAGCTGTGCAAACACGGCATGCTTCGTCCACAGGTCCCAGCCGAGTCCCGCGATCGCCAGCACAGTCACGACGAGCATCCGAGTCACCGGGGGGCGGGATGAGGCGCACGTGACCGGGCTCGCTCCGTTCGAGGTGGGAGGGGCACTGGCAGTCGCGTCTGTGTTGGCTTCAGACTCTACGAGTTCTCTTCGCGCTTCCGTTCGCATTCGACGCAATTCCTGGCGTACGGAATTACCCGCAACCGCGCCTTGGGGATCAGGGATTTCGAGACAGCACGACCGGCCTCCTTGCAGCCGGTACAAATCCCGTATGATTCGTCTTCAATTCGGTGCAACGCTTCTTCGATCTCTTCCAGAACTTCCTGTTCATTTTCAACGCGTCGCAGAGCGAAATCCTGTTCGTAAGTTTCTGTTCCCAACTCGGCCAGATGTGTTGGCGACTTGGATTCCGAACCACTTTCGTTGTGATTCAAGGCCTCGTCGGTCAGGTGCTTCACATCTCCACGGATACGAGCCCGCAAGGCCAGCAGGAGTCGCTTGAACTCTTCCAACTCAGTTTTCTTCAGCATCGGCAGAACTTTCAGAGAGCGGCTGGACAGGCTGGACTTCGGGAGGAATGCACCGGAGGGAACACGGAATTATGGGATCGGCCGACCACTTCGGTCAAGCCTGTGGTTTTACGGCACAGAACGCGATCCGCAAGTGACTGCAGCGAAATCAGTTACACGCTGTGGCAAACCATTAACCAACCGCGTAACAACCCCTGATCCGCACGACAATTGTTTCCCGTTGTCGATGTGGCGAAAGAATTTGCCCGCACTACGTCAGCCAGCCATTGATGCGGGCGATCTCGCGTACGACGACTGCAAAGTAGGCGGCTGGGGCGGACATCGTCACGAACAACAGCAGAAAAATCCCCTGACGAAACCGCAGACCGACAATCAGGCAGACCAGTAGACCCAGCACGCAGGCCTGAGTTCCGATGACGATGACCAGAGATTCAAACATGCTGCGCGGAAGGATTTCGGTCAGAACCGCGGAGCACCAGGCGATGACACATAACCGAGTGACAAAGGTTGCGACCCAGCCTCGATTGGGAGGTGCAGACGGTTTTGGATCGCCCATCGTGAAGCGTGCCTGTCTCTCGAACGAATGATTCTGACAGAGATTACGTCGAACGTGTCAACGTGATGGGAGGGCGAAGCGGCGAGGCTCCCGCCGAGCCGCTAGTCGATGTGCACTAACTTCCTTTACGGCTCAGCAGGAGCTTCGCCCTCCCGGTCATCCCCCCGTTTACCACGGCTGCTGGCAATGCCAGAGTCAGCTCTTGGAATAGGTGTCGAAGACGCGAACCTTGTCCCAGGTTGGCTTATTCTCTTCGATAAACTTCAGGTGGTCTGGAGCGGTCTGGTAGGTGTCGTGATCTTTCTTCGACTTGAAGATCACATGCAGACCGACATGGAAATCGCGCACGTTGACGGGGCGATCCAGTTCCTGAACGAGTGGCCCGGCGGCGAAGAAGACGACGCCTGGGTGATTCTTCAGATACTTGAAGCAGGCATCCGTCAGCTTTTGAGTGTTCTCTGGTGTCCCGTCCTTCAACGTGAAGTAGACATTGTGGACCAGCATTGGTCCGGCGGCTTCATCGCCCATCGAAGTAGTTCCCTGCGTAAGATTGATCGTTAGTCCCAAAACTGCTGACAGCAACAGGCCGGCAGCGAACGCGGTTCGCGAATTCATCATGTCCCAGTCTCCCGATTACTGCTACTCAAGCCCACACTCCTTAGCAACCCCTTTTGACGCGGGTTGTCAGGCCGAAGGTCGGCGATGACGGGCATCGCCTTTCGAACCAGAAACTTCCGGTCCGAGGCGATACTATAAGCAACATGGAACCGAAAACGAAGCCTGTTCGAATCGCTCTCCTCTTTGAATACGCCACTCTGAACGGGGGCGAACGTTCGATGCTGGCCTGCCTCGACTGGCTGCAGACGCATACCAGTGACTTCGAATTTGTGGCCATCGCTCCCGGTGAAGGACGACTCGCCGAAGCACTCGCGTCACTCGCAATCCGCGTCATCCCCTGGACTGTCACTCAGGGTGAAACCGCGTTGATCGAGGCTATCGGTATCGCCGAACCGATGTTGCTCCATGCCAACAGCCTGGCGATGGGACGTCTGACAGGACGTCTGGCGGGTCGATTGTCCGTTCCTTCGACGGCTCATCTGCGCGACATCCTGAACCTCAGCAATGCCGCCACCGCAGACCTCAACCGAAATCAGCGACTGATCGCTGTTTCGCAGGCGACGAGTGATTATCATGCCAGTCGAGGCCTCGATCCCACACGGATCACGGTCGTCCGCAACGGACTCGACCTGAACCAGTTTCAGCCGCGGCCTGCCAATGGCTGGCTGCATCGAGAATTACAGTTGCCGATTCAATCCCCGCTGATTGCGACGATCGGTCAGATTGGCTTACGAAAGGGACAGGACACTCTGGCAGCAGCCGCACCAGCAATTGTCCGTGCCGTCCCTGATGTTCATTTTCTGCTGATCGGCGAACGCTCATCGACCAAGGCCGAAAGCATCGCCTTCGAACAATCCATCACCGATCAGTTCACAGAAAACGGCCTACCAGCACACCTGCATCGACTGGGATACCGCTCGGACATCGCAACGTTACTGAACGAAGTGCAGCTTGTCGTTCATCCCGCCAACCAGGAACCGTTTGGCCGAGTCCTGCTGGAAGCGGCAGCGTCCGGCATTCCAGTCGTGGCAACCGACGTCGGCGGCACATCCGAAATCGTGGTGGATCAGATCACCGGTCGCCTGATTCCTCCACGAGATCCCGAACAACTTGCTGTCGCCGTGATTGAACTCCTGCAGGACAGCCAGCGCCGACACTCAATGAGTCTGGCGGCACGGCAACGAGCAATGACAGAATTCCAAGTCGACCGTGCCGCCTTGCAGCTCTCAGAGCAGTGGCGGGACGTGATAGCAAACGGACGATCGGTTAACTGACGAGGAACATCACGTCTCGTTGAATTGTAGACACATCCATGCTGAGTCGACTTCGGGTGCCACTGGCGATCGCCTTGGATCGCCAGTGCCCCGTCATATCTTCGACCCTGATTTCAGAATCTGCCGATTTGTGGTTGCAGACTCAACGAACGACGGTTCAAAACCAAAGAGTGCAAATGTCAATGACATTGACGTAGCCAGCCAAGTTTTATGGAGACCGCAGCGTCACTGGCGGCGAAACCGGCCGCCAGTGGCACCCGAAAGCGCCTCGTTGAATTGGCAAACACATCCATGCTGAGTCGGCTTCGGGTGCCACTGGCGATCGCCTTGGATCGCCAGTGCCAATGCGATCAGAAAAAGTCCAGCGTCGGGCTGGGTGACAATCAGGCGTGATCAAACTCTATCGGGATTCAAAAAAGTCCCACGAGAGACCGTGGATCGTCGGAAGGTCGGGATCGACACTCTTTGAGTCGGAAGCATACCAGCGAGCACTCGACCATTTCCAATCGACTGCGGTTCGGCACAGCCCACGCCGGACCGGGTTCGCGTGGATATAGTCGATGGCCGACATCACCGTTCGTTCCTTGGAAAGGTTACGATCATAGCCCGGCCCCTCCTGCCAATATCGAAACGACATTTTTCCCGGACGCTCTTGAATGGTCAGCCGATCCAGTAACGGACTGTTGCCCTGCTGAAGAATTCGCTTGATTCGGACAGAATAAGGCTGTTTTACCGCCGAAAGAAACTTGTCAACCTGCACGAGTTTCGCCACAGGAAGGACCAGCAAATGGACATGCTCTGGCATCATCACGAACGCCACCAAATGAAATTCCCACCTTTCGGCCGCCTGATCAATTGACCTGCAAAGCAGTTCGCACCAGACCTCATTGGTGAGCCAGTGGCATCCGCCGATAACACGAAAACGTCAACTCGTGAAGGTCGCCGGGTTCATGAAAATGTCGAATCAGTTTTCGGTGTTCGGTCATAAGTTCATTCCCATTCTCCCGACTCACACGCTGTCATTAAAACGGCCTGAGGCCGATCCATTTACAGTTCACAATAGTACCCAGAATAGTACCACAGGAAGCTCATTGTGTATGGCATCTCCCAACGATAGGGGTAGGGACGTCCCATTGGTTGAGACGCCCCTCCCTCCAAACCGGACGTGCAGATTTCCCGCATCCGGCT
>CAXBSB010000174.1:0-16904 GCA_963977965.1 uncultured Schlesneria sp.
GCTAGGGTCCATCGCCTTGCGCTGGTCAAACGGAATCATGTTCTTGTTGACAGTGATTCCCGCATGATCCAAGGCCTTTTCTGCGATTTTCCCAGTCAATCCGATCGGAGTGACGTCGCACAACATCAGGTGATTGTCCGTCCCGCCACTGGCCAGTTTTATGCCACCAGCCATGAGTGTGTCGGCCAGTGTTTTGGCGTTGGCGACGATCTGCTTCGCGTAGTCCTTGTAGGCAGGTTGCATCGCTTCCAGGAAGCAGACGGCCTTTCCGGCAATCACATGGACCAGAGGCCCCCCCTGCATCCCGGGGAAGACGGACTTGTCTAAATCTTTGCCATATTCTTCGCGGCAGAGAACGAATCCAGAGCGTGGGCCGCGCAGAGTCTTGTGAGAGGTGCTGGTCACAAAGTCAGCGACAGGAACTGGACTGTTGTGAATTCCTGCGGCGACCAAACCCGAATAATGAGCCATGTCGACCATCAGCTTCGCGCCGACTTCACGAGCGATATCCGCGAACTTGGCGTGATCGATCTCACGCGGGTAGGCACTCGCTCCGGCAACGATCAGCTTTGGTTTGTGTTCTTTGGCCAGGCGAGCGACTTCGTCGAAGTCGATCCGATGATCCGACTCCCGAACTCCATACGCAATAGGACGATAGAGCTGTCCAGAAAAGTTCAACGGGTGGCCGTGCGTCAGGTGACCGCCGTGAGCCAGATTCATGGCCAGGTAAGTATCACCGGGTTTCAGCAGCGTCAGATAGACGGACATGTTGGCTTGTGAGCCAGCGTGCGGCTGAACGTTTGCGTGCTGTGCGCCGAACAGTTCTTTCGCCCGTTCGATCGCCAGAGTCTCGATCTGGTCGACAAATTCGCATCCGCCATAGTAGCGGCGACCGGGATATCCTTCGGCGTATTTATTTGTCAGCACTGTCCCTGCTGCTTCCATGACTGCCGCAGACGTGTAGTTCTCGGAAGCGATGAGTTCCAGACCGTCGTGTTGTCGAGTCCGTTCGAGTTGGATGGACTGCCAGAGAGCGGGATCGGCGGATTGCAGGGGGGACATTTCGTAAAAACTCCAGGTTCTCGGTTTTAGTCCGCAGTTCGCGAACTAAAGGTTCCGGCGGATGCAACTCCGCAATCGGACTTAACTTCGGATGGAATCGCTCAACCAGAGCCGGCACCTGCCGGTCACCAATTCGAGAATTCTACCGGACATTTTATACGGTCCGGCATGTCGTGATTCAGTTTCGACCCGGAATCCGGTCGCACACAGAGGGACAGAATCGCGGGGGCATGTTTATAATCTCGCGCCTTGCGTCCCGCCACTCCCAGACATGCATCAGTGATGACTGACACGACCGAACCATCCTCCCCTTTGCAAAGCTCGCCAATCCTACAGGGTGAACGAATCGCCTTTACGGGGACGCTCGCGTCGATGACTCATCGTCAGGCGATGGATCTGGTCGAGAGTCATGGGGGCCAGGCGACTCAACATGTCAGCCATCAGACAACCTTGCTGGTGGTGGGTGAAGAGGGTTGGCCGCTCGAAGCTGATGGAAGAATCTCCGTCAAACTGGATCAGGCTCGCCAGCTTCATGACAAAGGGGAGCCTGTCCGAATCGTCTCTGAATCCGAATGGCTGACCCTGCTGGGCATGGAGCCACAGGAACGGCGACAGCAGCAGTTGTACACGCCAGCGATGCTGAGTCAGTTACTGAATATTTCTGTCCACGAGATTCGTCGCTGGGAACGAGCCGGATTGATTCGACCTGCGAAGAAGGTCCTTCGGCTGTCGTATTTTGATTTTCAGGAAGTGACCGGAGCCCGGCGACTGTACGACCTGGCTCAATCCGGCGTGAAGCTGGAAGAGCTCGCTACGGGACTGGAACGGCTGCGGACGATTCTTCCCGATGTCAGTCGACCATTGGCACAGCTTGAAGTCCTGGCACGAGGGAGTCATCTCGTCTATCGCGATGCCACTGGACTGGTCGAGCCGACGACTGGGCAGCGTGTTTTTGATTTCGATCCCCCTGCCCCATCAGACGATGGACCCGCAACGATTTCGATTCATGCTCCCTCCAGCCAGAATGAAGCTGGCGAAGAGGATTCGCTGAATCGGCCGGAATGGACAGCGGCCGATTGGTTTCGTGAAGGATGCCGTCTAGCTGAGGAAAATGAAGTCGACGCGGCGATCGAAGCGTTTCGACTGGCCCTGATCGATGATCCCCTGAATCCCGCTCACCATTTTCATCTGGGAGACGTGCTTTACCGACAGGGGCATCCCGATGCGGCGATTGAGCGGTACTACATGACGGTGGAATTGGACCACAATTTTCTGGAAGCCTGGACGCAACTGGGCTGTCTTCTGGATGAAACGGGGCAGATCCGAGGTGCGCTGGAGGCCTTTCGAGTGGCACTCGACCTTCACGCAGACTATCCGGACGCCCACTATCATCTCGCCGATCTGCTGGAGAGAACCGATCGAAAAGAGGAGGCAGCAGAGCATTGGCGCTGCTACCTGAAATTCGATCAACGCGGCCCATGGGCCGAAGTGGCCCGCCAGCGTTTAGAATCGTTGAACTCGTAGAATGATCGGGCACCGTGCGGTAAGCACTTTGCAGAACTCACGCGGCGTAGGATTGATGAGAATCGTTTCGGCGCTCAGTGATGGGCGACGTCAGCGGCACCAACGCCCGCCTGAGGATCATGGATGTCTGACGTCGTATTTCGAAGCATCCAGATACAGACACCGGACATCAGGAAGAAGGAAATCATGAACACAAGTGCCAGCAGTTTTCCGATCGCCTGTCCGGCAGTCTGATCGTCAGCGACGAACATCTCCAGCTCGACTTTTTCGAAGCGTTCACCGGTTTCTGGAACCGAATGGCCATGTTCTGCATGTCCGTGATCCGCCGTTGCTGCGCCGTGTGTATCCATGAACAACCAATCTCCACTGCCGAAATGACCAATCCGCGAAGCAATTGTCCGATCATCGCCCGCGCGGCGCCATTCTGAACGGAACGAGCTTCGCTGTCGAGTCTTGAAGAGTATCGGTCGAGCCTGATGACCAGTGTTTTCTACAAAATGAGAATTTCAGGGCCTGTCCAAATCAATTTCTGGCGGGGCCGAAGGCCTGTTTTACGAACTTCGGCGTTCTTGATTGCATTATATTTTGGTGCAGCGTCCCGATGGCATTGTACTGCAGCGTCAACTCATGTTCAGACACGGAATCGCGACCTGCAACCTGCACTGAGCGATCAGAATCCATCGTTCGATGGATTGGTGACCTCACGCCACCGACCTAAACTCCCTCGCGTGCCAGTGCCGCTGCCAGTTCTGTGCGAGTTTTCAATCCTGTTTTCGTGAGTGCGTGGTGAACGTGATCCTTGACCGTGCCAATCGAGATTCCGAGTTTGCGAGCGATTTGAGCGTTACCACATCCCACTGTGATCAACGTTGCGACTTCTCGCTCCCTGGCAGAGAGTTTTTCGAAGATCGGTTGAGCAGGATTTGTCGCATGTTCTCTCAGAACGACAACAGGGACGCCGATGATCTGCGCTGCAGAAAAGTCGATCGTCAGTCTGGATTGAGAAAGATGCGAACATGTGCCTACGAGTTCGCTCACTGGAAACCCCGGATGCGATTGCAATCCAATTTCGATCAACCGCCGGATTCCCACGGCTTCTTCGCGAAGAATGGCAGGACTGGTTTCACGTGTTTGACGGGTATCTCGATTTGGCATCTGATAGTTCCCGGGAGAATTCAATGAGTACTTCAGAGCAATCTACTGTAAACAAGTTCTTTTCCGCGATGCAGGTTGGTGCGACGGCGGAAGCAGAGATGATGAGTCTGTTCCACGATGACGCAGTGTACATCGAGCCTTTCACAGGACGCACGCGAACTCACACAGGAAAACTGGCGATTCGCGCTTGCATGGTTGAAGGTTGGCGAAACCCGCTACCAGACGTGCGTATCGACATTGACGCATTGACGGTTCAAGGTGCAGATGTCATCGTTCAGTGGACCTGTCATTCACCTGCTCTACCAGGTGGCGCGGGGAAAGGCGAGAACAGGTTTACCCTGCAGAATGGATTAATCATCCGACTGGAAACCCGAATCAATCCGCTCAATTCGTGAAAGGAGTCTCCGATGCCAGGATCTGTAGACGACTACATGGCCGCGCTCCCTGATTGGCAACGCCGACTTGCAAACGAATTGGTCGAGTCCGTCATGCAGGCAGCGCCGTCACTGGCGCAAGCCATCAAATGGGGGCAGCCGGTTTTTGAGTCCAATGGTCCTGTCTGCTATATCAAAGGGCACAAGAATCATCTGACGTTTGGCTTTTGGCGTGGTGCGGCGTTGATGGAGATCGACGATCGTTTGGAAACGTCTGGAGAGAAAATGGCTCACATGAAGTTCACGGAAGAATCGAAGCTCGTGAAGTCAAAGATCAAGAAACTCGTCAAAGCGGCCGTAGAATTGAATCGAACGCTCGGAAATCCCACGAAAAGCAGATAATGGCATTTCCCATCGATATGTGATTGATGCCTGCGGGACGTCGCACTCAAACTGGATGTGCTCGCAACGATGCCGACAGC
The DNA here is from genome assembly GCA_963977965.1 of uncultured Schlesneria sp. Classification (GTDB taxonomy): domain Bacteria; phylum Planctomycetota; class Planctomycetia; order Planctomycetales; family Planctomycetaceae; genus Schlesneria. The sequence goes on from CAXBSB010000174.1 coordinate 4,598, forward strand.
AACTTTTTCTTGCCGTCGGCATCGCCTTGAGTCATCTCAGTAATAATCAGGACGGAACTGTTAACAGGAATTTCAACATGTCATTGATCATGCTTGCCTTCTCTGCTGGAAGCAGGCTGTCCTGACTGACCGCGCCTTTTCCTTTGAATTCGGTGACGATTTTCGTTGACGTTTCCAGGTCGCGGACAAATTTCCAGGCTCCTGTGACCCCCGCGTCCAATGAGCCCTGATGCAGGATCAGTGCTGCTACGGCCTCGCGCTGCTGTGGCTTTGCAGCCGGGACATACTTGTCATCCAGGGTTCCCCAGTACGTCTGGCAGTCCTTGTAGACAGTGACCGGATCGCTCGAAGGGGCGGCTGCCATCAGCTTTTGCCACCGCGCAGCGACCAGGCTTTCGAGCATCTTGCCAGCACCGGCTTGCCAGAAGCCAGTGACCCCTGGAACAAAGTCGTCTCCATTCCGGGTCTGGACATCCATGAAAAAACTGTAGGGGTGGTTCATCGCTACGACGGATGTTGAACAGCCAGGCCTGATCTGAACTCGCTGAGGATCTTTGATTCCCCATGTGGCCGCCGCCTGAACGGATTCTGGAAAACCCTTCTTGTAGGTCTTCCAGAATCGTTTGCGAGGGTTTGCTCCATAGACGACGATTGGCATCGTATACCCGTCGCTATTGGGTTCACCCAGCAGCAACTCGACCTGCGACTTCTGGTAGTCAACGAAATCGTCGATCGGCATTCCACCTCCTTTTGCCGATCCCTCTTCGTCCGAAGCCCCAACCGGGACAGAGTCCATAACCGCTTCATAAAGCGCCACGTTCTCGGGCTTGACGCCATTTGCGACCAGCAATTCCTCCCAGCGCTTGGGGACGGGGTCGTCGAGATAGTCACGATTGGTTTCAAGCAAGCGGATTGGCGGGTAATGAAAGAATTGGACGGAACGCTGATTGATCAGCGGCAGGCCGAGAGGCAGGAAGAATCGCCAATCGCCAACCCCTCTGGGGTCCCAGTGCTTCTTGGGTGCCTTTGCCCCCTTGGCCTTTGCTGTTTCGGCTCGCTTCGCATCTGCAGCTTGAATTTCGACAATTCGCTTGAGTGCGGCGCGTCCATGATTGAGAAACTTCGGTAGGCGAACCTGATAGCCTTTCAGACTTTTGGGGCCTGATAAATGCAATGCGTAGCACTTGGATTTGATGACGATGTTCGCGTTTGCCGCCTTGTCCCCGCAGAAACCATCGTTTTTCAGTGTCTGGTTGAACCAGTGCAGAATTGTTGCCTTGAGGCTTTCCTTGCTCCCCTTGATGTTCGGCCATGAATACAGCTCAATCAACTCGGCTTCCGTTCCCAGATCGATCACGATTGTTGCTTCATCTGCCATCTGTTCGTTTCCTTTGAGAATCTTGTCGAACAATCATTCCACCTGGCAGCCCGTGGCAAAAGGGGGCAGACCCTCTCCGGGCATACGATTTCCAAGTCAAATCAACTGCCCTCCAAAAGGGTCTGACCCTTTTGCCACGGGTTGCCAAGACGTCTTGGTGACGTGATTGATTCCTGTGCGACGGATCGGTTGGACTTAAAACCTGGTTGAAACTAAAAACGTAAACATTTGCCTTGGGGCGTGGCCTGAAGCCATCAGGAATTCTTTAACACAAACTCAGCCGCTTTTTCGCCGATCATGATCGACGGCGCATTCGTATTACCGGATGTCACGTTGGGCATGATCGATGCATCGGCGATTCTCAACCCCTCGATTCCATGAACTTTCAGTTCGTGATCGACGACGCACATTGGTGTGTGACCCATCTTGCAGGTACTGGTCGGATGGAAATACGTTGAGGCTGCGTTCCGAATGAACGTGATCATCTCGGGACGACTGAGTGGTCCTGGCATGACCTCGCGAGCCCGGTATTCCTTGAATGCGTCGGTAGCACCCATCTCTCGGCAGAGTTCCACAGCCGCCAGCATTGCTTTCACATCCGCATCGCATGCCAGGTAGTTGACATCGATGATCGGGGCTGCTTCCGGGTTGGCGCTGGCCAGTTTTACAGTCCCTCGCGATTGCGGACGAACGACGCTGGGGCTGATCGTGTAACACCGGTGATGTGGAACTCGCGACGCCAGTTCAGGAGTCGCAAATGCGAATTCGATAAAGACAGGCTGAATGTCGGGGCCGATCAGTCTTGAGTCCGATTTCCACCAGAGTGTGCTTTCTGCCCCGTTGTTATGAGGCGGCGGAAGCGGTCCTGAGCATTCATAAACCAATCCCGCCAGCAGCGGATGATCCTGCAGATTGCGACCGACCCCTTTCAGATTGGCAACGACCGGAATCCCATGTGACTTCAGATCCTGTTCCGGGCCGATTCCCGAAAGCAGCAGAATCCTTGGAGACCCGATGACACCTGCGCTCAGGATGACTTCGCTGCTGGCGTGTGCATGGAAGACCTGTCCATTCTGGCGGTATTCGACACCGTTGCAGCGATTCCCGTCCATCAACAGGCGATCGGTCTCTGCAAACGTCAGAACGGTCAGATTGGGACGCTGCAGTGCAGGACGCAGATACCCATCGGCAACGCTGAATCGCTTTCCATCTTTCACCGTGAAGTTGAAGAAACCGACACCAAGCATGTCAGGACCGTTGATGTCATCCAGTCCCGGAAGTCCCACGGTACGTCCTGCTTCAATGAAGCATTTCGCCAACGGGTTCGGATTGACGGGTGGAGACACATAAATGGGGCCCCCTGTCCCGCGTAACTCGCAAGCGGGGCCATGCCAGTTTTCGATTTTCTTAAAAACAGGCAGGACGTCTTTCCAACTCCAGCCGGGACAGCCCGAATAGGCCCAGCTATCAAAGTCGGCGTGGTGACCTCGGACCCAGGCATTAGCGTTGTGACTGTGGCAGCCGCCAAGCATCTTGGCACGTGGCACATGGTCAACTCGGTTAAAACAACTGCGTAAAGGAGCCGTCTTCCAACCCCAGTCCATCGGACCGTAGAACAACGTTGGCCACTTCGTCGGATCCTTGACGTCAGGATGGTCGTCCTGCCCACCCCCCTCCAGCAAAAGGACTCGAATCCGGGGATCTTCCGATAAACGGGCTGCCACGACACAACCGGCCGAGCCAGCTCCGACTACGATAAAGTCATAACTCTGTTGAATCGCCGTCACGATGGAATCCTGATGTTGAATTTGCCTGCCATGATTTCAGGGCGTCTGGTTCAGAGTGTCGAGGAGCCGACATGCATCACGCAGATCGTACGTTTCGACACTGCCGCCGAATGAGTTCACGATTGGAGTTAAAACTGCCTTTGCTTCTGGGGTGCGCCCGATGGAATGAAGCAGCCGAGCCAGGCTGCGGGCAGCTCTCAGTTCCAGTGATTTGGCATCCTGTGAGCGGGCGAGTTCCAGGGAACGATTGAAAAGGACTTCGGCTTCGGCGACTGCTGATGGTTTCAGAGTGAGCAGCAGTTTTCCCCGCAATCGTGGAATTTCTGGCAGATAGAACCCTTCGCCCGTGGCGCTTGCAAACTGCTCAGCCTGATCCAGCGCGGTCGCGGCCCTGTCCAGTTGTCCTGCAGCCAGCGAAGCTTCCGCCAGCAGAGCATAATAGTAGTGGCTGCCCAGTTCCGATCCCTGCGCTCGCCACTCAACCAGCCCTTCTTCGATCTCTGCAATCCCCTGAGCATGTTCTCCCTGCTGGGACATCGCCCAGCCACGCATGACGCGACACCAGCCGTACCAGAAGGCAAAACCATGTTCCTTCGCCAGCGATAACGCCTTTTCGGCGGTGGCTCGAGTCCTCGCGATATCGCGATTGAACTGGTGAATCCATTGGGAAAAACTGAGTGCCAGATTGCCGAGCAGCCAGTAGGCCCACGACATGTAACTGCTGGCAACAATCCATGGGTCAACGACATCGTATCGATAGCTGTGTGTGGTTTCGACGACGGGAAGACCGAACCTCGAAGACAGGGACGCCCACCGACGATCTCCAATCGCGTGATTTTACTGCAAATGTCGCCTTTAGCTCATCATCTCACGGACTTTGCACACATTCCATCAATTGCTGAAATCTACTTTTCGGACAACTGCCACATACAGTCCGTTCCACCACTGCTCGGTATCGCCGTTGTATCTTGACGGCAACAGCCATTCGTGTAGTACTTGCGCGCCGACTGTCGCCAATCCCTGCCGAGTTGCTTCCAGGACACCGGGATGGTTGGTGTCGTCGATCAGAATGATCGCTTCATTTGCGAGTATCGGCCACGCATGGATGATTGCCTGACGCTGGGCCTCCGGTCGGTGATCGCCGTCGTAGAAATACACGTCGACATTCTGTGGCAACTCGTCTGTTGTTACCTCGAAGAATGAAGTTGAATGGAGAGTAATCGACTGATCAGGGATCAACGACGAAACGTTTGCAAGAAATCGCTCGCGTCCACCCGGCCCGTCTTGAAAGCCCGTGAAATTGTCGATAGCGGTCGCTGATTGCAGCCGACGACCGTAACAGGCCGCTATGAAGGTCGCGCCTTTCCAGACTCCGACTTCGAGGTATCGCCGGGCCGCCAAATTATTCAGCAGATGGCGCACTTTTCCCGAAGCCATCCCAGTTAGTGACAGCACCTCGCGAGGCAGCATTGATTCTCTTCGTTCGGCGGAGGCAATTGCGCGCGCGACGCGTTCCACGGCAAGTTGTTTTCCGAGTTGCGACCAATGAAACCAATCGTGCCACATCTGACGGTTGTGCAGCGACAGGACTTCGAGCTCTTCGTCCGTCCTTTTCGCCTTCCAGCGTGCCACGTGTGTTTGCCAGTGATCGGCCTCAGATTCAGCGACTCGCACAATCATGTCATCCCAAGGGAGCATGCTTTCCAGCGGCAACTCGGCACCGTCGGCTAAAAGCACCGGGATGCATCCTGCCGCTAGCGACTCATAGAACCGCACCGAACTGCCATTGTCACCGCGCGGGCACAGCGAGAATTGCGACTCAGACAAGAGTTGCCAGTATGATAACGATAATTGATGACGATCCTCAGCGGCGAGCACATGAAAATAGTCATTGTTCACACGACAGACTGCACGTTCGCAGCCAGTGAATCCCACGACGACTGCCGTACGTAATGCGCGGTTGGACGCCACTGCTCCTTGAAATGACGCGAAATGGCGACGATTGGAAAACGAAATGTTGTGAGACAAATCTTCAAACCAGTACGGAATGGAAATGGCTCCCATCCCCTTGGTCGCTGAATTGTTACAGACCAAACGTTGAGTTTCTCGGTGCTGAAGCGGGACACCCGCTGTCAGGAGCACACATCGATCTGGGAGTGAGATGACCGCTCGTTCAACTTCTGCCTCGAACGCACTACGTGCAGCAACCGTCGACTCCCCGTAGAATCCGTCAAGATAGCAACTGCACACATCCCATCCCTGGGCCACCAGCAACTGCGCACCCGGCATTAGTGTCGCATCAACCAGCCGAGTGTTCTGCGGAGGATTTAAGAGGTTAACGAACATGACTCTCCCACAACGACCGTAATCATCCGCGGCGAAATCGCCAAGAGTCCGTCAAAGCTATTTGGATGTGAAATAACCTCATGGGTAGAACAATGGAATTATCAGGCGCTTGGTGAAAAACAGTTCAAATCGACCAGATATTTGATGGTGTGTGCCTTCAGCACACCTACGGAACGGTCCGCAATGTATATCGCTGCTTCTGCGACAGATCCTCTAACTTGCAATTGAGAGAATGATCGCCTTCACCCAGCGAGGCCAATTCCGAATACGTCCAACCAGTCCAATACGAAATGTACCCCGGTCGCACGACTTCTCCCTTTGACCAACCGCGCCCTTGGCCGAGATGATAAATTAACTCAATATCTTTTCCTTCGTATGCAAGGGTCACTCGCAATTGTTGTGGCGATTTTTCATCGACGGCAATTACCTTGGCCGGAAGGGCGAATGCGGATTCGTTGGCCGAGTCGGAGGAAAGTGACTGCTTGCCATCAATGACGTGGGAAGAGCTGAACTTCGTATTTGTGGAAACTCGATTGATTCTTTCCAAAGGCCACAGTAACAGCATCACTGAGAGGAGTGCCGATATGACAGTAATACCGACGACACAACGGAATCTGAGACAGCATTGCACCAACTGTCGAATGATTTCTGTTAGAACTGACTGTTTTTTCATTTTCGATGAGTATCCAGCAAGAGTTCAATTCTGTTCAGGAAAACATATACGAACGGTGGTTTCGCGGGGGAATCGGACCAGTTCAACTACGACGGCAAAAGCTCAGCGATCAAGAATCGCAGGAACAAACACTTGCGGCAAGACGAATTCTGGGGAGTGTCAGGGCGCTGCTGCCTGACATTCGTTCGGACAATCCACTGCCTTCGGCGGGAAAAGGTCTCCGATTGCGCCTTTCCATTCCGGGTGTGTAGTCGTTGGTTTCCATTGCGAGTCGACCTGTTTCTTTTCGATCAACGACCACGGCGCTGAGGTATTCGCACGCGAACAACATGCTTTCCAACTCCATACGGTGCTATACAACGGAACCCATTTTGAGCCTGCCTTGGCCGATAAGAACATGACGACGGTGAGGTACATTTTGTCGTCGCATCGCACCTGTAACATGTCCGCATCCAATGAGTTGAAAGGCTGGTCCTGTGTGGGCGACGGGCCGAATTCACCATTCACATCAAACGGTCCGGAAAACGGAAAAATATTTTTATCGAAAATCCAAGTCTGCAGGGATGGGTCGAGGACCACTCCCTCGCACCTCTCCGGGGGCCCGACGACTTTCCACCGTCGGTCAGGCATCCATAGGATTTGCACAAACTGAAACTTACCGTAGGGCCCACCCGTCGGAAAATTTTGTTGCACTTCGGCGCCCAGCAGAATTCCTGGCCCCCCCTGTCGGCCGTTCGCATCAAACAGACCAACTCTTCTTGCGTTTCCGGATGCAGGCTGGAACCTGACGATGCCGATTGGTGGTGATTTTCCGTCAGCGTCTTGAACAAACGTAACAGTCAGAGACTTGATGTTCACCGTGCCAGAAACGGAACAGTCCTTTCCATCAAGTTTGAACGTCACCATAACCGTACGGTCGTCACCCGAATCGGTCCAGTAAAACTCAATAGGATTGGCATTCATTGCGGAATCTGGAACAGCCGTAAAAACGCCACTATTGAGTGTTCCAACCCAGTCACGAAAAATGACACCAGGGATGCTCCACTGCACATTTGTGATTGTGCCGCTTGGACACGAGATTGAAAACGTGTTCTTTTCCCCTGGCAGCAAGTCTTGATTGGCGCTGGTGATTTCGGCACCATTACGAAGCAGCTTGCATCCGCATGGCGGCGGACTTGGGCTGGGTGAAGGAGTTGGATCTGCTGCGGCACGCAAAACCGGCTCCAAAAGATCCGAATGTAGTTTCGGCCATGGGAGCCCGAAACGTTCAGCGTACCAAAATTCGTCTCGGACGCGGTGTGCGAGTAAGTGCGCACGTTCTTGCTCTGCGCTGGCGCGGTGGTCACTAAACAACTGCCAAACGCGAGCCCAGAGTCCTTCCGGATGTCCTGCGAGGGTGCCCGAGTTTCGATCACAACAGTGTGCGAGCCAGTCATTCCACACACTGTCCGTAAAGTTTTTTCTCGCCAACCTGAGTTGATTGACGAGCAACCGCTCAATTGGGACGGCGAAATTGTCAAACTGCTGCTGAAAGCGATGAGCGATCACCGCTTCAGGATCGTGTAGGATCTGATGTCCCATCAGCCAGCACTTCAATCCGAAGTCGAGATCCTCTACACCCCAACAAAACATATGTGAATCGAAGCCGCGCAGATCGTCGTACAATTCGCGATGGACCGCGAATGCACATCCAATCAGCGCTGGCGATTCGTAGAACAGGCGGCCTTGTACGCGATGTTCTTGCATCGCACTGAGCGGCATCCAGTCACAGCCGAGGCGTTCCAATTCTAGTGAGTAACCGTGTCCGATCTGTTGTAACAACGGCTTCCAACGTGTCACACAAAGACCCACCACTGTGGGAGTGACGATCGCATCGCCGTGGAGACATTCGACGTCCTCAATTAATCTTTGGATGGCGCCGGGTTCAGGCTTCGTATGACCATCAAGAAAGACGAGAATCTCACCACGTGCTTGGCGCGCTCCCGTGTCCTTAGTGGGCGATGCCCCTTTCCGTTCGTCGTGCCGGAATACGCGGACTTGAGGGAATCGTTTCAGTGTCTCCTCAACAGAGCCGTCCCATGAAGCGTCATCAGCAACGATGATTTCGCAATCGAGTCCCGTGGACGTTTCCACACAAGAGGCGACCGTTTGCCATAGGCGGTCGCTCTCGTTGTGAGAGGCGATGATCAAACTTCCACGCATGAAAGATTCCAATCACTGTAGATATTTGAAACGGATGTGTGATGCGATATTGTGACGCGCGGCGTCAAAAAAATCCATACAAGATTCGCTCGCTAAATCGCAATGCCAAAATGCGTGTGTTATATGTGCATTGCGCTGGAGTGAGGTGCAATACTCCTCAGTCTGTGGGCGTGCAGAAAGGCATTTCACGATGAGCGCACAGCACATTACTGTGGTTAAACCTCGTTCCGCGCCGCCTGAAACGGCCGAATCGAAGGAATTGCAAAGCCATAAATGCCACCCGCTTGGCGTACGTCCCCGAAGATCACCGCTCTTGCGCGTATTATTCATCACGCCCAACCTTGTAATGGGAGGAGTTGAGCACTGGCTGCTAGGACTTTTGGCGAACAATCCAGCGCAACTGAGTTGGATGGTGGCGGTGACCAATCCAGGTGCCATCGAACCAGAAATACGGCGGCAGGCGGAAGTGTTCGCTGAGGTGGTCACGGGGGAGTTGGCAGTCCCGGCACTGGTTCAGTGCAGCGACATCGTCCTCGCGTGGGGTGTAGCCGGCCTGAACCGATGGCTGCAGAAATTTCGCGGACCTGTCGTGCAGGTATCACACGGATGTGGGGCATGGACGGAGAGCTTTCTTACAACCAATCGAGTTGTCGAGACACACGCGGTTGCCGTCTCGCGAGACGCGGCGTCAGCGTTCGCACACAACCGAGTGACAATCATTCCGAACGGTGTCGATCCGAGGCGCTGCGAGCCACATCGGACGCGCGACGAAGTGCGACGCGAATGGGGGCTTTTGCCTCAGGAGATTGCCGTCGGATTTGTTGGTCGGATTTCTCCGGAGAAAAACCCGCTGGCTACGTCGCGGGCGGTGTGTGCCTTGGGGGCGGGCTATCGTGCCGTCTATGTCGGTAAAGGATATGGCGAAGACCTGCGTCCTGCCGCGCGAAACATTACGCCTGACGCGATACTTGTTGAGCCGATGCATCACGTGGGCGATGCACTCCATGCACTGGATTGCCTCATCATGGCTAGCCCTGCCGAAGGCTTCTCGCTGGTACTGATCGAAAGTTTGATGGCCAGACTACCAGTAGTAGCAACACGAGTCGGTGTCGTGCGTGATTTGGATGAAGATCATGGCCTTCAATTGATCACTGTGCCAATTGACCCGAGCCCACGTCAATTAGCAATGGCGGTTCAACAGGCGATCAGCCCGGTTAATCGGGCACTCGTTAAGCAAGCACAAACCGTCGCATTCAGCCACTATTCAGTCCAGACAATGGCCCAACGCTGGGCTGACTATTTTCTATCCATAACCAATAATGGAATTCACGCCACGAGCGATGATCGTAGTCGAAACGGCAATCGTGGTCGGACGGGTGGCACGCCCTGAAGCTTGGTGAAGGGCGCGGTCTTCAATGCACTGGCCCAGACGGGGCTTTGGACGCCTGGGTTTACGAGAGGCAAATTGCCGAATTCCTGTTCCGAATTCCTCTTGTGAACCCAGACGCTGAAGCAGCGTCAGGGCCACCCCTCTGAACATCCTCGTGAACTGTTGGAAATGGATCAACTTATTCGACGTGTACGATCGTCGATCGTAGCCACCAGTCGTATCCCAGGCCCATCCCAAAGCGTCTGGGCGTGCCAATCGATCTGTTTCGTTCGATGTTTTTGCGTGACCCTCGAACGAGCAAACGCCCGATGACCAAATGTCACGTGAGGTTCGATTTTCCAATCAGAATCTCATGTCCGGCGCGATAGGCTGTGTTGCCCCAATGACACAGGGCACCTGATGCGATACCTGTGGACAGGTCCGCTGCGGGAGTTCGACGAGTGCGAATGCAGTCGGTGAAGTTTGTCAGGTGAGTCTTCAGCAGGTCTGATGCGTCGGCCGCGATGACCTCACCGTGGTCGTAGACCTTCCAGCCGCCTCGATCGACGACCAGTGTTCCTTGGTCACCGTGGAATGCGACTCCGGAACTGCGACCTTCCACTCCGTGCGACGACCACAGGCGCTGCTCCCACAGGATCGATTTGCCGCCGAAATCGTATTGCACGGTCAGCGAATCGGGCGTTTCCTGGTCGTCGTCGAATGAATACTTTCCACCGACAGAGGAGACTCGCACAGGGGTTTCAACCTGTAAGCCCCAGCGGGCGACGTCCAGCATGTGGACGCCCCAGTGAGCCAGTTCGCCTCCGCCATATTCCCAGAACCAGCGCCAATTGAAGTGGAAGCGATTTGGCTGGAACGGACGTGCCGCCGCAGGTCCAAGCCACGCGGCGTAATCGACGTGGGCCGGGGCTTCAACAACGGCACGGCGTCCGATGCTCTTGCGCCGGTGAACGATCCAAGCCTTTGCAAATCGGACGTTGCCAAGTTTTCCAGATCGCAGGAACTGGATTGCCGATTGAAAATGTGATCCGCTGCGCTGCTGAAGACCGACTTGCACAATCCGCTGAGTCCGGTTGGCCGCGTCAATCAGGGCGGCGTCTTCGGTCAGAGAATGCGTTGCGGGGCTCTCCAGATAGATGTCCTTACCCGCCTGGCACGCGAGCGTCGCCATCGGGGCATGCCAGTGGTCTGGAGTCGCAATCACGACAGCATCGATGGCGGGGTCGTCGAGCAGGTGCCGGAAGTCTCGAACTGTCGTCGGGGGCTTTTGCCCGGCATCAACGACTTCCCGGATCGCCGGAGCGAACTGGCTTTCGTCCACATCGCACAACGACCGGATTTCGATACCGCTGATCTGAGCCAGTTCGTTGGCAATCAGGCGTCCCTGATTTCGGACTCCGATGACTCCGATTCCAAGCCGCTCATTCGCGGATTCTGCCGACTTGGCAGATGCGGCGGCGACGCCTGACAGACCGACGACACCGACAGCGACGCGAGCCGCCTGCTGGGCGCTGCGCCCGAGAAACTGGCGGCGACTGACTTCACGGCGTTTGAATTCGTCGGTGTTCATGGTTTGGAACTGGTATGGCTCGTCATGAATTCTAGATGACGTTCTCAATCTTGTGGTTTCGTCGTCCCGTTCGGAAGCGAAAAACCTTCCTCTCGTCAATTCGGAGGCGAAAAGCGTGCCGCAAGTGTCAAATCCTGTCCAGACAATCGGCCCAACGGCCTATTTCGTCGATTTCCGCTTCTGACGGATACTTCGCACCAAGTCCGGGGACAGATGTCAGCGAGACCGGGAATTTCAATTTCTTCAGGGCTTCGGCACTTTGTTTGACTCTGCCTATCGCCTTGTCGTCCGCTCCGCAGACAAAATGGAACTGCTGCCGGAAGTCCGGTTCATGGTCTGCCACCGGACCGCCTAAGGGGGCTCCTGTCAGGACGAGAGCCCGAATGACCTCACGTTGTCGAGTCGTCACCATCGTGGCCATTCCGGTTCCGGTTCCGTGGGAATGGACGAAGATCCGCTGGGGATCGATCGTGTACTTCTCACGCATATGAGCGATCAGGCCTTCAATGAATTTCGCTTCACCGGGAACCCAGCGTGCGACCTGATCCGACTTAGGACCGACCAGAATGATTCCACGACGTTCGCAGATACCGCTCCATTGCTTGATCATCGTGGCTTCCATGGTGTCGCCACCGGGATGGATCCAGACCATCAGGCCATAGGCGGCGGCGGGGTTGTAGCCGTCTGGAACATACGCCCAATAGCTATGATCATGTCCTGCCAGATCATCTGTGAAACGACCCGTTTTCGGAGCGACCGGTTCTTTCGCGTCGGCGGGCTTCTCTGCGTTTTTTTCCTTTTCCCCGTCCTTCTTTTCTTCAACTTTCTTTTCTTCGACTGCAGGAGTCGCCGGGCGTTCGATCACTTCTCCAGAGAGTTCCGCGACAACGGTATCGGGAACGGAACCGAGCGTGACAGTAATCACTACCGGTTTACCTTCGCGCTGGCAGGCGAGCTTGAT
>CAXBSB010000175.1:0-16882 GCA_963977965.1 uncultured Schlesneria sp.
GTGCGAATCTGTCTGTCACGAGGTAGGCCGCCGGATCCCCGATAAGGTGCTGGTTCTTCCGCCCATTTCTTACGGCTTGAACCGACATCACATCGATTTTCCTGGCACAATTCACATTGAGCCCGATGTGTTCGTCAACTTCGGACTGAACATCACCAAAAGCGTCGCCTATCATGGTTTTCACAAGATCCTGATCGTTAACGGACATGGTTCAAATTCGCCGTTGATCGACCTGATCGCCCGCAAGACCGTTCTGGAGACCGAATCGTTGTGCTTCGCGACGACCTACTTCTGGTTCCTGATGGAAGAGTTCAACAAGATTCGCGAATCCAAGGTGATTGCTCACGCCGACGAATTCGAAACGTCTTTGTATCTGCATCTGGCGGGTGACCGGGTGCAGATGGACAAGGCGGTTGAAGACAACGATCGCATGGGTGAATTCGTCAGCAGTGACAGCACGATGAACTATTTCGTGCGGTTCAACGACTACTGGGGCCGCTGGACCAGGACGGGTGTTCATGGCGATGCCACCAAAGGGACCGCAGAGAAGGGCAAGATCATCTTTGAAGCGGCGGTGAACGGGCTGGTCAAGCTGGTGAATGAATTACGTGCCTGGCCGATCGAAAAGCGAGCTGACATGCACACTCATCCAGTGCAAAGCCAGATTCAGTGGTGATGGACAGATTCGTTCTCAGCCGTTGCTGGTTTCGCTCTGCATGATGAACCTCGAACCCGTCACAACACGGGCGAAAACATCATACAGAAGCTTTCGGTCAGACGTTCCCATGTCGATCGCTGCGACCAGCGGACGGGATCGATCCGTCGGGCGCTTTTGATATCGTTATCGAAGTCATGCTGTAACTGTTCAGAAAGGCTGATGTCGTACAGCACGACACCGACTTCGAAATTCAGGAACAGGCTGCGGACATCGAAATTGGCCGTTCCCACCAGTGACCAGCATCCGTCGACGGTCAAAGCCTTCGGGTGAAACTGGCCCGCCTGGTATTCGTAGATTTCAACCCCTGCCGCCAGCAGTGAATCATAGTAGCCGCGAGCGGCCTGTCGGGTTCCCCAGTAGGTTTTCGGCCCCGAGAGCATCACGCGAGTCCGGATGCCGCGCAGCGCAGATGCTTCCAGTGCGGTGACGAGCGGCGGTGTCGGAACAAAGTACGAGGTTGCCAGCGTCACTTCCCGCTCAGCTCGTGTGATTGCCGCAAACATCAAAGCGTGGAATTCGCCTTCTTCCGTATCAGGTCCGCCAGCAATGACCTGCGCACAGTCGTTGCCGAGATCCACAGGAGGTGGGAAATCACTTCGACTCAGTTCCTCACCCGTGGCATAGTGCCAGTCGGTCGCAAACACTTCCTGAAGTTGCAGTACTGTTGGCCCCTGCAGCCGCAAATGAGTGTCGCGCCATTGACCGAAGAACGGATCCTCGCCCAGGTATTCATCACCAACATTCATTCCTCCGGTGAAGCCGATTAATCCGTCAACGATCACAATCTTGCGGTGACTGCGCAGGTTGATCGACCACCGTTCCCGCAGGGATTGGCCCGGCACGAATGTCGCGACCTGGATACCAGCCTCACGCATTGGAGTGAGAAACCGCTTCGTCAACCGTCCTGATCCGATGGCATCGTAAAGAAAGCGGACCTTGACCCCTTCTCGCGCCTTCTGGATCAGCCGGTCACGGATTTCTGTTCCCAGACGGTCCGGCTGCCAGATGTAGTATTCCAGATGAATCGACGAGCGTGCTGAAGCGATGGCGGATTCGATCTCGTCAAATGTCTTGCGAGCATCCGTCAGCAGTTGCACATGGTTATCGACAGTCGCTCGAGTCCTGCCGACTCGTTCAGCGACTCGCAGCAGATCTTTTTGCAAGGTATTCAGCCCATCTTCGGCGACCCGATGTCCGGCCAGGACAGGCAGAACCCGGCTGATATTGATCCCCGCCGCGCGACGTCCAAGAACTCGCAGCTTGACGCGATTGATACCGAAAACAACAAACAGGAATGCCCCGAGATAGGGCATGGTCGTGATCGCCATGACCCAGGCCACTGTTGCCACCGGCTCGCGTTTGCGAGTCAACAAAACCACAGGCAGCAACGACAGCGTCAGGATGTAACCGACGACAGTGACAATGGCGAGAATCGTCTGCATGCGAAGATCATCAATAAAGACTCAGGTCAGGCCGCATGAAATCATAGACGCAGGGAACACCCGAAGGAAGGAGCTTGAGGCACGTACCATCAACGAACAGCCCCGTAGGACGGACAATCCTCGTCCTACGTGACGTTACCCGCCGCCGGACTGTCGCAGGATGAGTCGCAGTGGTATCCTTGATGCCACTACCACTCGTGGCGCGAAGTCTCGTGCTGCTTCGTCACTTTCGAAGGATTCTGCTGGATGTCGTCTGAGGTACCACTAATCGCCGTCTTCGTCGATTTCGAAAATCTGGCCATTGGCGTGCGCGACATGAAATCCGGTTCGTTCCAGATTCAACTAATCTTGAAGCGGCTGCTGGAAAAGGGCCGAATTGTTCACAAGCGAGCCTACTGTGACTGGAGCCACTACAGGGATGCCGTTCGTGAATTCCACACGCAGGGGATCGAACTGATCGACATTCCTCAATCGCGAATGAGTGGAAAAAACAGTGCCGATATCCGCATGGTTGTTGATGCACTCGACCTCTGTTACTCGAAGCAGCACATCGACGTCTTTGCATTGATCTCGGGTGACAGCGACTTTTCGCCACTGGTTTCGAAGTTGAAGGAGAACAACAAGCGAGTCCTCGGTTGTGGAGTCAAAAGTTCTACGTCTGACCTTTTGATCGCCAACTGTGACGAATTCATCTATTACGACGATCTGGTTCGCGCCGCTCAAAAGCCGAAGGCCGCAGTGGCACCCAAGCCCGGCAAAACAAAGGACGACAAGAAGCAAGAAGCAACGGATCGGCTGCTGGAAGTTCTGGAGTCTTTGGAACAGGACTACGACCCGATCTGGGGCTCGTTGTTGAAACAGACCATTCGTCGCGTTTATCCAGGATTCAACGAAGGCTATTACGGCTACAGCAGCTTCTCGGACATGATTGAAGACATCGCCGATCAGGGATTGATCGACCTCGATTACGACGAAACTCGCGGCAACTACGAGATCCGTCGCAAGAAAAAGAAGTAACGATGGTGTTCAGGTTTCCTGGCGTGTGAGACCAAAATACACATGGACATCGAATCCACGCTACGTGAACTCGCTCAAGGTACTCCCGAAGGGAAGTTACGATTATTTGCATGCGAATGCTGCCGCCGACTCATTCCACCATTTCGTGACGTTGAACTTGAGGAACTAATCCAGTTTGGTGAGGGCAGGGGTTCGGGTAAGGCAGATCAGGAGTCATTAACGGCTTTGCGGGGCCGTTTTGGCCTCATTTATGATTCACTTTATCCCGGCGACCGAGATCCATCTTCAGAAGCTCTTGCCTTGAGTGCGGCAGGAGAAGTCGCATTCACTGATTTGGCACTCAATGCCGCGATCAACGCATTAGAGTTCTCTGCGGAGGCAATCGGGAAAAAAGCTGCGAACGAAGCTTCTGAAGTAGATTATGACAGTGCGTATGACAACGCATACGCACTTGAACGTGAGGCTCAAGCTGGAGTGCTACGTCGATCCTTCGGTGTTTGACGCGTTGACATCGCAAATCGTCAGTTCCACGTGTCGTGGCTCCACATGAAAAAAGAAGCAACCAGCCGTAACCACTCCACCGGCCCTGACTGCCGCCGATGGCGAGTCAGCTGCATCCGGGATTTTGTTCAGGAAAAGAGGCTGGCATCGGCCAACGCAGGCGATAACCGTCAGATGGTATCAGCAATAGCGACGAGTCATTAGAATCTCGTTCCCGAAACTCTCATTCGTCACTCAGCAGGATTTGGCTCATGGCAATCACCGGATTTGGCATTGTTGGCTGTGGCATGATTGCGAATTTTCATGCGGAAGCGGTCAAGCACATCAAAGGGTCAAAAATCGTCGCCTGTTTCGATGCCCGGCCCGAGGCGGCTGATCGTTTTGCTGCGGCCAATCCCGGTGTCAAAGCCTATTATGACCTCGATGCGATGCTGGCCGATAGCGCTGTCCAGATTGTGACCATCTGCACTCCCAGCGGTGCTCACATGGAACCCGCGGTCCGAGCGGCCAATGCGGGTAAGCACGTCGTCGTTGAAAAGCCGATGGAAATCACTCTGAAACGATGCGATGCGATTCTGGATGCCTGCAAAAAGAACGGCGTCATGGTCTGCCCGATTTTCCCGTCACGATTCAGCCCTGCCAATCTTGCGCTGAAGGAAGCAGTTGACGAAGGACGCTTTGGCAAGTTGACGCTGGGCGACACCTACGTCAAATGGTGGCGAACTCAGGAGTATTACGATCAGGGGGGCTGGCGAGGGACCTGGGCTCTGGATGGCGGCGGGGCCTACATGAATCAGGGGATTCATAACGTCGACTTGCTGTACTGGTTCATGGGCGAAGTTGCCGAAGTCTGTGCTGTGACCTCGACACTGGCACATGAACGAATTGAAGTGGAAGACGTCGGTGTTGCTGCGATCAAGTTCAAGAACGGGGCCGTCGGAACGATCGAATGTACAACCAGTGCCTGGCCAGGGCATTTGAAAAAGACCGAGATTCACGGGACAGCCGGATCTGTGATCGTCGAGCAGGATGATGTCCTGTTATGGCAATTTGAAAAGCCAAAGGCGAAAGACAAGGCCATTCTCGAAAAGTTTGCCAAGAAGGTGGGCGGGACCGGTGGAGCCAGCGATCCGAAGGCGATCAGTTACGTCGGTCACATGGAACAGCTCAAAGACTTTGTCAAAGCAATCCAGACCGGGCGTCAGCCGAAGATCACAGGGGACGAAGGTCGTAAAGCTGTCGAAATCATCCTGGCGATTTACCAGTCGGCCTGGACAGGAAAACGAGTCAGCCTGCCACTTGCGAAAGACCCGAAGCGGCCTGCGTAATGTGCAGGAACCGGTTGACATCACCTGCCTTCTGTCGGTAGCACCCATGTCCTCTTGCAAGCTCGCAATTCTGATCGCTGGGATCTTCGTCGCCTGTTCGAGTGGTTCAGATGCATGGGGTCGAGTTTACTCGCCGCGGATTCTGACATCTCGAACGGCCGACTGTTACAGCGCGAAAACATTTGCTGCTCATCCGGGGTGGAAGGATCTGGCCCCGGAAGCGCAGGCGCGCGCCATGTTCGAGTACCTGACCGATCCAGAGACGGGGCTTTACCCGTTGGGAGCCGGCGTCTTCGAGGGTGGGGACAAGGTTTACGAATTCGGCCTGGTTCGCGACCCGATCAAGGTGCTGGCCGTTTATGGATATGGATATTGCGACGTGTTCGGACCCGTGATGTGTGGCTTGTGGGAGCAGGGAGGGCTTGGAAAGGCCCGTACCGTCGATTTGCCGGGTTTCAAGCATGTTGCCTGTGAAGTTTTCGCCAATGACCGCTGGCGCTATCTGGATGTCGATTTGCGAGGGACGTTTCAATCGACGGATGGCGGACTGAGATCACTCGATGAGGCTCGTCACGACGGAGCACTCTGGAAACGCGAACGAAGCCCCAGATTCTTTCCCATGGACGATCTTGCAAAGCTGGAACGTCTATTCGCCGATTCCAAGGTCGAAAATCGGTATTCCGTGGCTCAGGGTGGCCATACGCTCGACTTTGTACTCCGGCGAGGCGAATCGTTGACTCGATGGTGGCAACCGCAGGGAGGGCGCTGGCTGGTTGCACAGGCTGACGCGAAGGACAAGTCACGCATGGAGCTTCTGGAACGCGAACCTCGCGGGCCGAAATCGAAGCATGCCTCGTTTGCCACGCATTCGCATGGAAACGGCAGATTTGTCTATCAGCCGAACCTGCAGAAGTCTTCAAAGGACTTCGAAGACGGTGTGTTCAGTTCACACAATGTGCAGATCACTGATGCGGGTTTGACACTCATCAAGCCCGGGGACGGATGGGCGGTTTTTGAAGTTCGCTCGCCCTATGTCATCGTGCCATTGGTCGGCAAGATCGAAGACCCCAAGGATGATAAAGAGGCTTCCGTCATCGAAGTGGACGCCACGGAAGTGTCGCTGGCATGGTCCCCCGACTTTGGCGACAGTTGGATCACGCTGGAACCGAAGCAGTGGCCAGCAACAATGGATCTGACGACTCAGGTTGCGGGAAGTTACGGGTATCTGCTGAAAATCGGCTTGAAGGGCAAGCCCGGTACGTCGCTGCTGCGTGCATTGAAGATGACCACCTGGGTACAAATCGCCCCGGCTCAATTGCCCGCGTTGAAGAGTGGTGAAAACACATTTGAGCTGAAGACCGGCGACCATTACGGGCTTCCGACCCGTGCACTCCCGATTCGGCCGAATGCGACCGATGAGAACGCATTTCTGCATTATTTATTGCGAGCACCAAAGGACTATGATCCCGCCAGGACTTCTAATCGCGCCAAAGGATCGATGATTGCTCGGCTACCCGCTTTGCCTGGAACGAAGATCGCCTGGTTCTCGGCCGGCGCCAGTTTCGGGATGCCGGTCGGTCCAGATGCATCGCCTCCGGACAATCGCATCAGTTATGCCTCAGATGTGCCTCGTGATTTTCAGCCGATCTTTGCCGATGGCACTGGACCGTCTGGAATTGAGCGGCCGACGCCACAGTCGCACTGGCACTACAACGTCGATCGTGAAGTCAAACTCGATCGTCCTGCCGGAGCGATCTACGTCCGTTACGATGCGAACTCGGCATTGAATTCCTATCGGATGATCGCTCATTGCCAGGATGAGACTCCCAGTGCACCGACCGCATTGACGGTGAAGCATACCTGGACCGAAGGTGGTCAGACGCGTGATCACTCACAAACGCTCGACCCAATCGCTGGTCGGTATCAGGTTCAGGCCGGTCCCGACCCCGTGAATGTGTCGATCGAGATTTCAGTGCCGAGTGAATGACGACAGTTCGTCATGTCGGGACCAGGATTCCAGAAGTAACAGCCAGACGTCTCAACAACGAAGGTAGACCATGCAGTTTCGAACGCTCGGCCGCAGCGGCCTGAAGCTTAGTGTGATTGGTCTGGGAACCTGGGCCATTGGTGGCGGGGACTGGAAGTTTGGCTGGGGCGATCAAGACGAGGCCTCGGCCGTGAACGCGATCGTTCGTGCGGTCGAATTGGGAATCAACTGGATTGATACCGCGGCCGTCTATGGAGAAGGTCGCAGCGAGGAACACGTGGCAAAGGCGATGGAAGCGATTCCATCGGCCGATCGCCCCTTAATTGCCACAAAATGTGGTCGTGTTCCCAAGGGAAACGGAGAGATTGGCTGCTGCCTGAAACGTGAAAGCATTCTCGCAGAGTGTGAAGCCAGCCTCAGGCGATTGAAGACCGATTGCATTGATCTGTACCAGATGCACTGGCCTGAGCCCGACAACGAAATTGAAGAGGGATGGCAGACGCTGGTTGACCTGCAACAACAGGGCAAGGTCAGGCACATCGGAGTTTCGAACCATTCTGTCAGCCAGTTGAAGCGGTTGCAGGCGATTCACCCGGTGGCATCTCAACAACCTCCTTACAGCATGATTGCTCGTGACGCCGAGGCTGAGATTCTCCCGTATTGCGGTCAGCAGGATATCGGAGTGGTCTGTTACAGCCCGATGGGAAAAGGATTACTGACAGGGACGTTTACGGTCGAACGCGTGGCGGCACTGTCACCGAAGGACCACCGGACTCGGGACCCTCGATTTCAGTCGCCACAGCTGGAGATCAATCTGGCGTTCGTGGAGTCTTTGACGGCACTGGCAAACAGGCTGGGATGGTCTGTGGCCGATGTCGCCATTGCCTGGACACTGCGGCGGCCTGAAGTGACGTCCGCCATTGTCGGAGCCCGCAGCCCCGCGCAGATTGAACAAACTGTTTCTGCGGGTGATCGAGTTCTCGACGCCGACAGTATCCAGGCGATTACGACGATCCTGGCGGAACGTGACCGTCAGCTTGCTGCTGTTGGTGGAGCCGCCAAGCCCCGCGTTTGATTCTGGTCACATGATTATCCAGGTGCAGTCGTTAGTTGGTGGTGATATGGTGAATCGAGCGAGAGAACCTGAATTTAGGGCGCCACGGTTTTGGAGTCCTCGACAAGGCCGTGCGATTTTCTATTCAAAACTACGGCCTGTTTGACATCTTCGCCATCGGGCTCGATTCCTGTTAACCTGCTTTGCAAGTTTTCACTCACTACAACAACTTCCTTGGAGTGTCATCTGATGAGTAATTCGATTTGTCGCTGGGGTATCCTTTCCACTGCCAACATTGCCCGCAAGAACTGGCTGGCGATTCGTAATACCGGCAACGCAATCGTCACGGCTGTGGCGAGTCGCAGTGTTCCCAAGAGTCAGCAGTTCATCGACGATTGCCAGGCGTACAGCCCCTTCGCAACGGTTCCCTCGGCTGTCGGCAGCTATGACGAATTGCTGAAGCGAGACGACGTCGATGCCGTCTACATTCCGCTTCCAACCGGGATTCGTAAAGAGTGGGTGATTCGTGCCGCCGAAGCGGGCAAGCATGTCCTGTGCGAAAAGCCTGTGGGTGTTGTCGCCGCAGACGTCTCTGAAATGCTGGCTGCATGCCGGAAGAACAAAGTCCAGTTCATGGACGGTGTGATGTTCATGCACAGTCAGCGATTGAACAAGTTGCGAGAAGCCCTGGACGATGGCGAGAGCGTCGGGAAACTTCGCCGCATCTGCTCTCAGTTCAGCTTTGCCGCGACTGATGAGTTCATTGCGAACAACATTCGCGTCAGTAATGACCTGGAACCGCTGGGCTGTCTCGGTGATCTCGGTTGGTACAACATCCGATTCACGCTGTGGGCAATGAAGTACGAGATGCCTCATTCGGTCAGTGGTCGCCTGCTGACGAAAGCGGGCGGATCCAGTGTTCCGATGGAATTCTCAGGCGAACTCTTCTTCCGCGATGGCGTCTCGGCCAGCTTCTATTGTTCATTCCTGAACGAAAACCAGCAGTGGGCCAATCTGAGTGGCACGAAGGGGTTCATCACAGTCCCCGGCTTCGTCTGCCCGTTCTATGGGAATGAAGTCTCGTTTGACGTTTCGAACGTGAAATTCGTGCCACGCGGTTGCGACTTCAATATGGAAGACCACACGCGACGTGTCGCTATCCAGGAATTCGGTAACAGTGCACCGAACGCTCAGGAAACGAACCTGTTCCGCAACTTCTCTCAGCTGGTGCTGTCAGGCAAGCTGGATGAATCCTGGGGCCAGATCGCCCTGCAGACTCAGCAGGTGATGGAAGCGACGCTCGCTTCAGCCCGGCAGGATGGAAAGCTCGTTCCTGTCGCAACGTGACATCGAGAACGGTCATGATTCAAACGAACGAGCCACCTGTGTTTCGCAGGTGGCTCGTTTCGTTCAGACGTATGAAGCGTAGATGGCGTTCGGTTTTTGTGGGTCTCCCACGCGCATCAAACTGCAGCGGCAAGTGCGACGCTTGCGGATCACTCGGACTTAACGCCCTCAGATGCGGACGGCAATTCGAACAGAAGAACCTTGCGGTAGCTGATACCACCCGCCTCGCCATCGAGCATCACATAGCCATCAAGCGGCACGCCTTTTTCCAGCGTTGCCGCCAGAACGTCCTTGTCGTTGATCCAGACTTTCACATCTGTTCCGCGGACCTGCATCTTCAGAGTATTCCATTTTCCAGCGGCCAGGCTGGCGTTCTGGCTCGCGGCGGCTTTTGCAAACAGAGCCCCCGTCGCGAACCGATCCATCCGTTTCAGGTCCGAATCATTGGCCAGATGAATTTTCGCACCATTATCGAGCGGTTTGCCCTGGCCGGAGTACCGCAGATAGACGCCCCCTGTTGCAGTGGAGCCTTCAACTTTCCATTCGCACGACAATTCAAAATCGGTGTATTTCTGATCCGATTTCAGGAACGAACCATTCGATCTGGTCGGATCTGAGATATAGGCACCCTGTTCACCACGGCCCCACTTGCGACTTCCAACCGGTTTCCAGTCGATAAGATCGTAAAGCTTCGATCGTTGTTCAGCGGCTTCACGCGCGGCAGCCGTCGCCGGACCGGAAACGGCGGCCACGGAATCCAGATACTCGATTCCCGCTGCCATGTTGCCCCGAGCCAGTTCGGACTTGCCCTGGTGCAGCACGCGTGCGGCCAGGCGTTCATGGAAGACATCTGCGTCTGGACCCGCACGCTTAAACCAGTTCTCTGCCAGCGTCTGCTGAATCTTCCCTTGGAAGAAGAGGTAAATAGCGAACCGCAGTGCCTGCTCGCCAGTCGCCTTCTCTGTGCCTTCAATCAGCGAAATCCGCTCCCCCGGAGTCATGCTGGTCAGCTTCTTCGGGAACTCCTTATCCTTCAGTTTCAAATACAATGTTTCGCCATCATAGGATTCGAACTCAAATCGAGTCCCCGCGACTCGAATCATGGCTCCGGGTTTGAGAGCACGTAAAGCCGCCTGCAATTCCTTTTCCATTTCGGCAAGTGCTTCTGCAAGCTGCAGGTCCCAGGCCAGCAGTTGCTTGTCCTGACTCATTTTCTTCTGTTTCATCGCTTCCTTCACCAGAGCAACAGCATCGTCACCCCGATTCGCTTCCAGCAAGTTTAACAGTTCGGCCCAATGAGTTGTGTATGGCAGCGGCGACGTCCTGGCTTCGACAGCCTCGGTCGGCATTGGTTCGGGTTTGGGTTTATCTTCGGGTTCGGTTGTCGCAACCGTCATTTTGTTGGGAACTGACTTACCCACGTACGACCTGCCCCAGGTCGGACCATCCGACAGTCGGACAACGTACAGATCTGCAGAGCGACCCGGCTTGTCGCAGTAGAACAACCACTGTTCATCGTCTGTCACCGAAAACTGCCGATGCTGAGGGCTCTGAGTGTAGTCTTCCAGCGAGATCTCAACGACGGTTTCGGGTTCACCGAACGTCTGCCGGATCGAACCTCGGCGGGATCGCTTCAGGGTTGTCCCATCGAATATGAACTGCCGCAAACCATCGGACGACATATGGGGATGAGACCCCGGCAATTCGTAGGACAACGATTTCCCAAACAGCTTGCCGGGCGCGGATCGCGTTGCGGCACGTGTGACGGTTTTGTCGTCTCCCTCTTCGGTCCAGTAAAGGCGCAAACTGTCGCCGGAAACCTGTGCCGATCGCCACGAACGCTCGCCTTTTTCGTCGCTGCGAGTGATCTCCTTCCCGCCGAATGGAACGTCAACGCTGGTCCGGACCAGTTGCCACAGTCGCGACTTCTCATCGACTGCATAAATCAGCGTCAGACCATCGTTGCTGACGGAAGGTGAAACGGGCAGGTCGGCACCACTGGAGTCCTGGATAATCGTTGGCTCGTTGAAGTTGTGATAAGGCGTCGGCCGCGTCGCCGTATAGATCCCGCGCACTCCACCTCGCTCACTGGCAAAGTAAATGGTACAGCCATCAGGACTGAGGAACGGATCGAGTTCCTGATCTTTCGAATTGACTGTTTCGAGCGGGATCGATCGACCGACGGCAGCCTCAAACAACGGGGCATTCAGGATCGAGGGATCGTCGGTATCGTTCGGTGACGACGTGACATCGAATTCCAATTCCTGAGCATTCGTGATCTCGACCGACTGAACGACTCGCTTTCCCCCGGGCCGTTCGACTGAAATGGAATGCGTTCCGCGTGAGACGGTGAACTCGCATGGAGTCAGCGCTAATCCTTCGTTTTCATTTCGAACAGGAACGTAGTCCACAAACACAGCGCAGCCGGGGGGATCCGAATAGACCGTAACTTTTGTTCCCGGCCCTTCCTTGGCGGCATCGCGCGGGTTGACGACGGGTGGTGTCTTATCCGCTGCCGCAGCCGCTTTTGCTTCAGTCTCTGCCGTTTCTGACTTTCCTCCCGAACCACAACCGGCAATGTTCAGTAGCAACAGGCAGATCATTCCGGCAACAGTTCGGTGTCCTGCCTGCGTCGCCTGCTTTTGTAATGGTTCTGACGGGAAGCGTTTCACGTTTGAACTATCCATTTCAGATCTTGGCATTAATGTGTTGAAGGGAAAACTGTCACACGAATCGATTCTGGAACATTCATTCGACCTGCTGTCATCGACATACATGTCACCACAAGCAGGCAGAATCAGTCGACGGCAGCCGAGAAACTGAACTCTAACTGCCATCCAAAAAAGTTTGCAACAATCCGCGAATGTTCAGGATCGGGCTCAAATCTTGGTAACTGCGGTGGTGAATCTTCTTCTGTCGAGTAGATCTTTCGTCCCGTCCGCTTGTCGATGATTTCGGCATTCATGCGGTACCGAACTTCGAAGGCGTTCGCGTTTCGTCGCTCAACATGCCGCGAAGCCAGCATCAAGAGTGGAAGTGAGGCCGGTTGAGTTCGGTCATAGGCTGCACGTTCGACGGACGTCACCCACTGGACTTTCCCATCCGCAGGGGAAATGGCACAGACGTGTCCGTTGAACGAAGTACTCGTCTGCGACCCCCTCGCGTCAAATTCAGATGAAGAATTGATTCTTTCGCCTGCGAGAACGATATCCTGCTCGACAGACCGCTGAACGACAAACCAGTCTCGCCTTCGAGTGGACTTGATCGCAAGTTCCGCCTGATAGACTTCGCGTCCATCGTCCAGGCGAAGCATCGTCAGATGTCCATCCGGTTGCAGAACGGCCAGATCCTGATGATCGACGACTGTTGCCACGGTGTCCATTGGAAAGTCGCGTTGCCAGACTACCTGATCTGCGACGAGATCACGGCACTCAATAATCACGGTGGCATTCCGGAAGCGGATCACAATCTGGCGTGCCCCTGTGCTCCAGAACGGCCGACCTGTTTGTTGAGTCCGTGTAGCGATGTCAGATCCATCCATCGTTCGCCAGACCGTCATGCTCCCCCTCGCCAGGATGGCAATCGCTTGCTCGTCAACAGTCATCAATTCAGTGGCTTGAATTTCTGTACGAATCCAGGCTAACCGGCCGGAATCCAGGTCAGCAGCCATCACTTTTGATCCGATCTTGTAGAAAACACACTCGGAATTGAGTCCGATCACCCGGCCATAGGTGCTGTATTCTGGATAGCGATTGAAAGCTCCATTGATATTGATCTCCTGATTCGCGGCGGGGTTCTTCAGCGATTGTGACCACGCAATCCGGGGTGTCGCCTCCGAGAGATCGACCACCACAAAATAGGACGCCCGTACCACGGTCATCCACTGATTGCAGATGCGAATCTGGCAGGGGATCGGCATATTGCGTGTTTCGTCGAGCAGATCATCGACCGTCAGGGCGAGTCTCCATTGCTCGTGCGAGTATTCATCTCGAGCCCGCAAAAAAGTTCCACGCAGGTCTGTGTCGAACGACCATCCCACGAACTGCGCACCCACCCGCGAAAGAACCTCAGCCTGCAGGTTGGATTCCTGAACAGGATCGCGTTCGCTTCTCTCAACGTCGATGCGACCGGTCGGCCATTTCTTTCGGGCAATCCCCTTCAATTCCGGCTTCAAGGACCATTGATCTGCCAGTGCGAGTCCCGTCTTGCCGTTCAGGCATTCACGATCACGAAACTCACTCTTCAATCGTCGGATCAGTCCGGCTGCTTCCTTCCATTGTTCAGCCTTAATGAAGTCGTCACATTGCATCGCTGTTGCTTGTGCCGCGATGGCCGGGTCTGATGATCCCAGGAACGAGCGAATCGATTCTGCCCGGGCTTCGCCTGAAATCTCCTTCGCAGCACTCAGCAAGGTTGATTCAACACCCGGCAACCCTTTGAAAAACTGCAAGCATTGTTCCAGATGCTCTGTCCGTTCGACTCCCTCAGGGACCGTCTGCAGGTACTCTTTTAACGACTGATCAAGCTTACCCCGGTCTGCAGTCGTTGCCGCAGAATACATCTCAATCAGGCGAGCTCGAATCGATCGATCATTTCGAACAGCGTGACCAACCGCCACGGATTTCAGGTCATCCAGATGCTGGGAGGTTCCTGCCAGTCGAATCATCTGAGCAAATGCCCCGGGTCGATCCCCGGCTGCTTCGAGAGCCTGCGAATAGAGTCGCAGGTACTCATTCTTCTGCTGCGGGTCATCGGTGACAGACTCAAGCTCGGCAAGATGTGCACGAATGCGAGCAGGTTCGAGACGTACTACTGAAAGCAGAGCCGCTGCCAGGACGCTCTTGATGCGTGGATCGGGCTTTTTCTTCAGCGCACTGCGCAGGTCCGCCAGGCCTCCGTCGACTTCACCACGATTCAGTCGCAATTCGCCTCGCAGCGCCAACGCCACAGGAGATTCCGGATCCTTTTTCAATTCATCGGCAATTCGCTGCTGAATACTGTCCAGCGGGGCAAAACCGATGATTTCATTCATCCCCAGCGAAACCAGAGCTCCGTGTCCGGCAGCCAGGTTCCCAGGAACCAGACCTTCTGACAGCTTCGAACGAGCCAGGAAACGTCCGTTGTGCAGATCGACCGTCGCGATCTCGCCCGTTTTCAGCGGAAGAAAGTACGACATTCCCGATCGTACGCCGCGGCCCGACGCTTCGATCGCGGTCACTTCGAATGTGTCTTCCAGATTGCCATCAGGCAACTTCAGAGCCTTGATTCCGTTGCGATCGACCAGCACGACTTTTTCATCAACAACGCACGCGATGTACGCCCAGCCTTCGCGTTCGTGTTTCCAGAGAAGTCGTCCATCCACCAGGTCCAGGCAGAAGATATGATTCGAATCTCGAGGGGCCACCAGGACACGACCGTCCGCGATGACGACCGGGCCTTCCATCGAACGATCGATTCGGTCCGTCTCGTCGCCCGGTGGCTGCGTCGACATGCGACGAAACCCGGCGAAGTCTCGAGGTTCCGGCATGACGCTTGTCGGGTACTGGAACCCCCACAGCAATTCACGCCGTTTTTCATCGACAGCCACGACGGCCCCGGAAGATGTCGGGCAGACGATCACTCCATCCGAAATCGAAGGAGACAACCCCGACAGTCGACGCGGCATGTGGCTCGCCAGAGTGCGCTCGGTCGCAACCAGTGTCTGAGACCACTCTTGTTCGATGGCCTCTTTTTCGCTGTCGTGCTTCAAGACAAGCAGTTGCAGGACACCTTGAGTTTCCGACAACAGGTACAGTCGATCATTCGTCGGTAATGGCGCCCCCAGGAAGAACTGCCCGGAAAACTCCACTGGTCGGGTCCCTCGTGGTCCCCCAATTTCCCATTGGATTCTTCCCCCGGCCAGATCGAATGCCACCAGCTTGTTAGCCGATGAATCGTTGAAATGTCCCGGGCTTTCCAGTTCCTCCAATGAATAAACCAGTCGACCATCACTGCTCAACGTTCCAGCGACGTTATCTCGAAAGATCCGCCGTTCCAGATACGATGCCAGTGTCAGCCCGCGACCTGTGCGCAAGCGAGCATCGATCGAGCGAGGGTTCAGGACTCGCATCAGCATTTCGTCGATCATGGCTGACCGCCAAAGCAACTCTCCCGTTGTCAGGCTGACGGCGGTCACGTCACCAATCGTCCGATAGATAACCGTATCACCAATCACCAGCGGCTGGGCTGTGGTGATGTTACAACGGTTGTCTGCCGACATCGATTCATGAATGCGATCACGAGTTTCCTGAAAGCGTCCCTGAATTCGACGATCTTCTTCAGGGCGACCATCCAGCGACAGATGCTCCAGCGTGGAAACTCGCCAGACACGATTACCGACGGGCACGGTTGGTGCCGCAGAAACGTTACGAGTCGGTCCCCCGCCAACGGTCATCCAGTCCTGTGCGTCCGGCAGCAGCGCGGGCGATTTCAGAACTGCCAGCGAGCGAAGCCACTTGGGTGCATTTTCGTCTTCAGGCAAAACGACCTCTTTACCGGCCACTCGCAGTTTCGCCTGGGGTGAAGCTCGCTTGATCTCGCGCAGCGCTTTCAATCCGCGATCCATTCGACCGGCAGACGTCCAGTAAACCGCCTGTTGCAACCAGAATTGTGCGGTACGCCGCGGATGATTTTTCAATGCGTCCAACAGCACGGCGGCTTCGAGAGGCCGGTTGGCATCAAACGCATGTGCCGCCAGCATGATCCCGGCATCGAACCCCGCGTTGGTTGCGGTAAATCGACGAGCGATTTCAGCCACAACGGACATGTCCTGGCTTTCGATCGCTTTCGCAAGCTGATCCCTGGCGGCAATCCCGAATTTCAGTTCATACGCGGCGTGACCGTCAGCGGGCATCGTCATCAGGACGCGAATCGCCTCTTTCCGGATGCCACCACGAGCCCCTCGATCATTCAAAAAATCTCGCTCGAAAAAACTGTCCTCAGGATGATCCAGAACTCGCTGCAGCAATTGAACCGCGTTGACGTATTCCTTTCGAGTGATCGATTCCTGAGCTTCTTTCAAGGCTTCGGCAATATCGGCATCGGGCTCAATGACCAACGACTGTTCGAAGAGTGCTCGATTCGGATTTTGAGCGTATGTCGCGCTGCTGCCGATCAGCAAACCGACCGCCAAAGCCACCCTGCCAGATAACCAGATTCGTTGCATCCTATTCTCCACTGGGGAGTTCCAAGCGAGACAACAGGATACCGAATCGCCAGTCGGGAGGAAACTACGGTTTTGCGACGAGCCATGGTTACATCGCATTCCGTTTCAGTGTGGCGTCCCGCGGGCATCAAACTGCAGTGAGGTTTTCTTTTCGCTTTCAATTGCGTCGCGCACGGTCTCCGGAAACCGGACGCTAGCGCGCGCTAGCCTGACTTCCCCAGTAGTTGCCAAAAAACGGATTTTTCGAGATTTTTGGAAGCGGATTTTCGTCGTAAGTTGTTTGG
>CAXBSB010000176.1:0-16874 GCA_963977965.1 uncultured Schlesneria sp.
GGGCTCCAATGTCGTGCCACCCCCGCGGGTGACGGTGCATACGTAGATCCTGGTGATGTCTGTGGCCGCCCTGCTGTTTTACAGACAAAACGGGAGAGCGAGGCTCCCGCCGAGCCGCAATTGAGTATGACGCTTCCCGATTCGAAGACGGTTCGGCGGGAGCCTCACCGCCTGACCCTCCCGCTTCGCCACTGCCTTGCATCATGACGATTTGGTATTGGAATCGACGCGATGTTCCACAGGAGCCGAGTTTGCAGCGAAGCGGCCAACGGACTTTGTCGCGAGCGCATGAAAAGGCCCTCAAACAAGACTGTTTGAGGGCCGCAAAGTTCATCGTACGATGATTCGATCAGAATCAGTGGCGTGGACGTTCCACTTCGTACTTCTTGAGTTTTCGATCGAGAGTCGAGCGTTCAATCCCAAGAATGTGAGCAGCCTGGGACTTGTTCCACTTCGTCCATTCCAGCGTTGCCAGAATGTGCTCCTGCTCAATGATATCGACAGAAACAGGACGGAACGACGAACGCGACTTGTCGTCGGTCATCCGCAGATCGCCAGCTCCCAGTGCTGAGAGTTGAATATCCGAAGGACCGAGAGTTTCACCCGAGCAAAGGATCACAGCACGCTCAATCGTGTTCTGCAATTCTCGCACGTTACCCGGCCATGGGTAGTTCACAAGGGCAGTGACAGCGGCTGGTGACAACGAATGCACCGGGCGCCCGCTCTTCTTGGCAAATCGTTCAACGAAGTGATTCGCCAGGATCGCGATATCAGACCGTCGATCCCGCAATGGTTCGACGAGCAATTCCATGACTTGCAGGCGGAAGTAGAGATCCTTGCGGAACGTTCCGGCTTCTACTGATCGTTCGAGATCACGATTCGTTGCCGCGACCACTCGGACGTCAACTCGAACTTCGGAACCACCACCGACTCGTTCGAAAGGATGACCTTCCAGGACTCGCAGGAACTTTGCCTGAATCGCTGGACTCATCTCACCGACTTCGTCGAGAAACAACGTTCCCTGATGAGCCTGCTCAAACTTTCCGACCTTACGGCTGATGGCCCCGGTGAAAGATCCCTTTTCGTGACCGAACAGTTCGCTCTCAAGGAGGCTTTCGCTGAGCGCGGCACAGTTCATCGTGATGAATGGAGCACTCTTACGGCCGGAATGTTCGTGAATCGCACGAGCGACAAGCTCCTTGCCGACGCCGCTCTCTCCGCGAATCAGGACTGTCGCACCGGTTGGAGCGACACGCAGAATCTTGTCTCGCAACTTACGGATCGAATCGCTGTCGCCGACCAGTTCGGATTCGATCTTCAATTGATCTCGCAGCGACTGATTTTCCGTTTCCACACGAGCCAGACCAGCGGCCAGACGATCACGCTCGCGAATTGCTTCGAGCATAATTGCCATCTGATCTGCAACGGCCAGAGCGAATTCGGAATCTTCCTGATCCAGCCGATTATCTGGATTTGTAGAGTAAAGCTGAATCAGACCGAACAAACGATCATCGCGACGAATTGGTGCGCAGACGATACTTTCGGCTCGCATTGCGTTCAGGCTATCACTCGCTTTGAAGCGATCATTGGCATTGACGTCCAATGCAACGACAACAACGCGGGTTTCCAGAACAACGCTGGAAACATAGTCCGAAATCCGCTCGAACGGCCGAGCATCGAGTGATTTGTAAGCAACCAGTTCCAGTTGGCTCGGAAGCGGGCGCTTGATGACTGTATTGGGAGGAAGCAGCAATACCGCCCCGATGTCAGCCGAAGTGACGTCGAACAACCCGTCCAGCACGATCTCTGAAAGTGAACGAACGTCGGACGCCGAACCCATTTTCAGACCGAGGCGGACAAGACGCTGAGCTTCCTGACCAGCACGATCTCTTGAGGAGATCGCTTCTGTTTCTGCGAGCAGGTACTTGGTCGTTCCTGAACGATGGACGATTTCGGGACGCGACTGGATTTCCTGGTCCAGTGTTTCGTCTGTGCTGATGACCGGAATTTCTGTCGCAGTGTCTTCATCGCGAGTTTCTTCGCTGGCCATTCGATCACGTTCAAAGGTGAACGTCATGAATGTGTTGCCGATCTGGAACTGACGACCTTCACCCAGCAGGTATTCACCCGAAATTGGCTCACCCTGGACTCGCGTCCCATTTCGGCTGCCGCAATCTCGCAGTTTCCAACGACCATCATCGAAGTAGACTTCACAGTGGTTCCGGCTGCAGATTTCATCGGGAACAACAATTCGATTGTTCGTCGCGCGCCCGATTGTTGCACTCTGCCCCGACTGAACAGGAATCATGGTTCCTTCCATCGGGCCATTCCGAACGATCAAATAAGCCGTGGCCTGCTGCGTCGCCGAAGCGACGTCCATCTTTGTGGTGTTGTTTGGCAATTCAGATATCCTCGAGTCAGTATTCTTAGCACCCTGTGGTTCGAAATCCGAAGCCACTGATTTTGCGGTGCACATATCCAATTTTGTATTGTTGCTGATGGGGAAGGGGCCGTAGGCAAATGGCGTACCTCAACCTATTCTTCATTCGATTCTAGGTAAATTTTTCAAGAAACACAATTATTTTCAAAAGTTTTTGTGTTCGACTCGCAGGAATTCGCCTCGGAAAAGCCTAACGTGCAACATTTCACTCTTTCACGTGTTTTTCGGAGGCGTGGCAAATCAACAGCGCGCCAGCACCGCAATCTGACCGAATTGGGCAAAAAACGCGTTGAAAATTATGTTTCAAAATTGCAATGCAGCAGCTTTTTGAAGCGGTGACAAACAGCAACAGATGGACAAGTTATTGCCAGCCGATCAATTATCTACCAGTATTTCGCCTCAGTGACATGTCGACGCTTTTTCGTCGAATCTGACTTCTCGTGCCTTTCAGGTTCGCGACGCCCGTTTTCCTCGTGGGTGGTACGAATGAGTTTTCTTTTTTCGTACCCGCGCAAATCGAACGACTTTCGTGTACTCTTTTTCCCTCGCGCAACGGTCGTGTGACCGCTGTTTTGGATGAGACCGATTTCTCGATCGAAGGTTTTTCCCTCATGAAGCGTTGTCGGTTGGCACTGACCGTACTCCTCGCCTTTTTTTGTGGATCGATTTCCCTGATGTCGCACGCTGCAGACAAAGTCAAACCGGGGCCTGAAGACAAAGACGCTCCGAAAGAATTCACGACAACCAAGAGTGGCCTCAAGTACCGAATTCTGCGGAATTCCAACAAGGCCAAGCCGAAGGAAACGAGTACCGTCAAGGTCCACTACAAGGGTTGGCTGGATAGTGGAAAAGTATTCGACAGCTCCTACGAGCGAGGCGAGGCGATCGAATTTCCTCTGAACGGAGTCATCGCGGGCTGGACCGAAGGGATGCAACTCGTCGGCGAAGGTGGCATGATCGAACTCGAAATCCCCTACAAGCTCGGTTACGGGGAACGGGGAACGGATGGCATCCCAGGAAAGTCAACGCTCCATTTCCTCGTCGAACTCCTCGAAGTCCAGAAGCCCCTCGAACCAGGAGTGGCTGACGCAGACGCTCCCAAGGAATTCACAACCACCAAGAGTGGCCTGAAATACAAAATTCTTCGCAAGAGTGATGGCCCGAAACCGAAAGCCACCACGACAGTCAAAGTTCACTACAAAGGCTGGCTCGACGGCGGCAAAGTATTCGACAGTTCCTATGATCGTCGCGAACCGATCGAATTCCCGCTGAATGGCGTGATTCCCGGCTGGACCGAAGGGATGCAGCTCATCGGCAAGGGTGGCATGATCGAACTCGAAATCCCTTACGATCTGGCCTATGGCGAAGCTGGTCGTCCACCTGTCATTCCGGCCAAGGCAACCCTGCATTTCATCGTGGAACTGCTGGATGCACAACTGCCAGTGGAGCCGGGGCCCACGGACAAAGACGTTCCCGAGAAGTTCTCGGAAACGAAAAGCGGCCTGAAGTACAAAATCCTGCGAAAGTCGGATGGCGAAAAGCCAAAAGCAGATAGCAGTGTCAAAGTCCACTACAAGGGTTGGCTCGACGGCGGAAAAACCTTTGACAGCTCCTATGATCGCGGCAAACCCATTCAGTTCCCGCTGAGTGGCGTGATTAAAGGATGGACAGAAGGGATGCAACTCGTCGGCAAGGGTGGCATGATCGAACTCGAAATCCCCTACGAACTTGGCTACGGCGAAGCCGGACGGCCTCCTCGGATCCCCCCGAAGGCAACTCTGCACTTCATCGTGGAACTGCTTGAAGTCGATTGACTCCAGCTTTGAATGACAGAAAATCTTCAGCGGGCACATCTGTCGCCCGCTGAAGATTTTGTTTTTTACAGACGATTACTTCTTGTTGACCACGTCTGAAGTCTTAATCCTGTCAGCGTGCCCGGACGTCTTGTATAGCTCAGTTGTACGGGCAAATGCAGCCTGGTTCGGTGTGACCAGTGTCAAATGTCGTGGAGACAACATTCCCAGAACGTCCGGAATGTCAAGAACTCGCAGGACACTCAACAAATATGGGCCATTGCGGTGCGAGGCGGGTGGATCAACGGCAATCACCTCTGCGATGCTCGTCTCATTGAGCGCTGCATAAGCCCCGAGAATCCCGGCAGTTCCCTTGCCGACAACGCCGATTGTCAGCTCGTTACCTTCAGCTTCATGCAGCATCCGAGCCACCGACTGCACGTCCCAGATTCGACCTGCATCCACGGTTCGGCCAATCAGAGCGTGGGCACGCTCGACATAATTCGGGGGATTCTTTGTCGTCCACTTCACAGTTTCACCACTGCCGCGCGGACTCAGAATTACGGTGGCCTGGCCTGCAGGAATGACACTCTTCGCCCAATCAGGCAAAACACCTTCATGTTCGTCTGGATTCAAGACCACCAGCCAGATCCGCTCAGGATGTTCGGGCGAACGCTTCACTTCGGTCTCTGACTTTGTGCGCATTGCCATCACGGTGATGTCATCTTCTGTCCGCAGCATCATCAACCCAAGGTCCTTGTCCTGCTGACGAACTTCTGCTGCAGGAACCTGTTCTGGCCATTCTGTCAGCACACGAGCCATCAGCTCTTGTCGCAATGACTCAGACCATTTCGAATATTCTTCCCGAGATTTTGGCGTCTGAGGTGTTGCCAGCTTCACAAACGATTCGTCAATTCGGGCATTGATCCGGTCAGCAGGAAGATCCGAATCTTCTGGAAAAACTCGCAGATCCTTGCCGTCAATCACGGGAATTTTCGGCTCAGCAACCTCGGCGTTGTCGTTTTTGAGGTGCTTGTTGATCCAGCGATAAGCCATCAGACGCAATTCAACGTTGTCACTATGGCCACCAGGAGTCACCCCGATGTCGAAAAGTTCTCCGGGCTTCTTTTCGTACCAGCGATACAGATGGGCCAGACGATCCCGGATTCTTTCATTGCCCGGCATCGGGAAAATGGGGTCGTAACCAGAGTTCTCAAACAGCATGGCTCGTGGAGCAATCAGTGCCGCGATCGTTGACCATTCCCAACGGTAATTGTTGTAGAAGAACATGCAGTCGCAGTGGCCGTTGCAGACCTTATCCACAACGTAACTTTCCAAGTCACTCATTCCACTGACAGGAACACAGACTTTGACACGTTCGTCCGCAGCGGCAATCCAGAATGTGGCAGCACCACCACCGCTGATACCTGTCACGGCGAGTTTATCAGCGTCGACATCGGAACGGCTGACCAGATAGTCCAGAGCCCGCGTGCCATTCCAGCATTCGACTCCAGCAGGCGTATATCCTGTGGAATGCCACCACCACCGGTTTTCACGATAGGTGCCGTGATGAATCCCGGCGATTTCACCCAGTTGAAGGG
The DNA here is from genome assembly GCA_963977965.1 of uncultured Schlesneria sp. Lineage (GTDB taxonomy): Bacteria > Planctomycetota > Planctomycetia > Planctomycetales > Planctomycetaceae > Schlesneria. The sequence continues at coordinate 5,835 of CAXBSB010000176.1, forward strand.
TATCGATGATCAGACAGATGTATCCATGAGTCGCAAACCACTGCCCATGATGCTGAAAGGCAACCTTATTGCCGTCTCGGCCACGTCCCGCATGACCACAAACATAAAGCACTGCGGGAAGCTTTCCTTCAACTTTGGCCGGACGATAGAGGTTTCCCGTAACATATAAACCCGGCATGCTCTGGAAATGCAGCTTTTCGACTCGATACCCATCACGCTCGACAGTACCCGTCACTTTCGCATTAAGCGGTGTCCGTTCCGGAAGTGGCCAAAGGCCAAGCATGTCGAAGAACTCACGCTTCAGTTCCGGGCGTTTGGCTTCCCATTCGGCCTTGGATTCGGCCCCTTCATGAATGTGCTCACTTAACCGAATCGCTTCGAGCGTTAAATGAGTTTCAATCACTGCATCGCCAAACTTCAAATCAGGAACTGTCTCCTGCGCGAACCCGGCACAACTGAATCCGCAAGAAATGACGAGGGTTCCAACGAACCTGACGGACGAAGACAAAATACGCATCGAGTCTCTCCAGAGTTGCAATGGGGACGCCACTTCGTCATGAGGATACACAGTGACACACCAGAGATCACGGCGAAACGTATCTTTCGTAACGGGATTCAATCGGGACGGATGAAAATTCATCCGGAAGTCGATCTCGTTCACGAGTGAACAAAGAATTGATCGTGTCAGCTTTCCTTGAATGACATGTAAACTCAGGAGCCTGCTCGATGACGTACCGAATGTTCATCACCAACGCGATGATGGCCTTGATGTGCCTGACGGGGACGACAGCAATCGCGGATGAGAATCCATTGGTCGTGGAACTCTGGAACGGCCTGGCGCCGGATGAAATCGAAGGATCGATCGGGGATGAGAAAGTCGTTATGTCTCCTGCACTTGACCGCAAACAGGTGGAAGTTACGACATCCACCCGGATGATCACCAATGTCACGAAGCCGACTCTGACAATCTATCGCCCGGCAAAAGACAAAGATACAGGTGCGGCCATGATCATTTGCCCGGGAGGTGGCTACTGGAACCTGTACTGGGAACTTGAAGGGGAAGAGGTAGCGGCATGGCTGAATTCGCTCGGTGTGACTGGAATCATTTTGAAGTATCGAGTCCCGCGACGTCCCGACGAAATCAAGACGGAACCTGCTCGACGACCTTTGCAGGATGCTCAGCGAGCGGTCAGCCTGGTACGAAGCAAAGCTGCCGGGTGGGGAATTGACCCGAATCGAATTGGGACAATCGGCTTTTCGGCAGGAGGCCATCTGGCAATCGCAACAGCCACCCGATTCGAAAAACGTACCTATGAGCCCCGCGACGAAATCGACAAGACCAGTTGCCGCCCTGATTTTGCAATTCTCGCTTACCCAGGGTATTTGAAGCCCAAGGACAAGGACGAACTGGCCCCCGGCTTATCGATCCCTAAAAACACTCCACCCGTCTTCCTCGTTCATGGCGGCGAAGACCTGATCAGCCCTCCAGAACACAGTGTCGTCATGTACATGGCTCTCAAGAAAGCTGGGATCCCCGCAGAATTGCACATCTACGCCAACACATCACATGACTTCGCCGTCCGCCCCGGTGACGACCCGTTCGCAACATGGCCGAATGCATGCCACCTGTGGCTCCAGCAACAGCGGTTTCTTCCAACCGCACACGCAAAATAATGTCGCATCCCTGACAGCGGACAATTCATGGTGCTCACGCCCGCTTCGCTCAAGACGCAAAGAAGCAAAGGATTCGCGAAAGATACGAAATCACTCTTCAACTTTGCGTCTTCGCGTCTTTGCGTGAGACCTCCACAAATGCAAATCGCATGGGGCGTGACGATCAAACAGGGAACGGGTTCCGTTCTGCAAATCCTTGCTGGTGCCAGTAGGGGTAGGCGAACGGCCTTCGGCTGGCAGCGTCGAGTCGGGCAACCTGATCGGCAGTCAGATTCCAACCGACTGCCCCGAGGTTCTGACGCAATTGCTCTTCGTTGCGAGCCCCGATGATGACCGATGAGACAGTCGGACGCTGCAGCAACCAGTTAAGTGCCACTTGTGGGACTGATTTGCCAGTCTCCTTCGCGATGACATCGAGCGCATCAACGACTTGATACAAGTATTCGTCATCAATCTGGGGACCGATGTCTCGCACGAGCTTGCTCTGCAGGCGACTCGATTCCGGGAGCGGACTGCCACGGCGGATTTTTCCTGTCAATCGGCCCCAACCCAAAGGACTCCAAACGACCGCACCGACTTTCTGATCCACTCCCAGTGGCATCAGTTCCCATTCGTAGTCGCGGCCGACCAGCGAGTAGTACGCCTGATGAGCGACGTACCGTGACCATCCATAACGATCCGACACCGCCAGCGACTTCATCAAATGCCAGCCGGAAAAGTTCGAACAACCGATGTAACGAATCTTCCCCGCGCGAACGAGATCGTCCAAGGTGCCAAGAGTCTCTTCGACCGGAGTCGACGCATCGAACCCGTGTAACTGGAACAGATCAATGTAGTCAGTCTGTAACCGCTTCAGGCATCCATCGACCGCTTTGATCAAATGAAACCGTGACGAACCAACATCGTTCGGACCTTCTCCGGCGCGAAAGGTTGCTTTTGTCGAAATCAGAACTTTGTCCCGTCGACCGACGAGCGCCTGACCCAGAATCGACTCGGCCGCGCCATTCGAATAAATGTCGGCCGAATCGAACATGGTCAGCCCGGCTTCAAGGCAGATGTCAATCAACCGGGAGGCTTCAGCGACATCAGTCTGCCCCCAGGCCTTGAAGAATTCGTTCGTTCCACCAAATGTCCCTGTTCCGAGTGTCAGGGCGGAAACCTTAAGCCCCGACCCACCCAGCCTGCGATATTCCATGGGGTGTCCCTTTGATTGTTGATCGAAAAAATCATTTCACGCACGGTGATCAGAGATCCAGTGGTGAAGTTTCGGGAAGCCGCGAACTGACCCGAAGCCAGCAGCCTCAAGCTTCAGGCCACGAGTTCCTTGCCACCTTCCGGCTGAATAACAATCTTGGGAGCAAACAAATGATATAGGGCGGGGATGACGAGCAGCGTCAACAACATCGAACTGACCAATCCCCAGACAATGACAGTCGCCAGCGGCCGCTGGACATCGGAGCCGAGTCCTCGAGCGACTGATGCAGGAAGCAACCCAAGAATCGCGACGAGTGAAGCCATCAGGATCGGTCGCATTCGCCCCAAGGCACCTTCGATGATCGCGTCGTCAACGGATCGACCGGTGCGTCGCAGAGCAGTGATCCACTCCACCATCAAGACACCGTTCATGATCGAAACACCAAACAACGCTGCAAATCCGACACCACTGGAAACATTGAGGGTCATCCCTCTGACGTAAAGCGCGACAGCTCCACCGATAAAGGCAAACGGCACAGAAAGCAGGACCAGCAGGGATTCTCGTTGCGTTCCGAACGTCAAAACGAGCAGCCCATAAATCAGGATGATCGTAATTGGAATCACAAACAGAAAATGGCGACTGGCGCGTTCCAGGTTTTCAAACATGCCGATCCATCGCACCGTAACGCCATCTGGAACCTTGACTTCCCTGGCAAACAGCTCTTTGGCCTCCGCAACAAAACCTCCCTGATCACGTCCCACAATGTCGCTTCGAACAGTAATTCGTCGGCGATTGCTGTCGCGGGCAATCATTGTCTGACCGTCCGTCAACGCGAAATCGGCAACCTGCGATAAGGGAATCGGAATCCCCTCTTTTGTATAGACAGGAAGTCGACGAATCGATTCCGCCGACGCCAGAAGCTGCCTGTCGATACGCACGACAATATCAAATCGTCGTTCGCCTTCGTACAGCATCCCGATCGGCTCGCCCCCCAAAGCGGTATTGATCAAATCGTTCACCGCTTCAATCTGAATACCGTAACGAGCACAACGGGCTCGATCCGGCTGAATGACCAATTGGGGCTGTGGTCCTTCCTGTTCAATATTAACATCCAGGGAACCTCGTACACGGCGCAAGACCGTCACGGTCTGTCTGGCCATTTCCAGCAAACGCTCAGAATCACCGCCAGAAAACTCAACAGCAAGGTTTGCGGAAGTTCCATTCGTATCTTCGGTCACACTGTCAATAATTGGCTGCGTAAAGTTGAAACGCGTCGTCGGAAACTCGGATCTCAGCATTCGCCCCATTTTTGCAATCAGCGATTGTTTGCTCGGTTCCGTCCAGACTTCCATTGGCTTCAGGCCGACCATCATTTCTACGCGACTCGGAACAAACGGATCCGTTCCACTGTCGTTACGTCCAGCCTGAGATGTCACAAACGTGACATCGGGGAAATCGCGTAACAGTCGTCGCATGCGGTTCGCATAAGTCGCAGTCTGATCCAGCGAGGTTCCTTCGGGAAAATTCGCGCGAACCCAGATGACCCCTTCATCAAGATACGGCAGGAAATCAAAACCGAGTCGCGGCACAATCTGCACGCAGACCCAGATCAGCGCGCCGATGACTCCCATGGCCACGAGCCACCGCAAACGTATCAGCCATCTCAGCAGACCAGCATACAGTGGTCGAGTCCAGTTCAGCAGTGGGTTTTCCCAGTCCGCATAACCGTTATACAGCAACAGCGTCGCCAGACTCGGGATGACGAACAACGAAAACAGGACGGCGCCGAGCAGTGCATAGACCACCGTCAAAGCCATCGGCCGAAACAACAAGCCTTCAATACTGGTCAAGGAAAGCAGGGGCAGGTATGCACAAATGATCATCAAGGTAGAAAAGAAAATCGGGCGTTCCACTTCATACGCCGACTTGAGTATTGCCGCGTGAACAGTCTCGGTGGGTGACCTGCGGCGACGTTCGGTCAGGTGGTGGGCAAGGTTGTCGACCATAATGACGGCACCGTCGACAAGAATGCCGAAGTCAATGGCACCGATCGAAAGCAGGCCGATCGGAATGTTCGTCAGGTACATCAAGACGAGAGCAAACAGCAAGGAAAATGGGACTGTCAACACAACCAGCAGAGCAAGTCGTGGGCTTCCCAGAAATGCCAGCAGAACCAGCATGACAAGGGTGATTCCCGTGACCACGCTGTGCCCAACGGTGTGCAGCGTACTGTCAACCAGGTATTGACGATCATAGAATGGCTTAATCTTCACGCCAGCCGGCAGGACGGTATTATTCAGCACATCGACTTCACGTTTGACCAGATCGAGGGTGCGCGACGGATTTTCACCACGTCGCATCAGAACGATTCCCTGCACAGACTGAGCTCGATCGTCGCGCCCAAAGATTCCGGCAGGCATTCGCGAATCGAATTCCACCGTGGCGACATCGCGCAGATAGACCGGGGTTCCATCAATCGTATTCACAACGGTCTTTTCAAGGTCGTGCTCATCCTGCAGCGAACCTCGACCACGGATCACGAATGACATGTCACCCCGTTTGAGGACACTGCCGCCAGCATTCGCATTATTCGCTTTGACGGAGTCAACAATGTCACTGAGTGACATGCCGTAACGTTCGAGCTGATGTGGATCGATTCTTAGCGTGTATTGCTTTTCCAGGCCCCCAAAGTTTGCAACTTCTGCGACACCGGGAACTCGCTGTAATCGCGGTGTGACAACCCAGTCATTCAGGGTCCGCAGATCCATCAGGCTGTGCCCATGATCACTTTGAAGCTCGTATCGATAGATTTCACCATACGCGGTCGCGAGCGGTCCAAGTTCGGGAGAAACGCCATTGGGCAGTGTCACCGCCGATAGTTTTTCCTGAACTCGCTGCCGGGCGAAATACTTATCAACACCTTCGTCGAAAACGAGCGAAACGACAGACAGCCCGAAGATTGTCCTGGATCGAATGACCTGAACGTTGGGAACGCTCCCCATTCCGAGTTCGATCGGGATTGTCACCTGGCGTTCAATCTCTTCAGGTGCCCGCCCAGGATAGGGGGCGATGATCAAGACCTGCTGGGCAGAAATATCAGGATACGCGTCAATCGGTTGCTGCTGGAATGACCAGACACCTCCGACGCAGATCATCAACGTGACGACTGCAATCAGCAGTCGCTGCTCCATAGCAAGTCGAATCAATCGCGCAATCATGGCGTCACCGACGATTCCGAGGGAAGCATCAACGACTGTGCGGCGACCGTCTTGAGAAGAATCGCGCCGCGTGAGATCAGCCGATCTCCGACTTTGAGGCCTTTCAAGACCTCGCACCGGTCGCCATGAACTTCACCGAGTTGCACGTCTGTAACTCGCCATTGCCCCGAACCTGCATCGACAAGAACGTAGTCTTTTCGACCAATATGCAGCAGTGACGTCGTAGGGATTTGAAATGAAGGTCTCTCGTCTGTCCCGAGTCCCACTTCTGCGAACATTCCTGGCTTCAGCAGATTCTTTTCGTCCGTGACATCGAACAAAACTCGCAGAGTTCGCCTTTCAGGCATCAGTGTTGAACCAACGGCTTCGACGTGAGCAGGAAAAACAATCTCTGGATAACCATAGAACCGAACTTCGCACGATTGACCAACATGGATCTGCGAAACTTCGTTTTCCGGAACATTGGCAGCCACCAGAACCATATGGTCTGCAGCCCTTGCAAACACTTCTGGCTCGATCCCGGCACGCGAAAGGTTTCGTTCAATGGCAGATCGCTGCTTGAGCGATGTCCGCAATGTCGACTCTGCCGTGAAAATCTCTTTGCCTCGCAACAATTGAGCTTGCAACAACGACGATCTTGCTTGAAGGATTTCTTTCTCGGGAACCGTACCCGCCGGCACGGAAGTCAATCGTTTTACGTTGGCGTCCAGAAATTCCGTTTCTGCGGCCGCCAGCTCTTTTGTCTTGACGAGTTGATTCTGTGCAAACTCGATGTCCGTCACGGCTCGCAGCCAGTCCGCATAAAGTGTTGACAGTTCCGATGTGCTGAACTGCCAACGTTCTTCAAACGACCCTGGCCCCTGCCGAACCTGAGCCAGGATAGTGCCACTGACAGAAACAAGGGGCAGCTTGGTCGGCTCCGACTTCACAACAACGGTACTAAGTTCTTCCTGAAGTGGAGTCTCCTGCGAAATGGAGATCAACCCGTTGGAAACGGCCATTATTGGATCAGTTGCTTTGGGAGCTGAATTCGATCGATCGCTTTCGTCTCGTGGTGGAGGCTGATGCGGACGTAAAAGCCCTGCGACAATCGCCGAGGTTCCAATGACAGCAACGATCATCCAGGCAGCACGCCACATCTTCGCGATGCGTGAGATTTCGATGTTTGCAACTTCTGGCTGAGATGTGGCCATCAAGACTTTCCGAATGGCATGTCCAAGCAGTCACAGGTCAATGAGACATGACCTGAAAACAGCCATCGTAATGCAATTCGCAACTCACATGAAGATGGCATTCCTTGCGATTACGCAACCAAGCGGAGAATTATCAGCGAGTCTGGAAGTCTTCGTGGAGAAAGAATGTCGCTACGAACGACAATCCTGTCACGCCGCCTTGCAATTCCGCAACGCTGAACTCCATGGCGGCGTGGTGGGCGTGGGCCGACGAGCTCTGTTGCCCCACCCGTTAATCTTTGGTACGAGTCGGCAGCATTCCCAATGCACGCAGTTTCGCTCGCAGAGTCATTCGCGAAATTCCCAGGCGTTCAGCAGCCTGCAATTGATTGCCGCGAAAATGCTTCATCGTTTCGAACAGCACATGGCGGTCAATCTCTTGAATGACATTGCGATAAACATCGCTCTTGCCTTCCGCCAGCAGCGTGCGGACAAACTCCTGAAGTTTGTCGAACCGGAAACCATCTCCGCTCGTCCCTGGCGTGCTGGAGGCCGCCCCAGCGTCATTCGAAACCGGGGATGCAGAGTCACGTAGCGATTGCGAAAGGCAATCTGCTGTCAATTCGTTACCAGAAGCTTGAACCATGGCATTATGTACCGTCATCTGAAACTCGCGAACATTCCCTGGCCAACGATATTGCTGCAAAAGCTGCATCGCCTCAGGAGAGATTTTCTCGACATTCTTGCCGAGTTCACGATTGAACAATGCCACAAAGTGTTCGGCCAACGCCGGAATGTCCTCCGGACGTTCGCGCAGTGGCAAAAGCTGTATCGTAGCTCCTTCGAAGCGATCCAGAAGTTCCCGTTGAAAACCACTTGACTGCCTCAGGTCACGATCTGAAGACGCGATAATTCGAACATCGGCACTTCCAACCCCTCCATGCTCAGGTTGTACGCTTCCATTGTCCTGTATCAGCCGAAGTACCTTGAACTGACCGGCAGATCCAATGGAACTGATGCCGTCCAGAAACAACGTTCCACCATTCACCTGGTTGAACGTGCCGACGTTGGGATCTCGATGTTCTGAATCAGACAACCGCTCATCCAGTTTTTCGACCAGATTGTCCCGTGCACAATCAACAGCCACAAATGGCTTCTGATTTCGGGAACTTTGACTATGGATGGCACGGGCGACGAGTGACTTCCCGGTGCCGGGTTCACCAACGATCAGTACAGCCGTGTCCTGGGATGCGACGTGATCAATCGCCGTCATGACATCGCGCATGCCTGCAGACCGACCGACAATACAATCCGAACGTGTGGCAGGAGCTTCACCAGAAGCCGTTGCCGACGAGAGCTCGGCACCAGCCACTTGTTGTTCCGGTACCATCAGGCGTCCTCCATTTAACGCAGAGTTCTTGAACGTGATCAATCCAGGGCTTTTCAACCGACAACTGCGCTCCATTCACATCCAGCTTCGAAATCTCCCTCGGGATTCCAAAGCAAGTGAAACGATGCAGCGTCACTGGTTCGACTGAAGTCCTCATAAATCGATTCAAGAGCAGATGCCATGAATCAGAACAACGGATCTCGTGCGATTCGGTGTCGCCGACGTCCACGATGTAATCAGTTGCGAACAAGCATGATGACAATCACGTAACCACCAACAGCATGTTTGATCGATGGATCATACCAGAAGTTGCCGCAGCGCCGCAAAGGCAATTAAATTGCCATCCCATTCGCTATCGATTCATCAGTCATCAATTGACGAGCACAATTGATGACATGCACGACCGTGATTCGAATGCGGTTCTGCGACGTGCGAAATGAATTTCGCATCAGTCCACGAATGCGAACTCGTTGAGGTTCATCAGGACTCGACAAGCCTGAATCATGCCGTAAATTCGTGCATATTCAACGAACGCACGGGATTCCTCTGCCGTCGCGGTTCGGCCTAACGCCCGGCGAAATGCCAGCTCAGTCCGGGCCTGTTCACTCGAAACTGAACTCTCCAAACGACCCGCCATATGCCGCGACATTGCTAACACCAACTTATTATTAAGGAGCGCTAATGCTTGCAATGCCGTAACGGTCTCATTCCGCTTGTCGACAATCATGGAGGGATCGGCACAGTCCAGCGTCGTCATGAACGGTTGAGTCTGCGAGCGCACAAGAAATCGGTAGACCGATCGCCGGTGCGACCGCGGGTCTTCCGCGTTATGCAACTGATATTCGTAATGCGGCGAATGCTCAGGCTTTTCAATCACAAAGTCTTGAAATGCAGGCCCCCCCATTCGGTCATCCAGTTTTCCTGCAACGAACAACATACTGTCTCGCAACGCTTCTGCATCCAGCTTGCGGCGATTGGCCCGCCAATACAGCGAGTTACTGGAATCGATTGATTGTGCTTTCCCCGCCAGTTCTGAATCACTGGCTGACGATTGCCGGTACGTGGCGCTCGTCACAATCAGGCGATGCAATTTCTTCAACGACCGAGACGGACCATTCGCACCAGCCTGCCTTACTTCACAGGCCAGCCAGTCGAGCAGTTCCGGGTGCGTTGGCAACTGGCCCATGCGACCGAAATCATTCGGCGAATCAACGATCCCCCGACCGAGATGATGCAGCCAGATTCGGTTGGCAATCGAACGCCATGTCAGCGGATGAGCCTCATCGACAATCCATTTTGCCAGGGCAATCCGTCGACTCCCCTCGGAATGTTCAGCAGGAAGAGCAAAGAGCCCCGTCTCACCAGATCGCAGCGCAATATAACCAGGCCCAACCTCCTCACCGAGCGAGTTGACGTCGCCTCGCTTCAAGATGTGTATCGGCCGTGGCTTTCCACCATTTCCGCCCGTCCCGGTGAAGGCTCCACCCCCGGAATAGACCATTCCAGCGTAAACCGTCTGAGGAGCAGGGAGGGCCGAGAGACGCTTGGCAACCTCGCCCAGAGCGACCTCGGTCTTTCGTGATTCATCACGGACCGTCAGCGGAACCTGCTTTTCGATCAACGCCGCCCGCTGTTCTCGCAGCCTGGCGACATCATCTGCCGTCTGTCCTGTAAAAATTCCATCAACAAGATTTTTTTTCGCCCAGCGAATCGGGGCCTCGATGGAATCTGCCGCCGAAACCGTTGCCCCCAAGGCAATATCTTTCCCTTCGTGGTCAAAAACAAGCAGTTCTGCCAGCGCAAAGATAAAATCATTCTGGCGAGGAGCCAGCTTGGTCGCCGTGACTCGAACATATCTTGCTTGTATGTCGCGGAGGTCAAACTGCTGTAATGCGGTCCCTGGATTTGTCACATCTGCTCCGGTTCGATCGACCAGCGAAAGGACTCCTGCCGCAAAGCTGGCGTCGTTTGAGGCTTCAACCTTAAACCTTACCGGGAACCCGAAGCCCGCACCAATTCCATTGAAGTCATCCCAGCACCCCACAACCCCGATTTTTCGAATGGGTACTTCGCGTCCCAGATCCACCTGAACCCATTTCACCTTATCTGCCACGGAATGGTTCGGAGAAACAATAGGTTTCAAAAATAAAACCCCTCATTTTTACGGAGGGGTTATAAGAGTTTGGAGGTTATTTTAACGTCACCGTTTTTGATGTTGGTATGGATAGCCGCATACATTGTACGCACGAAAATCTTCCCCAATTTAGCTTCGACGAGCTGTGGCAAGTCTATCGTGCTGCAATCGAATGGTTTTCTCAAGCGACCAACGCGCTTGTATGCCAATTGCCTGATGACCCACTTATAGGTGATCGCTTTGTCCCGCGAGATGAA
>CAXBSB010000177.1:0-16754 GCA_963977965.1 uncultured Schlesneria sp.
GCACTGCCCATTCCCGACCTTCTTCCCCAGGTTTTCCTGACAGAATGCGATGAGGTTACGATTCAATTCTGGAGTTTCGGAGTTGCGAATTGACTGCTTAGAGTCCTGAGCACCACAGGTTCCGAGTGTCAGGAGGCACAGCGTTGCGATTATCTGGAAGCCAATCGGTAGCTTGTGGCGCATTTACTGTAGTCCCTTATCGCGGCTTCACTCAACGCGATTTTCGGAACGGCTGCTGTGCAAATGTTAAAATTCTTACATCGTTCTTTCTGGCTAAGGCGTTCGACACCGTCAATTTAATCTGTTCCTGTTGAATTGCACTCCGTGGACGTCAATGCTATCGCAGAAGTCGTTACTGTGCCAACGGAAAACGGAAAGAAACCTCAACGTCGTCTAACAATTCTCGCGCTGCTGCAGTGCCTTTGAATTCCCAAACAAGCTGAGGAAAGTACCAAATCTGCGGGACTCGGCGATAGCAAAATGTCAAGCGTGCAGGTAATCCCTACGGTTGAAATACCCGTTTGCTGATCGGCCCCGACATCTACATTATATTGTTTTGTTCGGGTACAGGGCGAACCCGTTTGAAAACGCTGGTGATAGTGTACGGACTGGCCAATCGGATGCCGGCGACTGTCGCCCGCAGTCAGTCCGGGAAGTTTCGCAGGTGAATCATCGAAGGTGTTCAACTGTAATTAATTAAATCAAAGAGGTCAGGACGGTCAGGAGTCTTTGTCGTCGTCTTCGAAAAGGATGACTTCTCATCATCCTGTTGAGTTTCATGTCGCAGAATGGTTGGCAAAACAACTGAAGATTGTCATTCAGGGGAGGAACCATAGGTATTCACGACAAAATTTCCGCAGAGCATCCTCCAGTATGACGAAGCACTTGCAAAGAAGCCACTATTTCGTCACGGAGCCATGATCAACGAGGCCTGACGCATGTGTTTCACCTGGATTTGCAAGAGTTCGGCACTGCACATCAGGTTGAGGGGGGGAGAATGGTCTTCGTTTGTCAAAAGCCGTCTTCGCATGCCACAATTCAAAAACTGTTGGCGTGATAGCGTTTGATGTCGATGGTCAGATCGTTTTCAACGCAACGGTGAACAGGGTTTTGCTACCTCTGGCTAAAGAGCAGTTCATGTTCGGTATCTCGTACAATCGCCTGGCGTCGTTCCTTTTGCTGGTTGGCATTGGCACTCAACTGCTGGCCGAGGAGTTCATCCCGAAGCCTGGGCAGTTTCCTCCTGCTGGTACGGGAAAGTACCTGGCAGGTGAACTGGTGCTGATCGATACTGTGAATCGTCGCGGCAGCATTCGCCTCGACGGAAACGAACCGCATGACCGTTATCACAGTGGTGCTCTGCACCATTTTGCGATGCTTCCCTACGGAATGATCTCGTACAACGGTGCGCCGGCTGAACTGCGTGATATTCCGATCGGTACCCACGTTCATGGATATTTCTATCTTCCTCCGGTCGGGGAAGAGGCTACAGTCCCGCTGCTTCCCAAAGACATGGAGCGGTACCAGGTTCACCAGAACCATGCCGTATCGCTCGAAGACGATTTCAGTTTTTATCAGCGACGGGGTCAGAACTGGAAAGTGGTTTCGATCGATTCCAAAAAAGGGAAGATCAACGTCAGTCCTGCCGGACAAATGGCCGCGGATGGAATCAATACGTCATATACGTTTGATATCGACGATCTCTCGAAGGTCTGGAAAGGTCGAACGCTGGTCGATCTGACAGAGATTACGCCGGACCAGATTGTTCAATTCAATCTCGGCTGGTCTCCTGGCTGGCGTGACCGGGAATTTAACGTCACCGAGATCTGGCTGGATGAGGCGAGTCGAGCGTTTGCGACGGATTTGCAACGACGTCGACATGTGAAGTATCAAAAACAACGCTGGTTGCCCGGCTGGATCGACAGTGTGGAAGACAATGATTTCGGCGGAGGAACGGTAACACTGACGCTGTTTGGCGGCATGGACCCGTCACTGTACGCCGAATTGAAGGCCACGCAGGAAAAAGGATTCGGTGTGGCTGTCGCTGAAAAGTCATTGCGAACATGGTTTCACCGCAGCGACAAAAAGATCGGTCAAGTACTGGAATGGAAGGAAACCGCGAACCCTCCCCCGGGTAGCAGTGGCATCCAGGTCCGCATGAAGTTTTCAGAATTGTTGGACGGCTACCGCCCAGGACGTATCGTACGAGTGAAGTGCCACGACTGGCTGTTCGTCACAATGCCGTCCGAAGAACGCATCAAAACCGTCGAGGAACAAAAGCGATCGACCATTTTCAACCTGCCGTAGCAGATTCGTGAAACTAGCAGTCAGGTTCGATCGAAAACAACGTGAATCCAAAGCAAGAAATGCAAACCGGACGTTAGCGAGTTCCGGCTGATGGTGTTATGGAAATTAACGTCGCGTGAATGAGGTAAATCGCATGGGCAATGATGATCCAATCGCGTTCTTTATCACGTGGACAGTTTTTGGTTCTCATCTTCAGGGAGACGAACGTGGCTGGCGACGTCGGCGGAAAGGATTGCAGTTGCCTGAACCGCAACTTGAAAAATGGCACATGGAACGACTGACGTTTGATGTTGTACTTTTGTCGCATGAACACCGGCAGGTTGTTGAATCGGAATGCGAACGGCATTGTGATCATCGACAATGGAAGTTGTGGGCCGTGAATGCTCGTTCGAACCATGTGCATGTCGTTGCTACGGCCGTAAACTATTCGGGAAAGACCGTGTGCGACCAGTTGAAGGCAAATTGTACACGCGCACTGAGACAGTTCGATTCAGGATTTCGCGACCGGCAGGTTTGGTCCGTGGGAGGTGATTGGGAGTGCATCAATTCGATAGATGATCTAGACGTCGTGTGCCAGTATGTTCGCGAAGCACAAGACCGAAAGCGTGGAAACGAGAATGGATAGTGTGAATCCTGGTAAACAAATCAGCCCGTCAGCCGGTACGCGCTAGCGTCCGGTTCCGAATGTCGATGTGTGAAGTTCGTGAAAGAGAACCGGACGCTAGCGCGTTCCGGCTAATGGCATGAGTGGAATCAAAGTTGCTTAAGCAGGGCGGCGCTTTGTGTGACGGGCTGCGAGGATACCGTGGCGATAGTTCGAATCGTGGAATACAAAACAGATCATCAGCCGGCACGCGCTAGCGTCCGGTTTCGAATGTCGATGTGTGAAGTTCGTGAAAGAAAACCGGACGCTAGCGCGTTCCGGCTAATGGCATGAGTGGAATCAAAGTTGCTTGAGCAGGGCGGCGCTTTATGTGAAGGACTGTGAGGATACCGAGGCGATAGTTCGAATCGTGGAATACAAAACAGCCCATCAGCCGGTACGCGCTAGCGTCCGGTTTCGAATGTCGATGGGCGATGTCCGTGAAAGAAAACCGGACGCTAGCGCGTGCCGGCTGATGGTGTGAGTGGAATCAATGTTGCTTGAGCAGGGCGATGGTCTGTGTGACGGGCTGCGACGATACCGTGGCGATAGTTCGAATCGTGGAATACAAAACAGATCGTCAGCCGGCACGCGCTAGCGCGCGCTAGCGTCCGGTTCGAACGTAAATAGGTCTACAAACCGCAAGTGAAATACCACCCGATAAACGAAAGGCCCCAATGATCAGACTGCTTACCCCGACATTCATCGTATTGCTCGCCGCAGTCGCAGTTGCTGATGAACCCGACTCCCTGATTGCACCGGGCGCCAAGGTTCAGAAACTGGCTGGTGACATGAAATTCACGGAGGGACCTGCGTGGATTCCGTCAAAGAAGATGCTCGTGTTTTCGGATATTCCCAACAGCAAGTTGATGCAGTGGCGTGAATCCGATGGGCTCTCTGTGTTTCGACAGAGCGAACAGTCGAATGGCAATATCCTCGATTTGGAAGGGCGGTTGATCTCGTGTCAGCACGCCGCTCGAAATCTCGTTCGGACTGAAGCGGACGGGACGATCAAAGTGCTGGTCGACAAGTATGATGGCAAGCGGTTCAATTCTCCGAACGATGTCGCTGTGAAGTCGGATGGAACTCTCTGGTTCACGGATCCTCCCTGGGGTTTGATGGGACCATCGGAATTACCGGGTCATTGGGTGTTTAAGTTCGACCCGGCGACAGGCAAGGTTGAGCCTGTCGTCAAGGATCTGGCGATGCCAAATGGAATCAACTTCTCACCGGATGAAAGCCGCATTTACATTGCCGATACAGGAGGTCATACCCGACATCCTGACCCTGCATTTCACAAGCTTCCCGCGGGCGTTCATTGTTACGAAGTGAGCAAAGACGGCACTCTCGGCAAAAAGCTTTTCATGATCAACGAGGGGAGTGATGGAATGACCGTTGACGTGAAAGGGAATCTCTACACGACGCACGGCGGTGTGAACGTTTACAATGCCGACGGCAAACTGCTGGAAAAGATCAGCGTTCCCGAAGGGCCCGCTAACGTGACCTTCGGTGGTGATGACTACAAAACCTTGTTCATTACCGCCCGGACGTCTCTCTACAGCGTACGAATGAAGAATGCAGGGGCGAAGCCCGTTGGAGCGAAGTGGTGACAGTGATGCAAACAGCGGACGTGGCTCGCGGTATGGGAGAAGTCGCCCTTCCCTGGCGTCGGTCGATCGCCTTTGGGATCGTGCTGGTATTCTGGCTGGCCAGCACACGAAATGTGCTGGCCGACGAACCCGCGATGCCCATCGATCCATCGACTCAAACGTTGTTCCAGACATACTGCTTGCGCTGTCATAACGCTCAGAAGCAGGAAGGACAATTTCGCCTCGACACGCTTGCTCGAGACTTCACCGATCATGCGACCGCACAAAGGTGGGGTGAGGTTGTTTTTCGGATGAATTCCGGCGAAATGCCTCCTAAGAAGGAACCGCAGCCGAAACCCGAAGAACTGGGCAAAGCCGTTGAATGGCTGTCGACTCGATTAAAGGAAGGAGAAGCGGCACGGATGGCTCGACGAGGGCCGGTCGCTCACTATCGGCTCAGTCGCGAGGAGTATGGGCATACCGTTTATGACCTGCTGGGAGTTTACTTCGACGTCAATCTTCCGGGGGCTTTCAACGAAGATCCTCGCTGGCATGGATTCGATCGGATCGGTTCGCTGCTGTCTCTGTCACCATCACATGTGGAACGCTACTTTCGTGCCGCGGAAACGGTCCTGGCGCGGGCTTTCCCCGAGCAACTGCCTGCGGCTCAGAAGAGTCGCCGTGAAGCCAATGTCGGTCACGAGAAATGGCTGCAGGAACAAGGGCTGACCGGGCCAGTTCGCTGGGCGATCTGGCCGGGACACGGTCAGCATGTCGTGAATGCGCCTGTTCCCGGATTGTACCGCATTCGAATTCAACTGAGCGCTCTGCCGTCGTTCAAGGGACGCCTCCCCCATCTGGCTTTGTGGCATCATCAGTTGAAACGATCGATCGTTGGCGTCGATGTTGAGGCAGCCGAAAACAAGCCGACGGTGATCGAGATTGAAACTTTCCTGCCTGAGGGAAACTTCAATGTCATGAATGAATCCCCTGGGATGCTCGCAGATGGCCAGACTCCGAGTGTCAACCAGTTTCCATTTGTGAATACTCAGGTCAGTCGCCCCAGTCGGCCGACAGCCTATCGCCTCTTCAATGATGAAGGGCGACTCATTTTTCCATTGTTGATTGTCGACTGGGTTGAGACCGAAGGTCCGATTCTGCTGGACAGTGATCGCAAGAAGCGAGAAGGCTTGCTGCCCGTGAAAGATGGCGATCTGACAGAAGCTCGTGAGTGTCTGAAGCGATTCGCGTCACGTGCCTGGAGACGTCCTGCAACTGATGCCGAATTGGATCGATGCATCAAAGTGATCGAAACTGAAATGGCGGCCGGTGAAAAGCCTCGATCGGCCTATCTGGCTGCTATGGTCGCGGTGCTGACCTCCAAGAGTTTTTACTATCTGGAAGAGGGTTCAGCGACGCAGCGGCGAGATGAACTGACAGACTGGGAACTCGCCTCGCGCCTGTCGTATTTCCTCTGGAGTTCCATGCCCGACGACGAACTGATGAGTCTGGCCCGGGAGGGGAAGCTGCATCGTCCGGACATCCTGAAATCGCAGGTCGAGCGAATGATGGCTGACCCCAAGATTCATCGCCTGACGCAGTCTTTCCCGCGTCAGTGGCTGCAGCTTCATCGAGTCGGTGCGTTTGCTCCCGACGCCAGCTTGTATCCTGACTACGATAAATGGCTCGAACAAAGCATGGTTCTCGAATCGACGAGCTACTTCAACGAAGTCTTTTCGAAGAACCTGTCATTGCGCGAGTTCCTTTCCTCTGACTGGACGATGTTGAACCAGCGACTTGCGATGCACTACGGATTGCCATTGCCTGCGGCGACGGGAATCCAGCGAGTTGTTCTGAAGCCTGAGGATCATCGCGGCGGATTATTGACTCAGGCGTCTGTCCTGTCACTGACATCCGACGGGACACGGCATCGCCCGGTCCATCGTGGCGTCTGGGTTTCCGAAGCCGTGTTTGGGCGGACACCGCCCCCACCGCCGCCCAATGTCGAACCGTTGGCTCCGACGCCGAGCAACCAGCCGAAAGCGACCATCAGGATGCAGCTTGATGCACATGCGACTCATGCAACCTGTGCGTCCTGCCATCAGAAGATTGATCCACTCGGATTTGCGTTTGATAACTATGACGCCATCGGGCGGTGGCGGACGACGGAACAGGTGGCAGGTGGCAAGGGTGACGATCCTGTGGTGAACGCAAGCGGGGCCTTGCCGGATGGCCGCCGCTATAGCGGTTCTGACGACTTCAAAAAGTTGATGGTTCAGGATATCGATCGATTTGCCGAAGCCTTCGTGGAACAACTCGCCACGTATTCCCTACGACGCGTGATGACAATCGACGAGGCGGCGCAAATAAAGTTGATTGCAAAAGCTTCGCAGCAGAATGATTACAAGCTTCGGTCAGTGATCGAAAACCTGATTCTTTCGGACTTGTTCCGCAAGCGTTAATACTTGGTCGTGGATAATTGTTCCCAGGGGCATACCGTGATGTTTACACGACAATTCCTGAACGCGACGTTGTTCGCGCTGTTGCTGGTTTCTTACGCATGTGGACAAGAGTCTGCCCGGCCGGGCTCAGTCCCGTTGATCAGTCCTTCGAAGGGGCAGATTCCCAACGACACGGGAAGCGATGGACAGTCCAAGCTGACGATCGAGAAACAGGCCGAACTGGGGCCGAGCCCTGCGTTGAAGGTCGTGTTTGCCCCGGGTGACAGCTTTGGTGATCGATCGTCTCGCGTTAAGAACTGGAAGCCCTACGCACGACTGCGTCTGGACATCCTGAATCCCGCCAGTGACACGGTGAACCTGGAATTCAACGTCAATCACAAGCGGACGTACAATTACCAGACGCGAACGGTTTACCCGATCAAGCTGAAGCCGGGACGAAATGCTGTCAGCATCGATCTGGTGTCACTGGTCAATGTCAACGGGACCAGCCCGGATCTGGCCAATGTCATCAAGTGGTATTTCAATTGTGAAGAGGGAAAGACTCCGACTCTTTTCTTCAGCGATATTGTGCTCGAAAGTGACGAACCGCCCGAAGCGACTGCGGGAGCCAGGCCTGTTGCTTCCAGTGGACGTTTTCGCGTTCAAGGAAAGATTGGTGATGCCAAGGTTGATCTGACGGTGGAACCGATTGATGGTCCCCCGGTTGCCGCTGCCACTCGAGTGACAGTGACAGGTGATCCGGCTCGATTGGCTCGGATTCGGGCCGCAAAAATGCCAACGATCAACAAGGTGGTATCGTTCGACACTCCAGAGGCCGATGCGATTCTTTCGGCGATGGAAATCTATCCTCCGGATAATCCCTGGAATCTGGTCGTGTCGGACTGGCCCGTTCACCCAAGTTCCAAAGCGCTTGTCGCGAGCATCGGTGAAGCGAAGGTGCTGCGAGCCAATCGAGACATGTGCTTTGTCATTGTCCCTCCCAATCAGCCCAAAGTGGACGTCAAACTGGTCGGTTATCCAGGAGAATCTGATCGCGGGCCCTTCCCGGTTCCTGATTCATTGCCGATCGAAGGTTGGCCCGAATGGCCTTCGAAAGATGGTAAGAAGCCAACTCTGGCCGACGTGCAGCGACGTCCCCCGGAATATGACGGTGATCGACACGCCATCATCGTCGATCCGACTGCTGGGAAACTGTACGAGTTCTTTGTGATGGGCAAGACAGCCAATGGCTGGGCTGCTGACCAGTCTTCCGTCTTTGACTTGAAGAGTAATCGATTGCGACCTGATGGGTGGACATCTGCTGACGCTGCGGGCCTGCCGATCTTTCCCGCGGTCATCCGGTTCGACGAGCTTCAGCGAGGTGAGATCGAGCACGCGATGCGGTTCACCATTCGCCGTAGTCGAAAAGCTTACGTCTATCCGGCGACTCACCACGCTGGTCACGGAACAGATGAATCGCTCCCTCGCATGGGGGAACGATTCCGACTGCGAAAGGACTTTGACATCAGCGGGTTTTCACCGACCGTACAGACCATATTGAAGGGACTGAAAAAATACGGCATGTTCGTCGCGGATAACGGCCTGGAGTGGTCTCTTTCGATGTCACCGGATTCGCGAATTCCTGATATTCACGATGAGCTTCGTAAAGTGAAAGGTGCGGACTTTGAAGCGGTGGAACCTCCACCAGGTTATCAGCCTGCTGAGTAACGTCTGCTCTGTCACCAACAGTACGATGATCTGGTAACTGGAAAGTGTGAGTGCTACGCTGACAGTGTAATCAACTGAATTCGAATCAAGCATGATGGAATTGCGATGGCAGATGTTTTGAAGCTCTGGTTGGGTCGGCATGGCGAAGCGATGGACCCCGACACCGCTCATTCGGATTTCGAACGGACACTGACGAGTACTGGTCGTCGGCAAGTGCGTGAACTGGCGCGATGGCTGCTTGAACGTGAATCCGCGCCGGAACTCGTTCTGCATAGTCCGCTGGTACGGGCGAGGCAGACTGCTGAAACAATTGCGGAAGCAATCGGGGGCAGCGTTGTTCTGATGGAAGATCCGGTCCTGTCGCCAGGCTTTTCGACAGCATCGTTGGTGAATCGACTTCAGAACGCTGGCGTGTCAAAAGTCGTCTGTATTGGACATCAACCTGATATCGGTCGCTGTCTGTCAGACCTCACCGGAACTCGTGCCTATGTCGTCCCGGGGACTCTGGCCGGGATCGAGTTTCAGGGAGGCCCTTCAATTGGCGGTGGCGCTCTGCGCTGGTTAGCGGATCCATTCTGGTTTGGAGGTTAGTTCAATCATGGCTCTGCCAGATCGCCGTGACTTTCTATCCTGGTCGACTCATGGCCTGACGATGTCGGCGTTATTGCATTTGTTGCAGCGCGATGGCGGTGCGAAGGCTGCAGTGACGCCAGGCGAGTCTGCCGATCCTCCACCGCACCTGCCCGCAAAATGCCGCCGCGTGATTCATCTGTACATGTGCGGTGGGATGAGTCATCTCGATTCGTTCGACTACAAGCCTGTCCTTGAAAAGTACCACGGCAAGCCGCTCCCTTCGACAGAACAGCCCGAGACGTTTTTCGGGAAGATCGGGCTGTTGCGAAAGAATGACTGGGAGTTCAAACGTCGCGGCGAAAGTGGTCTGTGGGTTTCAGACTTGTTCCCGCATCTGGCCGGAGTTGCCGACGAACTGACGGTCATCAATTCGATGATCGCCGATTCCGCCAATCACACTCCCGCAACATTTCAGGCCAATACAGGCTTCCGGTTGAACGGCTTCCCGGTACTGGGCTCGTGGTTGTCGTATGGAATGGGGTGTGAGACTGACGACCTGCCGGCTTACGTTGTCCTGCCAGACCCGCGCGGTTTTCCAGCCGGAGGAACGATCAACTGGACGAATGGATTCCTGCCGGCTCGTCATCAGGGGGTCGCCTTTCGAACAAAGGGGCAGCCGATTGAGGATCTGTTTCCGCAGTTCGGTGATCGACCTGGCGGCGACGATGAATCCGAAGCGGATGTCCGTAAATTCGTCGCTGAGGTCAATCGTCGGCATCTGGAGTCGCGTCCCGAAAGTGACTTGGCTGCAAGAATCAAGAGTTATGAACTGGCGGCAAAGATGCAGTTATCGATCCCGCGCGTGACTGATCTTGCGGGGGAAACGGCTGCAACGCAGGCCGCTTACGGACTCAATCGTGAAGAAACCTCGGATTTTGGGAGAAGTTGCCTGCTTGCACGGCGACTCCTTGAGCAGGGCGTTCGATTCGTGCAATTGTTCTCGGGCGGTTCTTTTGGCTCTCCTCGTATTAACTGGGATGGTCACGAGAACATGAAAGAGAACCACGCTCAGGAAGCTTTGCGAGTTGATCAGCCTGTTGCGGCACTGCTGCGAGATCTTCGCCAGCGTGGAATGCTTGATGATACGCTGGTCCTGTTCACGACCGAGTTTGGACGGACCCCGTTCACACAGTCAGAAGCGAACACAGTTGGCGGCGGCCGTGATCACAACATGTACGGATTCAGTGTGTGGATGGCGGGTGGGGGCCTGAAGCACGGTGTCAGCTACGGTGCAACGGATGATGTCGGGTGGAAGTCAGTTGACCGGCCGGTCTACTGGCATGATTTCCATGCGACGGTGCTGCACCTGCTTGGCATCGATCACACGCGTCTGTCCTATTATCACAACGGGATTTCGCGTCGCCTGACAAACGTTCACGGCGAAGTGATTCGCGACCTGTTGACGTGATTGAAGATCATGCAGCGCGGCGTTGTGTCGGTGCGGCTTCCTTCACCGCGTTTTTCGTGCGTTTGCGACTGACGTGATTGAGCATGTCCAGCAGCCATGGTGCAAGCCATTTCGTCCACGACAGGAAATGAGCCAGCGGACCTATCAGTTTCATTCGCTTGTTTCGACGAATGCAGTGAATCGCGGCCTTGGCGACGGCATCGATCGAACAGCACAGCCAGGCTGGAGGCTCGGGGACGGATTTGTCGTTCCTGGCGGAGGCACATTTCTTATAAAGATTCGTCTGGACGGGGCCCGGGCACAGAGCCGATACGCCCAGACCACGACGGCCATACTCAGCTCGAATCGCTTCGGTGTAACCGATCAGTCCAAATTTGCTGGTATGGTAGGCCGCGAACCGGCCACCTGCGACGAGGCCGCTGATGCTGCAGACGTTGAGGACATGAGCATCAGGACGCTCAAGCAGCATCGGCAGCAATTCACGAGTAATCTGAATCGGGGCGAGCAGGTTGATACTCATCAGCCAGTCCCACTGCGCCGCTGTCATAGAATGAGTCGGGCCGTAGTAGGCGACACCCGCGTTGTTGACGAGAATATCGATCTGCGGACACTGCTGCTTCAATTCGCCCAGGGCTCGCGTAATCTCGGATGGCTGGCTGAGATCGCACCTTGCGGCGAATGCTGTGACACCGAGTTGCTTTGCCTCTTCGACAACTCCAGCCAGTCCCACCTCATCGACATCGAGCATGTAAACATCAGCACCTTCGCGAGCCAGTGCCAGTGAGATCCCGCGTCCAATTCCCGATGCGGCACCCGTCACCAATGCCTTTTTTCCTCGAATCGATTTCATCGCCTGTTACTTTCGGCCTGCGGGCATTTTCACGATGCACATCAGAATCAGCGTGAGTTGGCAAGGCGAATAATCGCCTTCTTGACGAAGTCCTCAAGCTGGCTCCAGGATGCCACGAGCTTGGCCAGTTCAGGATCGCTGGTTGCAGGTGGACTGGACGGATTGTTGTTGACCGGTGGATTTGTCACAGGCGGTTTTGGTCCCGGTGGTGGTTCCATTCCATGTGGATAGGGAATCGGCCCTTCGGGCCCGTGGACTGCATTCGAATACTGCAATTGGACGGGGACGTATCCAGTTCCGTTTGCCAGCGGGACTTCCACAAACACCGCACTCAGATCGCGCGCTTCGGCGATCGGGTAGTCTCCGATTTCATTCCCGCTATCCGAAGTCCATCCGAGCCAGCGAGATGGGTCTGGGCCAACTCCTGCTGCTGCATCGCCGACGTCAGGGTCTGTACGTGCTTCCTGCAATTCGTGATAAAACGTACCGACAACGTTTTTCCAGTTCTGATCGAAAACGGGAATCCCGTTGCTGCCACCGTTCGGCAGTCGTTCGGAAAATACCCCAACAGCGTAGTAGACCGTTGCGCCACTGACGTGAACAGAACCGTGGTATCCCCCCAATCCTCCAGTTGAATCTTCTGCTTCCTCATGTGGGACAGCCTTGTTGGTGACAGGCGCTTGTGCGGCACCTGCGTTGGGATCACCCAAGATCGTTCCCTTTGGCAACATGAAGTTGATAACCGTATTCGGCAGGTCCATCCCTTTGAAGGCCCCACTGGAATACAGGCCGCTGACTTGCCGTTCGAGTTCCGATTTGGCAACGAATTGAGGTTTCCAACCCGAAAGGAAGAATGAGCCTTTAAATGTGTTTCCGATAGGCTGATTGTTGAAGTACTGTCGAATGACGTTATTCAAATGCTCATCGGTCATGGCGCTGGCCAGTGCTTTGTCGATGTTCCGCCAGTCCTGCTGATCCCAGGCGGCCTGGCCCCCGACATAAATATTGACCCAGGTCAGATCACGAATTGTGCGACCTCCCCTGTACCGCAAATCTTCCTGAGGTGACGGTGGCAATCCGTTCGCCAACGCCTCGTTGTTGGGGGGCGAAGTGGAGGCACTCATCGTCAGCTTGCGAGGTTTTGCTCCACCCGTTCGCGGCGTCTGTGCGTAGCGGTTGATCATTGGCACCGATCGACCGTCAATCATCTGACCGTTTGAGGCCAGCAGAGCCAGCGGTCGAACGCCATTCTGGTTCTGTGCCGTGGCGTATGGCGGAAGTGCTGCAAATGGAACGACTTGCATTGACGCAGTGCCCGGGCCTGCCGGTTGAATTGCAATCGGCGGACCGCCTCCCGGGGCACCTGTTCGGGCGGGGGGAACCGTTCGATATGCGGTCCCGGGACCGGTCGGGCCGCTGTTACAGCCGACAACCAGCATTGCCAGAACAATGCATTCTGTCCGTGATTTCAACGTCCATGTCATAGTGAAATCCCTGCGCAGCCTTGCGCGTCAAACGTCTACTGCCAACCGTGACAGCGGCAGATTTTGCCGGTAGATATCAGAACGAGAAAAATGTGACTAGACCGGGTTGGGAATAGCCAGTCGCCATGAAATCCGATATTTCTGATCCTCGTCACACTTCGCAGGGCGCGTTTTCAACCGTATCCTGTCGGCGTAAAACCCGAGCACACCTTGCTCGTGCGGATTCGTTGAACAATTTTGCGAGTCGAACCTTGGTATGTCGCTGATTTGCCGGGTTTGGAGGAGTTTCTGATATGTCGGTCCGGGGGATTCGCGGTGCCACGAGTGTCGAGGCTGACGTACCTGACCAGATCCTGGCAGCAACACGCGAACTGTTGCAGGAACTTCTGAAGGTGAACGGGATTACGGAATTCGACGAAATCGTTTCCGCAATCTTCACGACCTCGCCAGACCTGACCTCAACGTTCCCTGCAGAAGCTGCACGCGGACTGGGAATGAAGCAGGTGCCATTGCTTTGTGCCTCGGAAATTGCCGTTCCGACAGCATCAGTGGCTCGCTGTATCCGCGTTCTTTTGCACGTGAATACGGACAAGAAGCAGGCGGAGATTGTCCACGTCTATCTTCGCGATGCAAAACGACTGCGTCCTGACATGGTCAGTGCGCAGTAAGCAATAGAGATCTGCAGTTGGAAATCCCGGACTCAGGCACTCATCCGGACTCGGTCACCAACCGGGCCAAGAATGTTGCGGATCAGACTCAACAGGCTCGACAGGTCCGTGCGCCGAACCTGATGGAACTGTTCGTTCATGAGTTGCTGGTCTGCGACGACGTTGGCCAGTGTCACCACAGGGCAACCGACTTCACTGATTCGTTGACGCAGCCATTCGCCCTGCTGATCCTTCAGTTCAACATGCGCAGTTCCGCAGATGAGCAGGTTCCAAGGGGTGGGGTGCGAGATCGCCTTGGCCTCTTCAATACTGGCGACAACGTGTGAGGCATATCCATCCGCTTCGATCGCAGATGTCAGCAGCATCCGGAAGAACGGAGAATCGTCGATAATAAAGACATTCGGACGGCCTTGGATGATGTTCGCTGGTTCCGTCGCCTTCGAAATCGATGGCAACTCTAGTTCTGTTTCGTCGATTTCCCATTCCGCCTCATCGTACGCAGGCGGAATCGACCGTTCGGACTTGTTGTCGTTTTCGACGGGCGGAATAGCCGTTGGGACTGTATGGCCCCCGAAATCGCTACCTGTCTCCGTCACTGTATTCGGGATCAGCAGCGTTTGTGGAGCGAGTTGATCACGCAGTGTTGTTCCCAGATGGTGAATGCGACTGAGTGTTGAAACGTATGGAAATTTCCCTTCCCGGATCACACGATTCAAAAGATTTTCACTGGCGTCTACCAGTTGTTCGCTGATGGCGAATGCGGCTTTGCGATCGTGATCATCCGGTGAGTTGGGGGTATCCGTTCTGCCGAAGTGCGGCCGCGGCGGTTGACTATTGATTTCGTCATCCGCATAGGACACCAGGCCGACACGCGTCCGCAATTCTTCGACAATCTCAACGGGTTCGTTCGTTGAAACGTGAGTGCTTGATTCCAGTTCCAGCAGCATCTCGGCCAGGATTCCGATAATCTGCGAGGCCTTGTCTGCCAGATCACGATCAAACTGGATCGATTTCGCGGCTAAGCCATTCAGGATGAACGCGATCGAAAACGCCATTCTTGCCGGTTTGCCATGTCCCAGTCGACGCAGGTCATAGGCCAATTGGTCCATGTCGCGGCCCGTCGATCCGACAGATTCGGGGGTAAAGGTCGTCTCCTGGCCGGGGGCGAGCAGCCGCCACGCTCGGCGTGAGGATTCCCAGCCCAGCTTGAGAACCGAAAACAGGTCATCGCGGAAATTCATTCCAATCCCTCGGTGAATATCTTTAACCTGTTATTTATGAATGAGTTGCGATTGTTGTTTTGTTCGCCGACCTGGATTGGCCGTACCGACGCCGCAACTTGACACAATATGATCGTCGCAAAGTGATCTTGCGGTTCATTCTGGATGAATAGTTTCCGTTCGCAGCGGCTGAACGGAAGGAGTTGCTACGGAGATCCGAATGATCGGGATTCTGACTGTTCCTTGTTTGAAATGATCGACCGAGATATAATCCAAGCGTCCCCGGCTGAAGTCTAGTGCTTGGCACGACTTGTGAAAATGTGCCGCGTCGGTCATCGACGATCCGTCCGGAAGACATTCCTTAAGGCCCAGTGGAAGCTGGCGGAAGCCTGAATCTCGTCACCTGTTTGCGAGTCACTTCTGTCTTCAACTGCGGGCAAAATACGTTCAGGAGAAGCATTGTGGCGGTGAAGGTCGCGATTAACGGGTTTGGCCGCATTGGGCGGCTGGTGTTCCGGGCGATGGTCGAGCAGAACCTGGTCGGTAACGAAGTTGAAGTTGTCGCAGTCGGCGATATCGTTCCCGCTGACAACCTCGCCTATCTGCTGAAGTACGATACAACACAAGGCCGCTTCGCAGGCGAAGTCGGTTCCAAGAAGTCCAGCCCGGATAAAGCCGAAGACGATGTTCTGATCGTCAATGGTCGCGACATTCACGTTGTCAGTGCCAAGTCCCCAGCCGAACTGCCCTGGAAGCAGTTCGGGGTCGATATCGTCATCGAATCAACCGGTCTGTTCACCGAAGCAGAAAAGGCCAAGGGCCACATCGCTGCTGGTGCCAAGAAGGTCATCATCTCGGCCCCGGCCAAGGGTGAAGACATCACCATCGTCATGGGCGTCAACTGCGACAAGTACGATGCTTCCAAGCACCACATCATCTCCAACGCATCGTGCACGACGAACTGCCTGGCTCCAGTCGTTCACGTTCTGCTGAAGGAATTCGGCATCGACGAAGGCCTGATGACCACCGTTCATGCTTACACCGCGACCCAGAAGACGGTCGACGGCCCCAGCAAGAAGGACTGGAAGGGTGGCCGTGCTGCCGCTCAGAACATCATCCCCAGTGCCACGGGTGCGGCGAAGGCTGTCGCCCTGGTCTGCCCCGAAGTGAAGGGCAAGCTGACCGGGATGGCCTTCCGAGTTCCAACCCCAACGGTTTCGGTGGTCGACCTGACCGTCAAGACCGTCAAGGAAACCAGCTACGCCGAAATCTCTGCCGCCATGAAGAAGGCGAGCGAAACGTATCTGAAGGGGATCCTCGAATACACCGAAGACGAAGTGGTCAGCAGCGACTTCATCCACAGCAAGTCATCGTCCATCTTCGACAAGGGAAGTGGTATCGAACTGAACAACAAGTTCTTCAAGCTGGTGAGCTGGTACGACAACGAATGGGGCTACAGCAACCGCGTTGGAGATCTCGTAAAACTCGTGATCTCGAAGGGTCTCTAATAGCGACCCAAGTCTGAATTCATGTGATTGGCCGGGGTGAAGCGTTTACGCGGAACCCCGGCTTTTTTGTTGGCGTCGACAAACTGATCAGTGGTCGGCTAACGTGCTTCTTGTATCCGGAATGCGTGGATTCGAACTCCGTCGCCTTCAGTAACGATGGATATCCTGAATCGATGATCGTCATGAATTGAGGCTTCGAACTCCGTAGAGCCATCGCTGTCAAACTCTTCGAGATTTGGATTTGGCGTGATGCTCGTCATAAGTCGGATGGTATC
>CAXBSB010000178.1:0-16702 GCA_963977965.1 uncultured Schlesneria sp.
TAATGTAATACCCAATCACGGCTCGGCGGGAGCCTCGCCGCCTCGCCCTCCCGCTTCATCAGTAAAACAGCAGAGCAACCGCAGGCTTACAAATAACTGTTTCGCCGTTTTCCGGACCAAAGGTCCAGCAATTCACCCAGCCCAGTCCCTTCGGACTGGGTTCACGGGGTTCACATCCCTGCGACTTGAGGGCCAACGGCCCGGCAATTCAATCGCGACATTGCGGTTCATGGACGAACGAACGGCCGTTTTGAGTTCACACGAGGAACTCGGAGCAGGCTGACTTCAAGTTTGCCTCTCGTAAACCCAGAAATCCAAAGCGATGTCAGGACCAGGCCGACGATTCGGCAGGAACTCTCGTTCGGACTACTCGGCTTTGCGCGGAGCAACCAGTTCGACACTGACCAAGGTGTCGCCGCGCCGGACTACGAGTTTGACCGTGTCATTCGCTTCCAGGCGTCCGAGATCTTCTTTCAGAAGCTTGCAGGACTGCACCAGATTGTCGCCCACGAACAGGATCAGATCGTTGGGAAGCAGCCCCACCTTTTCTGCCTGTGATCCCGGCAGGATTCGATCAATATAGGCGGGTGTTCGATTCAAGACATCCGGAATCGTAATGATGCCAAAGTCCAGTGTTTCATAGCGTCGCGGTCGTTGTTTTCCGGGACTCTCGTCATCTTCAGGACGCTTTTTCGATGAGAAATCGCCCGTGACGATCTGAGTAATCGTCTCTTTCAATTCACTCACCGGCATCACGTAATTCAGCCATGTATTTGTCTGGGCATTGCGCAATTCCTTACCAATCATTCCCAGTAACCGACCATCCCACGTCGTCAGCACGCCTCCCGCGGCCCCCGAGTTATTCGTGACCGCATCGACGACATAGACCTGACCTGTATACGGCGATTCAAATGCGCCTCGTCGTGCTGCCAATGTCGTCTTTGCCGAGATCACGCCGTGCATGACCGTGACTTGTTCATCCCCGGTCGCCACTTTAAATGCATTGCTGAAGGCGAGGACTCGAGTCCCCGGTGCCGCGGTGGCCGCTTCGGCCAGATCAAAATGAGGAAGCCCTTCCGCTTCGATCTTCAGTACTGCCAGATCCAGAGGAGGCTCAACTCCCAGGACTTTCCCCGGAAACCGTCGACCGTCATGGAGAACAATGTTGACCGTGTCTCCATCCAGAATGTGACTGGAGACCGTAACGATGTGACCGTTGGCAGAAACCAGGAACCCCGAACCATACGCATGAAGTTTCGCGCCACCCCCGGCACCGAAGATTTTGACAACCTTGGGTGAGACCGCTGCAATGGATTCAACCGACGACTGTCCCCATGCAGCCGTATATGTGAAGGCCACGATCCCGATCAGGCAGACTCGAAACAGGCTGTGCATCATGAACTCAGTTTCCGTTGGCGTCCGGCTTCTTGTCCGGCTCAGATGTCAGTACTTCCAGAGTCAGAACATCAAACGTCGCGAAATCGGCGTCGGCATGTCGAACGACAAAGCGACTGGGGAATCGCTTGCCGGAATACATCCCAAAATCGACGAATCGAATCTCACACGGATCGACGTCCGAGCCCAGCTTCGAGTTGAATCCCATGAACTGACCATCACTCTTGCGGAAGAACCAGAGAGATTCGACGCCCGCCTTCTTCGTCAGCAGAACGTCGACCATGGTGCCACGTCCATCAAGCGGAAGGCTGCCCACATAGTGAAATTCGGTAAACGCGTCGGTTCCCTTCGTCACCAGCAACTTCAACTGGTGAATCGCTGCCAGCAATCCCCCTGTGCCAGGAGGTTCATCAATGAAGTCAGCTCCTTCGAGTGGTTGCAGGCCGGGACGTAACGGCAATTGCAGACCCAGCCCTTTGTCGGTCAGGGTCATTACAAAGTCTTCCCCCTGCCCCGTCTTTCCTGTCAGCTTCCATCGGCCCGAAACATCAAGCCAGCTTTGCAGCGGTTCCAGCCCATGCAGCACTCGCTGCTGTTCCTGCTGATTGAAGTAATAGTTGGCGTATCCCGCCTTCTTCACAAACAGCTTCTTGTATTCCGCAGGCAACTCTTCTTTCGGCGGCTTGGCTCCCTTGTGAGGATCTTCGGGAGCGGGTTTTGGCTTTCCCTTCGGTCCTGCCTCTTTGGGTTTCAATTCCGAATCGCGGTGCAAAGCTCGCAGTTCGACAATGATATCCTGCTTCTTTCCATCACGTCGGAATGTGATGGGCAGTGACCAGCCTTTGGGATAGATCCCCAGGATATTCTTGAATTGATTCACACTGCCGACGGGCCGACCTGCAAACGAAACAATTTCGTCATCCTCGCGCAATCCACGACGATAGGCAGCAGACAGATCCAGGATACTGTCAACAAGAACCTGACGATCGGAACCCGTTCTGACTGTGGCGCCGAGAGTTGCATGGTCGACAACATGCCCTCCCTTCAGATGGTCCATGAAGTGCTTGATCTGGTTGATCGAGATCGAATATCCCGCTCCAACGTTCACTCGACCTCGTTTTTCGACCGAGATTCGACCATTGATACCAACCAGTTCACCTGCAGCATTGAAGAGCGGTCCACCCGAGTTACCGGGATTGATGGAAGTATCGACCTGGATGCAATCGGTGTATTCCAGAAAGGTCCCGGCCGGGTACTGATACCGATGAATTCCGCTGACAATCCCTGCGGTCACCGTCGGTTGAAAATCGGTAGCGAGCAGAAATGGATTTCCCATCGCATACGTCCAGTCGCCGACCGATAACTTGTCGCTGTCACCCAGCGTTGCGCAGGGAAAATCATCGCGGCCTAGCAGCTTGATCAGGGCGACGTCACCGGTTGGATCGATCCCGACAATGACCGCGTCATACAGACGTCCGTCATTCAGCCCACACTTCATAAAGTCGCCGCAGGCACTCGTAACGTGGAAATTGGAAAGCGCGTAACCATCCGCCGAAACCAGAACGCCCGAACCACCTCCACCTCCATCGGCGGAAAAGATGGCAACGACGGTGGCAGCCACTTTCTGAACGACTTCGACTCGTTGAGACTGAGCCTGCAGAACGGATTGCTCCGCGGCATCAAGCCGTCCTTGAGGCAAGCTGGCGAACACCACCGCTGCGATTGCCAGGACGAAGTAATTTCGAGTTCGAAACATTTCAATACCCATGACAGGTTCGACTATTTTTAAATTCAGCCAAATCAATATTCAGCCAATCAGCCGGAACGCGCTAGCGTCCGGTTCGTCCTTGGTCTTACGTAACTCTCGCCCATAAATCCCAGACGCGAACCAAATTCATTTCACCAGCTTCGCGTCCGCCAGATGCAATCGGTCGCCGATATCCAATTCATCCTCGCCATATCCGACATTGATTTCCAGTTCAACAACCCCATTCACATCGAGGTCCAGAACCTGCGGTGCCTGACCTGCTTTGGCTCCCCCCTTGAACAGGGTTCGGCCGTCTCCCTTGATCGTGACGTCGACGTTACCGACAGGGACATGATCATCAATCCCCATCACGGCCTGGAAGCGGCGGTAATCTCCACCAATCCGATATTTGAGGTTCGTCGCCGAATGAATTGCCAGCCCCTTGGCATAGGTCTTCTTTTCGGACTGAGTCCCGAACGTCAGAGGATGCCCTTCAAATCCACGGTCGCGGCGGTATTCCCAGACAAAATCGAAGAACGGGACATACTTGACATCGCGTGGCTTCAGATTCGAAAGGTATTCGATTTTTCCGAGCGTATAGTCAACCGACTGAACGCCACCGACAGGAACCGACAGTTCCAGTCCCGAGACCAGTTTCAGTTTCCATGCATCCGCTTCATAAGACACCGTTCGAGCCAGTAGTCGGTCACCTGCATTCAGTTCGACAGCAGCCGCGGATTTGGCCGTTACGATCTCACGCTTCGCGTAGATCAACCCGAAGACTCGTTCTCGCTTCACCGGAATTTCATCACCGTCGAGCTGAAACTTCAGTGTCGTGTCGTCGAGCGGACCGATGACTCCATCCAGATGATCGATCACGTCGTTCTTGCGGACCGCGACCTGATCTTTTGTGGCGGGTTTCGCGAGCAGTTCCTGCCAGCCTGCTTCGACCTTTGCATCTGCCTGGGCGAAGCGGACACTGTGCACAGACTTCAGCGGCAGCTTGACCTCGCCAAACTGAGGGTGTTTCAGAACGGCTTCGGTGGAAGTCGAAGTAAACGCAGAGACTCGCAAGGTTGAGTTGTCTGTCAGCACGACTTCGAACATCGGCGTTGTTGCTGCGGCCGGTGTTTCAACTCCCGGCAACCGAATCTTCAGCAACTCGCCCGCAGCGATCGAGGACATTCCTGTCGGAGTCTTGAGAACTGCCCCTTGATCCGAAATCCGTTCCAGGTTTCCGACCTGTTGTTCGCCGCTCAGTGTCGTGATTTCAGCAGGGGGAGCGGCGGACGCGAGAACGATCATCAAGACTGGCCAGACTGGCATCGTAACTATCATCCTAACGGCGGCATCAGGCCGACAAATGCTTGGAAGTGTGAACCCGCGTCGATCAGCGAGACTTATTTCTGCTTCGCAACTCGTTCGCTCTGCTTGCGGAAATACTCGTTGACGGCACGGTTGTAATGTGACGGGAAATTGCGGTTGAGATCGCTTTTGGCTTTCGCCTGATCCTTTTCGGGAAGGTTGCCCCACTGGCCTTCGTTCTTGAACTTCTTCTTGTCGACATCACCGGGAGCTTCGGAACCCTTCACGCGGCTGTCGTTGGCAGGGCTATTCGATTGTCCCTGGCCACTTCCTTCACCATCTCCGCTGCCGCCACCACCACCCTGCTGCTGTTCAATTTTCTTGATGATCTCATCCAGTTCGCTGATGATCCGCTCCTGGACCCCCTGCACCTTCTCACCGGCTCGACCAAGATCAAGACGGCGTTCAGAGTCACTCATCAGACGGGCGACTTCGCCGAGTGATTTTTCCTGCAGGGCCTGCAGATCAGCCTGCATCAGCGTGGCTGTCGCCGAATAACGAACGGGAACTCGCTCGACGTTTTTCAATAATTGATCCACGGTACTGAGTGCGGGCTTCACTTCCAGCAGTCCCTGGTGTGCGACCGCTTTGAAGAAGAAGAGACTCGCCGGATCAACGACTCGACGCGGATCGACGGCGCCAAGCTGTTCGACGGCTTCGTCAAACATGCGACGTTCCACAAGATAACGGCCGTAGAACAAACCAAGGTTGGCAACAAGAAATGGATCGCGGCCCGGCTGCTTCAGAAATGCTCCGTCCGGCGGAACCAGAACCGATGCCGATCCATTACAGGCTGTGACCAGTTTGGCTGCATCGGGATCGACGGCCGCGAATGATCGGGCGAGCAGGTCCAGCAGTCTGTCAGGCTCTTCCGTCGCCGGTTCAGCACTCCAGAGTGCTGCCAGATCCTGCTTCTGCTGATCGGTGACATTCGGTTGTGACGCCGCCCAAGTCAGCACCTGGCTGCGGACGTCGTCTGCCTTGGCGGGGGCATAGACATCGTTGGCTGCCGAGGCAGACAGAGTCAGCGAGGCCGACAACGCGATCACTCCGAGATTTGTAAGAATCCATCGAAGGTTTAACGGAGTCCACATGGAAGAATCCTCGTTCATCGACCGCTCATCGTTCACTTGCCAATTATTCATTTTTGCCAGTCGCCAGATCGTGAGTCGCCCGTTGAATCTTGGACTGACGATCTGACAGTTCGCGAAGCTGTGAAACGACGTCTGTGTCCAGCGCTTGTTCGCCATCGACCAGACGTCCCATCTGTTTCGTTCGTCGATTGACGCGGTATTGCAGGCTTCGCAGCATCTTCAGTTCGGCAAGCTTGTCGACCAGTTTGTCCTGTTGCTGCTGTTGCTGTTGTTGTTGCTGCTGCTGTTGCTGCTTCTGATCCTTCATCTTTTCGATTTCTTTTTGCAGCGCCTCCAGGATCTCTTTCAGCGACTCAACGATGTCCTGTTCGATGTTCTGCGTGATCTCACCCACATCGACTCGTTCCAGCCGGCGCGAGACAGTCAACATATCATCCCGGATCTGCTCGACCGCTTCCGGGAACGCGACAGACGATCCTTCTTCGCGCAGCAGTGTCAGTGCCTTGGCGGCCAGCAGCGAGATTTCGTCTTCGTTGCGAGCCAGTTCCACGGAGCGATTGCGATGGCGGTCCGTTCGCTTGTCTGCAGGAACCGTATGGATGGCCAGTGTCGCAAGATTAATGGCTTCCTGACGCTGCAACATATCGCGGAAGCGAGCTTCCAGTGCGGCCAGCACCATGGCTCGTTCTTCTTCTCGCAGTTGTCGCAGAATCTCTTCGAGTTTTTCCTTGGCCTTCTGCAGATCTGCCAAGGCCTTGTCCTGACTGTCCGACGCCTTGTTGTTCTGTTTCTTTTTCAACTCCTCGATGGCGCGGTCCATCTGCTTCTTGGCCTTCTCGATTTCATCGCGGCCAGGAGTCTTGTCGGATTTCTGATCGTCTTTCTGCTGATCCCATTGTTTTTGATCGGGGCTATCCTGATCAGGTTGATCGGGCTGTTCGCCTTCCTGAGGCTTCCCTTGTTGAGGCTTTCCGGACTGTGGCTTCCCCGATTTTGGCTTACCTGACTTCGGGTCAGACGGTTTGGATTCTTTGTTATCGCCAGGCTTGGCGTCCTTCGGATCCGATGGTTTGTCCTCGCCCGGTTTCTTGTCTTTTGGATCCTGCTTGGGATCGCCCTCTTTCGGATCACTCGGTTTGCCCTCTTTGGGGTCTGAAGGTTTCCCTTCTTTCGGATCACCTTTTTTGGGGTCACCCGGCTTTGAATCCTTCGGGTCTGAAGGTTTGCCGCTCTTCCCGTCTTTCGGGTCACCTGGTTTTGACTCTTTGCTGTCAGAATCCTTGGGATCCGAACCGTCCTTGGGATCCTTCTTGTCCCCGTCTTTAGGATCACCGTCTTTTGAATCGCCTTCTTTCGGATCAGACTTTTTGCCGCTGTCGTTCTTGCCCGACTTCTGCTTGTCCGCGTTTTTCTTCGCGTCCTGGCCTTCGATCTTGTCGACCAGCTTCTGAGTACCGTCGGCGACCTGCTTTTGATCTCGTTCCAGATCCTTGGGATCACCACCTCGTTCGGTCGTAATGCGAGCGTCTGTCTGCTTTGAAATCAGCCGATCGACGTCCTTGATCAAATCCTTGATCCGAGCACGTTCCTTTTCGATTTCGTCCCGACGATCCTCGCTCATCAGCAGTTCGAGAACCGCCTGCATATGAGCAATGACTTCTTCTTCACGTTCGATTGCATCACCCAGCCGGTCATCCTTCAGTGTGGCTGCGATGCGTTTCAGTTGCTCCTGAACCTGCCCTTCCTGGCTCTTGCCAAAGGCTCGAGTCAGCAGTTCGGCACGTTGAGGGTCGGATTTCTTCAGGTATTCGGAAAGCTGGTTGAGTGTGTCCTCAAACCGCTTGTACCGCATCGTGATCGCATCTTGAGTTGCGGCCAGTGGAGGTGCGTCTGCTGCAGGCTTGTCAGCAGCGGGCTTCGCAGTCGCCGCAGGTGCTGGTGTCGCAGGGGGTTTCGGCGAATCCTGGGCAGCACAGTCGGGCAGATTGATGCCCGCCAGCAGGACGATGAGACACTGACAGAACAGTCCCCGGAACAGCGCGACCGCAGATTTCATCGCTCGACCTCCAAGATTACAGGATCTGTACAGTATATCCTCGACCATGCATTATGAAATCCGAAACTGGAAATCGTGGAATTTCGGGGGCGCAGTCGTTCTCTGGTGGTCACAGGAAGCCGTCCATGCGGGGTGCCACGGTTTTGGAGTCTTCGACAAGGCCGTGTCTTTGGTCGTGGAGCGACGCGAATCGCCAATCCATTCCCCGTGCGAATAACGCCACACGACGACATTCCGCCGAGAACGCACGGCCTTGTCGAAGACTCCAAAACCGTGGCACCCTGAATTCAGGTTCTCTCGCTCGATTCACCATATCACCACCAATTGCACCCGAATTTCGGTCGCATCCCATGTTCAGACATGACATGGAATTGCGACCGGCACCACTCATTATTCCAGCAATCCCTTGATGGCATTCTCTTTTCGTTTTCGTTTCGTCTCTTCCAGCAGATCCTGTTGTGCTTTGATGTTGGACTTCAATTGTTCCACAACCTCATGGAATTTCGCGAGTTCCCTCATTTCAGACAGGATCTGTTCCATCGTTTTAATCATCGAATCCAGCGAGTCGGCAGCACTGTCCATCGGACCTGCGGGGTCTGTGTTCTTTTCCAGAGCCAGCTTGAACAGTCCCAAGGCAGCATCGGTTGCCGGGTATCCCCCCTGATTCACCTTTCTCAACGGTGCAATAATCCGATCGTCCAGCCGTTCGAGCATCAGCGGAGTGTCGGCGGCGTTGTTGACCAGTTCCTCACGGATGTCGACGAACGACGATTCTACCCCGGCCGTTTCGACGGCATTCTTGCGAATCGTGTGCAAAGTCCGGTCCGCACAGGCAGCCAGCCCCTGTGCGAGTGCAACCAGGCCTTCTGCTTCGGGACTGGCTCCCTCTTTTTTCAGTTTTGCCGCTTCATCCGCCTTGGTTCGCTGAACCTTGATCTCATCCCGTGCCTGCTTCAATTCTGTGATGATCTGCTCAAACCGCTTGCGAATATTGATTTCACGAGCGTACAGGTTTGATAGCAATTCCTCTTCTGAAATGATCGTGAAGACGTATTTCATTCCCAGGGCCTGGTGAGACGGGCCGGTGGACTGAGGCTTTGGATCTTCGCCCTCGGCAGGTTTGGCAGCCGCTGCCGTCACAGCCGGATGGAGGTCCGCGACGGTACATCCGTCGGTGGCCGAAACAGACAACGACAAACGCTTTCCGATCGAAAGGTCGAGCGGAAGGACATCGAATCGTTCAAACTTTTCCGTCTCGGTCCGACTCAGTTCAAACTCCCGTCGAGTTCCCGTCGGCGGCGACTGAAAACTGCGTGGCAACCAGACTTGCGAATCGTCGACACGATATTCAAAACGGGACGAAACGACTCCGTAGTCGTCGACCAGTGTTCCTGTTACGGGGATTCGGGCCTTGCGAGTGATCGACGAACCGATCCCTCGCAACTGAGTCGTCACAACGGGAGGCTGATCGACGATCCCGTTGATCGTGAATCGCGTCGGAGCGATTCCGCTGATCCCGTCAGAGTCTTCCAGGATGATTCGGATCGCCGAATCTGGAGGCAATGGCAGCGGAAACGCGAGTGGCGTCTTGTTTTCAGCCGCCTCGCGGACGACCTTCGGCAGCCGGACGGCACCATCAGGAGCAAGCACGAACGGCAGTGCCACCACGTCGTGCTGGCTGGACCATGCCGCATCAATCACTTTGTCCGGCAGCGGAACCACGATCTCGGGTTTGCCGTCGAGGGATTTCAGGCGAATTACGGCAGCGTTGGATTTGCCCGCGGAATTCAGTTCGATTTCCCAGCGTTCCGGACCTGCATCTCCCTCCATCCGAATGTTTTGCAGAGATTTATTGGCAGCAATATCGAGGATGAAATCGGTTGCCAGCGGCAGAGAAATCTGAGCTCCATCGACCTGTTGTCGCGTCCGAACGACCTCCCCACCCTTTCGCTGATTCATCCCCGTATATTCAGGAAACAGGCAATGCAGGGCAATGTGCTGAACATCCGGTGGCTGAACGACTTGAACGCGATAGGCGCTTGGGTTCGTGAAGTCACCCCCCGTGACCCAGATATCGGCATCGTCCAGCAGCCCGGGAAGCGTGTGCCGGAACGGTTCGTCTCCGACTCGAGTCAGAAGCACGCGGATTGTGCCACGTCCGTTCGCCAGGCGAGCGTCCAGCCGGACCTGCGACGGTGCTTTCTTCCCTTCACGGACATCGACCTGAATTGTCAGATCCGTCCCTTTTGCATGCTTGAACCTGCCATCAACAAACTCACGAATCCGGTCGCCTGGCTGTGTGACCACGCGGACGATCAGTTCGGTTTCGCGAGGCCAATAGCCGTCTCGCAAATTGAGGTAACCGGCAATCCATCGCTCCATCGCCGCACTGTTTGTGACGGCCAATCCCAGGATTGAGGCAACCAGGACAGATGCAATCAAAACGGCTCGACGGATTGGTCGCTTGTCAAAAACGCTCCCCAGATCCAGCGAACTGGCCGTACGAGCGGCATCGGTGATCGTCTGACGAAGCATCGCCGCAGTGATTGGGC
This sequence comes from uncultured Schlesneria sp., assembly GCA_963977965.1. Lineage (GTDB taxonomy): Bacteria > Planctomycetota > Planctomycetia > Planctomycetales > Planctomycetaceae > Schlesneria. The sequence goes on from CAXBSB010000178.1 coordinate 10,210, forward strand.
TGGAATCAGGTTCCGCTCCATCTGCCGCTTCGACCGCTGTAATCAAACGGTCATCAAGTTCTGGAAACCGACGTTCAAGAACCAGCGCCAGGGCTTTCGAGCGGAGGGAACGGAGAAGTCTCAGGGCTATCCAGGCCACGACGCCAAAAGCCAGCGTCCCGATCCCAAGGACCAGAAACGTTGCCCGAAACCAGCGAGGCAACTCCAGTCGGCTGAGCTGAAAATAGCACCAGTCGACCAGAAAACTTCCCCAGAAAAGCGTCCCCAGCAGGACGACGACCAGTGCAAGTCCCTCGAACAGCACGTACTGCCTGATCCGGGACTTCAGCCGGTTCAGGACATCGATCGCTTCAGCAGGAAGGGAATTGTTCATGGAAAAACGTACCAGACCAGTTATGCAAGTTTCAGAAGTTTGCGGGTCAGCCATTCCACCGACAACAAACCGACCAGCAAATACATGACCCAATCCCGGTCCCACAAGGTTCTGAGACGTTCTGGAATATAAAACTGTTCCCCGCGATTGGGCAACAACGTCGGAATTTCTGCGGCAGCCTTATCCAGTGGAAGATACTGTCCTCCGGTATCCCGAGCCAATTCCGTCAACAACCGAACGTTCTGCCGAATGTCTTCGTCTTCCAGCTTCGGGGTCGTCACCGCAACTTCAGCATTCAGGCGTTCACGAGAATCAGGAAGCTGCAGTTCCAGCTTGTACGTTCCAGGCAGACTCGCTCGAAAATCGCCGACGTACTCACCGGGCTGCGACTGTTCACGTCGAAGCTGGCGGATCGGAGTCAACGGTCGACCTGTCGGGTCGAACAATTCGAACGGAATGCTTTCAACATCGAGCGGAGCAAACTGAGCATCCAGCAACCGTGCGAAAACCCGGACGGTCTGACCGAGTGTCACTTTTTCGCTTTCCGGCCGCAGAGATCCTCGTTTGACCCCCTTCTTGGTTCGTCCTTGAGCGATTTCACGAATCAGCTTGATCCAGAACCGGTCGTAGTCGGCATCGCCGACGGACCTCAATCGCCACATTTCCGGGCTTCCCAGATAGAACGATTGACCTCGCCCCACGTTCTGCGACGCCATCAGGATTGGTGGCTCGGTCGCTGCACGAGGATCGGAATAGCGAGCATAGATTCGGGCAGCAGCCTTATGGCCCCCCGTCGGGTAGGCCCGATAGAACCCTGAGAATTCCTTCCAGCGAGCGGCAGACGTGACAGGGTCATCCGTCAATTGAAGGAAACCAGCCCCCTGCCCTTCTGGCGTAAACGCGATCGGCCATGGCTGACTGGAATCCTGATCGAATCGAGCAGCCGTAAAGAACGAGCTCAACACGACCGGATACAGATTCCGCAGCGGCTTCAATTCATCATCGACTTCATCCAGTCCGCCCGTAGCCAGTTGCTGGGTATTCACATCGCCAGCCACCAGAATCAACCCACCCGACTCATCAGCCACCCAGTCGTACAGCAAGGGAATGGCCGCCTCTGGAATCGCCTTCCAGTCAGGGTCAAATGCAATCACCGCATCGTAGTCGTAAAGCTCTTCGCGTGTGTCGGGAAATGTCAGCAACAGTTTGTCAGATTCTTGACTCGTCCCTGGAGCCCCCGACTGCAGAACGACATCAACGTCGAACGATTTGTGCCGGAACAGCAGGTTTCGGACGAACTGATAATCTCGCATCGGGCCGCCCGCAACGAGCAGCACTTTTGTCGGGCGATCAAAAACTTTGACCGATGGCTTTTGAACGTTGTCCTGAACGTTGAACTCCGTGACTCGAACAACCGGCGTTGTCCGAATCGTGTAGGTTGTTTTTCCCGCCAAGGTCGGGGTCCGCGGGAAGCTGACTTCGGCACGAATACCATCTTCGAGCAACGTGACCGTTTTCTTCTCGATCAACGTCGGATCGCCCTCTTCGCCCTCGCCCAGGGCGAGCAGTTCCACTTCCGCTTCCTTACCCGCCAGTCCCTGTCCCTGCAAAAACACTTTAATTTCGTAGGGATCGTTGATGGCAACGTCGGTCGGAGCAGCCACTTCTGCGATCGCAAGATTGACGGGTTGCTGAGTGGTTCCCGTTCCCACCGTGATCAATCGAGTTCGCGTTGCAACAGCGCGATCGTGAGCAGTAATCGTATCGACCCCGGCATTCGATCCCCCGTCTGAAAAGATCACGACGCCTGATAACGTGCGACCTGCCGCCTGACGAATCAATTCGGACAGGCTTTCACCCAGACGTGTTTCGACACCTCGCGGACGCAGGGTTTCGTCCCAGTCCAGAGGCGTCTCTTTGGGTTTCTGTGCTTGAGCCGCCTCGGCAGTCTTATCCGATTTGTCTGGCGACTCCTGAATCATCGGGAAGACGCGATGAGGACCGTCCAGCCGTTCATCAAACGTGAAAACACTGACCTCATGCTGCTTTCGCAGTTGTTCAATCAAGGGTGAACTTGCCAGCAGTTGTTTGATGGCTTCGGCTCGCGACGGCCCCTTATCGGCGGGGGAATTTTCACTATCAGGGGCTTCGGCCGGATGTCTCATCGAGAGTGACGTGTCAACGACAACGGCGACTCGCGAAGGACGGAAGGCCTGTTTCTGGGTTCGGTCGGATGGATTCAAGGCGATCAGCAGCAGGATTGCCAGTACCGACAGACGCAATGCTGTCAGCCAGGCCTTCCACCAGGCAGAGAGTTCGTGAGTGTCACGCAGATACAACCAGACGACCCACAGAAAGACCAGCAGGCCTCCCCCGAGCAGCATGATCCAGCCGAGAGGTGTCTCGGGCAGATCGAGTTCGCGCGACGTGAGCGTGGCCGTAGCATCGGCTGCTAAAAACAACAGTGGTGAAAGTGCGCTAGGGTTCATGCCGTTGTTGTAGTTCGTCGGGCAGACTCACCCCGTCGGCCGCGTGCCGCCGGTTGTGCTGCAGTTGAGGTGCGGTGGTAACTGAGTCGATAGGCCAGAGCCTGTTCGGCAATCATCAGGAACAACAGGATCCAAAGCAACCATTGACGAATCTCAGAACCCGCCTCTTTCCCCTGGACCCAGTCCAGTTGGCCAAACTCCTGAATCGTGACCTTGTCGTTTCCGTTCAGGCGTTTTCGGATCTCCGAAGTTGGGGCGAGCTTCAGATCACTTTCACGTGGTGAGACGTTGAATGTCATCAGTCGCTCTTCAGCAACCTGATTCTGCCCTTTCAACCGGATCGTGTAGATCCCGGGATCGTCGGTGTCACTGAATGACGTCACCAGCTTCATGGGTGCAGGCTTGGACGAGGCTGGTGCTGGCGCGGCGGCCTGCTCGGGCGCTGCCTGCAAACGTGTGGTCCGCTCCCCTTCGCGGCCCGGCGAAACAATCTCGACCGTGTCCATGTAATCGGCTGGATTGAGTGACAATTGAATGGCTTCACCCACCTGTCGCGTTTCCGGACTTCGATCGGATCGAGCAATTCGTTTGACGAGTTCCAGTTGCATGACAACGTAGCTGTAATCGGTCGGCCAGTTGTTCCATTCGGGCGACGCCGTTGTCAGGACTGTCACGACCTGACCATTCCCGTACTTGTGTTCCAGGACGAGTGGATCACCACTGCGAAGGGTGGCCAGCGTACGAACTCGATCCTTCCGCACCTGATCATCCTTCACCCAATCCTTCGTTGCGGGGAAGTATTTCTCAATTCGAATCGGCTGCAGATAGGTCGGATCCAGTGAGAACAGCCGGAAGATCGGATGATCAACGACCTGCAGATCGGCCCCTGCATTTGTCGGGTCTGCAAACAGTTCTCGTGTGGACGTTTCCAGTGGTACGGGGAACAGCCCCTGCCCGTCGCGATACAGCATCTCAGTGTAATGAGCCGACCGTAACGAATCGCCCGCGAACCAGGCCAGCCCACCCCCGGCAGAGACATAGCGTTCCAGAGCATCCAGCCCATCCGGTGGGATCTCGGGGACGTTCAGCATATATATGGCCCGGAATCCATCGAGCGGTCGACGGCGCAGGTACTCGACGTTCTCAATGACAGGGGCAAACCCGGTACTCTTAGGGTCAGCCGCCAGTGCTTCCGAAACATACGATCCATCTTCACCACCCGGATTTCCGTCGATGATCAGGATTGGCACCGCTTTCGGAACATCAACAGCCAGGAATCGCGAGTTGTCTTCGACCAGTGAATCGGCATCGATGCTGACTCGCAACTTATGCCGTCCTGATGTGGTCAGGCGGACATCGGCCTCATGAATCACTTCGGTTTGAGGATCAATCTTTTCGAAGACGATGCTGGCAGGAACCTTTTCGTCGTTGTCAAAAATCGCCAGTCGAACGTCAGTAGCAACCTGCGGTCCCGAATTCTTGACGCCAATCTTCAATCGTAGCGGAACATCGGCGGCCGCGACCTGGATGTCACCCGACAGGATCGAAACAGCCAGATTGGAATGCTGATCAGGAACAGTTCGCACAAGATTGACGGAAACGCCCGCCGACGTCAGCTCTTCAATGGCGGCTGAAATCGCTTTCTGGTCTTGCCAGTCGCGTTCGCGGAAGTCCGAAATCACGTGCAGATGCTGCACGGTCCCTCGTTCTTCCGAGAGTAACTTGCGGACTGCCTGCAATCCCGCAACCAGATCGAGTGATCGATGCGTGCACGGGAACGCAGCCTGATCGAGCTTGGTGGAGAGTTCCGTGACGAAGTCTTCGTTCACTTCGCGTTCCGACAGGATCGGCTGATCGGGCCGTGACAGCCTGAGCAGTGTCAGTTTCTGGGTGTTTGGCTGTTCTGCCCCACCGGCAGCGAGTCGATTGACGATCTTCAGTGATTCCGCAAACGAACTGGTTTCGCCCCAGCGGTCTCGCATGGAAAGGCTGTCATCGAGTAGCACCACATGGTGCGAACGAGCTCCGCGGAATACCGACATCTGCGAAGGATCAAGAATCAACCGCGAAATCAGCAGGACGATCGCCGCCACGATCAGGATTCGCAGCAGGAGTAGAAGCAGTTGTTCGAGAAGCAGTCGACGACGATTCCGCTGCTGGCTGGCGAGCAGGAATTCCATTGCAGCGAACCGAACCCGCTTGTAGCGCATGCGGTTGATGAGGTGGATAATGATCGGGGCGGCGATCAGACAGGCGCCGCCAGCGACGAACGTTGGGTTGAAAAAATGATTAGCGAGCCAGGCGTTCATAGGGATTTTGTCGCTGTGCCGCGGTCAGTTCGTTCGTGTTCTTGTTTGTGGGTCAACTCTGAAAAAAGCACCAGGACGGGCCACCCGAGGATTCCGGTCACCTCGGTTTCGTAGTTGTAACCTTACCGGCAACGGAATGCACGTTTCAACATCGAATTATCATCGCCGTCGGGGCATTCCTGGACTCATGAATTAGATGTCTTGGGTTGGGGTGAGGGAATGCGAAAGAAGCCAATCGAATGAAACGCCTTGAACTTCGTGAATGCGTTTGTGTGGCAACGATTCGAAATTCTGCAATTTCAGAAGCCATCACGGCGGAGTCAGTCAACTTGACTCGCAGTCGTTGGCGGTTCAAAGTGTTGGCCGCCCGTGGTAAAAGGGGCCAGACCCTTTGGAGGCAGTCGATTTGATTTGGAAATCGTATGCCCGGAGAGGGTCTGATCCCCTTAACCACGGGCGTTTGCAACGTTAGTTCGTTGTGGCTGGGTGACGTGGCACATTCGGATGGGAAACTCTGGAAAACCAAAACATGAGATACTTCTGTTTCGCGATGTTGCTTTGCGTTTCTCCTGTCGCGGCCGGCGACATCAACGTGAGCGACTTGATGTCTGGCATTACTGGTCGCTTAAATCAACCTCTCGGTCGCCGCATCGTCATCGAAGGTGATTCACCAGATCAAGTTATGGTTGCCGACAATTCGCTGGGCGTATCATCAGTCGATGGCAACGCCCTGAAGCAGCGGGTCTATATCCAGATTCGAGGCAAGGTCAGGATCGAAAAAAAGAAGCACTATCGTTTTGAAGGCTACGAATCCGGGGAGTTCAACGGCCCACCTTTTTGGCTCGAGCCCGATGCGCAGCAGAACTTCCAATTCTACAGTTTTTTCGTCGTGACCAAGGTGCTTGAACCCAAGCCCAAATGAGTCCCGATTCAGGTGACTCTCGCGCCGTGTTGGGGACCACTGAACCGACAGCCGGATTTCTTGTGTTGGGGCCAACCCTGAATTGTTGCCTTCGGCGCTCATTTCTTTTCATCGGGGACATGCGTGGCCCGAGTTGGCCGAAAACTAAGCTAAAACTGAGGCCTGATCAACGAGTCTCGACCAATAACGCAAACAAGTGCTTCTTATATCGCAACGCATTCCTCCGATCGAAAAAAACGGGTCAGGACGGTCAGGACACTTTGTTTGCGCCAAATGAATAATGCGTCTGAGCAATTTGATCCTCCTTGAATACTGTGCCGCACGGGTGCCACTGGCGATTGCCTTGGATCGCCAGTGCGTGCGATTGCAAGTGTGCTAAATCGGGAAGGTGGAAGTCCTT